>JBAUEK010000186.1:0-9328 GCA_049678565.1 Methyloceanibacter sp. | reverse complement strand
GATGAAAAATATGGCGAGGCCGCGCGCCCTCTGTTCGAGGACGCGCAAACCTTGCTGAAGCAGCTCATCGCGGAGAAGTCGCTGGTGGCCAATGGCGTCGTGGGCTTCTGGCCCGCGAACAGCGTTGGCGATGACATCGAGCTCTATGCCGATGAGGCGCGCACGCAAAAGCTCGCCACGCTGCACACCCTCCGCCAGCAGATGGCGCGGGACCGGGGCCGCCCCAATCTCGCGCTTGCCGATTTCATCGCGCCAAAGGAGAGCGGCGTCGCCGACTATATCGGCGCCTTCGCCGTGACCGCCGGCATCGGCGAGGAGGATGTCGCCAGGCGCTTCGAGCGCGCCAATGACGATTATTCCAAGATCATGTCCAAGGCGCTCGCCGACCGTCTGGCCGAAGCCTTTGCCGAGGCTCTGCATGAGAAGGTGCGGCGCGAGCTTTGGGCCTATGCGCCGGACGAGAAACTCTCCAATGAGGGCCTTGTCGCCGAAGAGTATCGGGGCATCCGGCCGGCGCCTGGCTATCCGGCCCAGCCCGACCACACCGAGAAGCGGACGCTGTTCCGGTTGCTCGATGCCGAAAAGGCGGCCGGCCTCCAACTCACCGAGAGTTGCGCCATGTGGCCGGCCGCGGCCGTCTCAGGGCTATATTTCGCCCACCCCGAAAGTCGCTATTTCGGCGTGGGGAAGATCGGCCACGATCAGGTCCAGGACTACGCCAGCCGCAAGGGCTGGAGCCTGGAAGAGGCCGAGCGCTGGCTGGCGCCCATCCTCAATTACGATCCGAAGCGGATCGCCGATGCGGCCGAATAGTGTTTGAAAGGGGTGGCGCTCAGATCATCCCCAGGATGATTGCGGCGACAAACCCGAACGACACCAAAGCCAGGATGGCCGTCAGCGTACCGGTAAGCTCCATGGGAAGCCTCCTTTCCGATCGATGCGGTCTTTGGCTCTAAGAGGGCGATATTAGGGACTCTTTGCGGTGCCCGCCAAGCCCTTTTTCTACCGCAGTGGACAATTCCTCAGCACGGCAAATTAGACCACCAAACGCCCCCGCCAGGCATTGGTTCCAGGCTCCGTGAAGGGGTGCTGCTAGGCGCAGAAATCCTTGCAAAACGGCGCTTCCCGGACAGTAATAGGGGACGATTCGCTTCGGCGGCAGTGGCCAGAACCGGCCCTAGATCACGGCGCCGGGGTCTCACGCATTTTTTTCGCCGCCGGGCTAACAAAATGCGGGCATCCTGTTCGGCTAAGGAATGTGCCAAGACTAGAAAGCCCGCGCAGTCCAATGGACTCAAGGGGCCCTTTTGGGGAGGAAACAGGCATGAGGTTCGTCGTCACCGTAGCCGCGCTTGGGGTCTTGTCCTTGCTCGCCACCGGCCCGGCCTGGGCTCTCACCATCTCCAATTTGGACCCCAAGCCGCACAAGATTACCGTGATCGCCGGCAGCGACTCCAAGGAGCTGACGGTCGAGCCCGAGAAGGAAGTCGACGCCCCTTGCGCGTCGGGATGCAAGGTCAAGCTCGAGAATGACGAGGAGTACGATCTCGACGGCAACGAGACCGTGTCCATCGAGGGCGGCATCATCTACATCGACCATGCGCCCGGGATCGACGACGATGACATTCCCGACATCGATCCCGATGCGGTGCCGGGCGACGCTGCCCCGGAATAGCAACGGGGTTGGACGCGCCCTCAAAGCGGAAATTTGCGCAGCAGAATCTCGTCATAGCCCTCGGCCACGAGGTCGGGGAGCGTCCCGACCGCCTCGAAGCCGTGGCGCTCATAGAAGCGCAAGGCCTTGGCATTGGACGACGAGGCGCAGACCCAGAGATTGCGCGCCTCGTGCCGGCGCGCCGTCACCTCCAACCAGGCCATGATCGTCCTACCGATGCCCCGGTCCTGAGCTTGCGGCAGGAGCGCCAGCAGTTCGAGATAGGGCCCCTTGAGCCAGGGAAAGCGGATCGACACCACGCCGGCGTCGGCCCCGTCCAGACTGACCACATAGCGGCATAACGCGCCGTCTGGGTTGGTCAAGAACGCGGCGAGCCTGTCGGCGGAAATGTTCATCACCGACCACGGCTCCATGGCGGCAAGCGCTTCGGCCAGCGGACGGACCGAGTGTGGCTCGAGCGGCAGCAGGCGCAGGCTGTGCCCGCCCGCGCTGGCAAGCTCAATTGCGCCGGTGGAAAAGGGAGAAGAGGTCATGGCCGCTTCGCTGTTTTGACTCACGCGCGATCCGCCGCGACTTGACCTGCTTCGGCTGAGAGCAGGCTTGCGCGATGATGGGCTTGCCGGCCTCGAGCAACTCGCTCACGGTGACGAAACTATAGCCTTGCTCCTTCAGCTTCGGCAGCGCGACGGCGAGCGCCGCCGCGGTATTGCTGCCTCTGCCATTGGCGTGGGCCACGACGATAGCGCCAGGATGGGCGCGGGTGAGGATGGTGTTGGCGATGATCTTGGCCGACACGCGGGGGTCTGGATCGCCGGTGACCACGTCCCACTGCACCGCGAGCAGTCCGGCATCGCCGGCCGCGGCGAGCGATTTGGCGTTGCAGCGGCCGTAAGGAAAGCGGAACAGCCTGAGCTGCTCGGGCGGCGCCGGCGCCGCCGCACCCAGGACGCATTGACGCGCAGTGAGCGCGGTCTTGGCCCGGGTATAGGCAGCCTCGGTCAGCGCGATCTCCTCGGCCGTCTTGGCCTCGTTGGTCTTCGACAGATCGGCGTGACTGAGCCCGTGGCTTCCGACCTCGAACAGTGGGTCGGCGATGAGCTGCGCCGCTCGCTCGGGGTGGGTCTCCATCCATTTCCCGCCGGCGAAGAAGGTAGCCTTGATCCCTTGCGCGCGGAGGAGATCGACAATGCGGCCGTCATAGCCCGAGACGTAGCCACTCTCCTCGCAAAGATCGAAGGTGAGCGCGATCAGTTTCCGATCCGGTGGCAGTTCGACGCTTCCAATCAGACCACGAAGCGACGACGGGACCGGTGTCGCGGGAGGCGGCACGACGCGCTTGAGGGCGGCAAGATCGAGGGCGCCTTTGGAACGCTGATGCTTGATTTCGGATGCCGTGCCGGCAAGCTCTGCCGGCGTCCAGCATTGTTGCCGGGGCAGGTTGTCTTCCGCCACAGCGGACGCGCCGCCGCCAAGCAATAGCAGCATAAGGACGATTGCGCGAGACAGGGCCATGCATGCGCCTTTGAAGGTCTCCGGAAGCTTGGACATGCGCGTGACGGCGGGTCAATGACATCTATGAAGATGGCGGTGAAATCGAGCTAAGTGTCGCAATGCTCGCGCGGGCATTGTGGTAAATTGCGGCGGCCTTAGGATGCGTCCAAATCCAACCCTCCGCTGAAGTGAGATCATGATCCCTCTCAAGATATTGTTCGTGGTGACGTCCGCTGCCTTCATGGGCAGTTCCGGCGAGCCGACCGGCCTTTGGTTCTAAGAGCTTGCCACGCCCTATTACGCTTTCGTCGAAGCCGGCGCCGAGGTTGACATCGTCTCCATTGCGGGCGGCGCCGTGCCCATCGACCCGCGCAGCAAGAAACCGCTCGGCGAGAACCCGGACTCCGTCGATCGCTTCCTGCGCGATCCTAAGGCGAGCGCAAAGATCGCCGACACCAAGGCGATTGCGAGTGTCGACGCCTCCGCCTATGACGCCGTGTTCCTTCCCGGAGGTCACGGCACCATGTGGGATCTGCCGAATTCGACCGCTCTCGCCAATAAAGTGGTCGAGACGCTCGACCGCGGCGCCGTGGTTGCCGCCGTGTGTCACGGGCCGGCCGGCCTTGTCTCGGCCAAGTTCGGCAGTGGCGAGCCCGTGGTCTTCGGCAAGCGCGTCGCCGCCTTCACCAATAGCGAGGAAGCCGCCGCCGGATTGGACAAGGCCATTCCCTTCTTCCTCGAGGATCGATTGCGCCAGCTTGGAGCCAAGGTGGAGACTGCGCCAGACTTCCAACCTTTCGCCCTTCGCGACGGCAATCTCATCACCGGTCAGAATCCCGCATCCTCCGAAAGGGTGGCAGAGCTCGTGCTCGAAGCATTGAGTGAGCGCGCCGCGGTGCCTGCCGGCCAATAACCAGAAACAGGATCTGTGCGCGCCGGTTGCGCGCGCGGACCGGACCCAATGAGCTGACATCGCAAGGAAAAGACTAACATGCCGCACTCGGGACCTCCGCTGGACGAGCCCATCCCGTTATCCAACCTGCTAAGGGTCGGACTTGAGAACAGCCCGGAAAAGGTCGCCTTGGTTTCGATCAAGACCGAGGCGTCCTGGTCCGAGCTTGAGCGCGCCACGAGCCGGCTTGCGGCCAATTATCTGGCGCTCGGCTTGAAGCCTGGCGACCGCGTAGCCTCGCTGATGCCGAACCGCATCGCGCTGCTTGCCCACTACCTCGCCTGCTTCAAGGCGGGTCTGGTGCTGACCCCGCTCAATTACCGCTACACGACGCCCGAAATCGATCACGCTTTGGACGTCAGCGGCGCGAGCATTATTTTTGCCCATGCCGAGCGTGCGGGCGACCTTGCCGGCAGCAAGGCAAGCAAGCTGCCACTCGGCGCCATCTCCTTTGGCTCAAGCGAACGATCGGACTTCGAGCGCCTGGTCGAAACGGATAGCGCTGAGGCTGTTTTACCGCAGTTGGGTCCGGACGCTCCGGCCGCGATCTTCTTCACCTCCGGTAGCACCGGTCCGGCCAAGGGCGTGACTCACTCGCGGTCTTCGCTCGGCTGGATGTTCGCCAGTGCGGTCAAGTCGTTCAAATTGACCCCCGACGACGTCGTGCTCCCGGCCTCGTCCGTCTCGCATATTGGCGGCTTTACCTTTGCCCTGTCGGCGCTCTCGGCCGGCGCGCGCGCCGTCGTCGCCAGAAGTTTCGACCATCACGAGCTCGGCCCGCTGTTCCGCGCCACGCGGCCGACGGTGATGTCGATGTTGCCGACGGCGCTGCTCCATCTCATTCGCGAGCACGACATGACGCCGGACGAGCTGAGCTCGCTGCGCCTGTGCCGTTCCGCCGGGGACAAGGTTCCGGCCGAGCTGGAGAAAGAGTACATGGCGCTGACCGGTCATCCGGTCAGCGAAGGCTATGGCATGACCGAGATCGGCCTTGCCGCGCTCAACCCGCCGACGGTTGTCGACAAGCTCGGCTCGGTTGGACTGCCAAGTCCCGGCTTCCATTTTTCCCTCCGCAGCGATGAAGGGCTTGAGCTGGAGAGCGGCGAGGAAGGCCGCCTCTGGGTCAAAACGCCGTCGCGCACCTCCGGTTATTGGAACGATCCGGCCGCGAGCGCCGACGTGATCCGCGAGGAATGGCTCGATACGGGCGATGTGATGAAGGCCGACGAGGACGGCTATTTGTGGTTCTGCGGGCGCAAGAAGCAGATCATCGTCCATGACGGCTCCAACATTTGCCCGCAGGAAGTTGAGGAGGCCCTGCTGGAGCACCCGGCGGTGGAGAGCGCCGGCGTCATCGGTCTGCACGATCTGACGCATGGCGAGAATGTCCGGGCCTATGTGGCCCTGAAGCCGGATGTGCCACGCCCAAAGTCCATGGATTTGATCCAATTCGCTCACGCCCGCGTGGGCTATAAGACGCCAGAGGAGATCGTCTTCCTCGATACGATGCCGCTTAATGCCACCGGCAAGGTCGATCGGGTCGCGCTAAAGACGCTGGCCGCCGGCGACCACGCCCACCTTCGTTAAACGGGGGTTGCTTTGCGTCACTGGAGCGATCGAGCATCGCTTCGCCCAGCGACGGATTTGTGTGTACTGGGAGCGGAGGAGTTCCAAGGAGATGTCAAATGACCAAGATTCTTGATGAGGTACTGGCAGCGAACAAGGCCTATGCGGCGTCGTTCGGGGACAAGCGTGCGCTGGCGATGCCGCCAGCCCGGCGCTTCGCCATTCTCACCTGCATGGATGCGAGGCTCGATCCGGCGAAATTCGCCGGCCTGAGCGAGGGCGACGCCCATGTCATTCGCAATGCCGGCGGGCGCGCCAGCGACGACGCCATCCGCTCCCTGGTCATTTCGCACAAGCTGCTTGGCACGAATGAGTGGTTCGTGGTCCACCACACGGATTGCGGCATGGAGACATTCAGCGACGAGGTGATGCGCGCGCTGCTCAAGCAGAGCCTCGACACCGCGACGATCGATGCCGATGGCTGGCACGATGTCGGCAAGGGGCCGGGCTCGGCCGAGGGCGACTTCATCGATTGGCTGACGATCGCGAACCAGGTCGAGAGCGTCACCAGCGATGTCAGGCGGATCAGGTCCCACCCGCTGGTCGCGGGCTCGATCCCCGTTTACGGCTACGTCTATGACGTCAAGAACGGGCGGCTGATCGAGGTGCCAGAGGCAACCGAGGCGGGACGTCCGGCGTAGTCCGGCACGCGCCGCGGAATCGACCATGCCGCACTCAGGCCCTTCGCTCGCAGCGCCGGTTCAACTCCCTACGCTGCTCCAGCGCAGTCTGCGGGCGCGCTCGGCCTGAACGCGTGTCTCAAGCATTTGTGGCGAGTGTCTCGGGGGACCGACACGTGAGTGCCGACATTGACCAAACTGGCGCAATGGAAGTGAACGTGTCGGCCCAAGCTGCTATCAATTGACTGCTAGCGAAACCCTTCGCCTCGATCTCACTTTCTTGCTCGCATGCCGGTTTCCCTGCGAAGGGCCCAGCGACATTCAAAAAAGAGTGCTCCCAATGAATAGGATTATCAGCATCGTTTCGACTGCCGTTGCGGCAGGCTTGACCCTCGTCTTGGCGACCTTCGCCGTTCTCGCGGACAGCGAATTCGAGGGCGTCTGGGCGGTCAAGAACAGCGACGGCAAGCCGTTTGAGATCACCTTGTCGGCTGACGGTCAGGCGAAGGCCACCCTGGCCGAGACCATGGAAGGGACGTGGAAAGAGGACGGCGGCGCCGCCGTGATCAGCTGGACCACCGGCTGGACCACGAAAATCGCCAAGGATGGCGATCACTATGTGAAGATCGCCTTCAAGAAGGGCGATCCGCTCGACGGCACCCCCACCAACACCTCCGACGCGCAAAAGAAATAGCGCCGAAGCAAGCCGAGCTTGGCCAAGCCGCGGTAATTGGCTGGCAGGGTGCGCGGGACGACTACGCTCAGCGCGCCCTGCAGCAACTCAAAATTTGCCGGCGTGGCGTCCGAAAGCTCGCCGCGACATCGATTGCCATCGGTGACGGCCCTTGCGCACGTCATTGGCCAAAGCCAGGGTCAATCCTGAGCGGCGCTTTTGGCGATGTTCTCCGCCCGCTCGATACCGGTTGGGTAGTGCGCACCGGTCGGTGTCGTACCGAAGCTCAACATCCTCTGCCGTGCGGCCTCGATCGCGTCCGGCTCGTGCGTGGCCTTGAGCATCTTGACCGCGCAAGCATCGGCATCGAGCTCCATATTCCTCAGCGCCGGCTGGATATAATAGAAGGGCTGAGGCCCCAATTGACCAAGTCCACTGAAGTAGCGACGCACGTGACCAAGGGTGTGATGGCAGCACTCATGCGCCATCAGGAAGTGGCCGTAAAGCGGGGTCGCCGCGAGGGTGCGGGAACTCACCACGATGGCGGGATGTCCATTGCGGTCCATCATGGACGTCGCCTGCTCGGAGAAATCCGGCAGGAGATAGGTCGAGATCGCGCAATAGGGGTTGTCGATTTTGGGCATGCTCGACCTCGGCGTCGGGCTGCTCGCGGCACTAACACCTCCGCACCAAAGTGCGAGTCCCAGCAATAAGGCCCCCGCCAGCGGCGAAATGCGAATAATTTGAACCTCCGTAATGATCCTTTCCTGTAAGTCTAGCGTCCCCGAGATAGGCCGCCAAAGGTCTTTTGCCGCCCACGCCTTTCATGACGCAATCGTGAAATGGGGTGAGTGGGCCGGTATAGACAGTGCCAACCTGTCGTCGAGCCTCGTTCGCTGACTAGCTCTCGGCCTCCGCCCGCACTAACATCCCGCGCCATCAGCGCCGATTCGGCGCGCGGGCTTCAAGCCAATGCCCAACATCGAGCCCAAGACGCGCCACCCCATCCTGCTCTTCGTGCTCCTCGCCTGGGCGCTCGTCATGATCGCTCCGGATCTCTGGCGCGTGGTGCAGCCTTTGGGCTCCTACGGCTTCACCGCCAACAATGACGGCCTGATCTCCGACGTGCAGGGTCCCTTCGACGCGTTGGCCGATTCTCCTGCCTGGGCGGCCGGAATCAGGGAGGGCGACCAGCTCGATCTGTCGCGGCTTGAATGCTTCCCCTACGACGCCGTAGCCTGCGGCAATGCGCTAGCGGTCCTCGGCGGCCGTCAATTCGTGCGGCCGGGGCGCCCGGCCACCTTCTATCTCCTGCCGACCACTGGGCAGCCGGCGAGACAGGTCGCCCTGGTGGCGAAATCGGAGCCGGCGAATCCGTTCGAGCGCTTCGTCGTGGCGCTGGATCAGATCGCCGGGATTCTCGTGGTGCTCGCCGCGGCGTGGCTGGTGTGGACTCGCCCGGGCGCCATGAGCTGGGGCTTCTTCCTCTATGTCATGTGGTTCAACCCGGGTCAGATCTATGGGTTCTACGCGCTCTTGCAGCAAGCTCCCCCGGTCTTGCTGGCGCAGAACGCGGCGGAGTGTATCGCCGAGGCCGCGGGCTATATGGGACTCATTCTCTTCGTCCTGCGCGCGCCGAACGACAAACCCGATCCCAGATGGCGCTGGCTTGAGCGCGCTTTGCCGGCGATCGGCGTCGTTCTCGCGCTTGGGCTGATGACCTCCTATGGCAATCTGTTCGACTACCGCACCGAGAATGGCACGCGGGCGGCGATCCTCATCGGCCTCGTCGTGGCCATCTCCGCGGTTTCCATTCTGCTCGAGCGGCGACGCCGGCTCGCCCCAGAGGACTATCAGCGCCTGCGTTGGGTGATCTGGGGGTGCCTGATCGGACTTCCCGCCTTCATCCTCGCCGAGCTCGCCTCCACCACCACCATTTTCGACACGGCTTGGGGTGACTTCACCCCGCCCGACGACGTGATTGGTCTGCTCTATCTCGTGAACGGCATCCTATGTCTGTTCGTGTTCGAGGCCATCCGCCGGGAGCGCGTGGTGAGTGTGGCCATCCCGCTTCGCCGCGTGACCATTCTTGGCCTGACCCTCAGCATTCCGGCTCTCCTGCTGCACCATGAGGTCGAGTATCTGCAGGAGCATCTCGCCATCCCCAACTGGGCCTGGCTCGTGGTTGGCGCCGGCGCCCTCTATCTCATTTCCCGCTTGCATGAGCAGGCGACGCATCTCACCGACCGCTTTTTCAACCGCGAGCTGGATCGAGCCGAGACGGAGCTTGG
>JBAUEK010000185.1:0-10192 GCA_049678565.1 Methyloceanibacter sp. | reverse complement strand
GCCGTGCCGGTGACGGCGACGGCGGTTCCGGCGCCGGCGGCGGTGGCTCTGACCGGGCCGGCATCGGCCGCGACCGGCATGGCGAGCGCGGCAAGCAATAATCCGAGAGCTATGAGACGCATGGTCTGCTTCCTTTGGTACCTTGCAAGGTCATCCCTCCCCCCTCACCTAGCGCGGTTCACCCCACCCGCCCTCGCGGCGCGAGGACTCCCTCCCCATCAAGGGGAGGGATGGAGCAAGTGGCGAACTAGTTATCGAGGAAGCTCCTGAGCTTGCGCGAGCGCGACGGGTGTTTGAGCTTGCGCAGCGCCTTGGCTTCGATCTGGCGGATGCGCTCGCGCGTCACCGAGAATTGCTGGCCGACCTCTTCCAAGGTGTGGTCGGTGTTCATGCCGATGCCGAAGCGCATGCGGAGCACGCGCTCTTCGCGCGGGGTGAGGGAGGCGAGCACGCGCGTGGTGGTCTCGCGCAGATTGGATTGGATGGCGGCGTCGATCGGCAAGATCGCGTTCTTGTCCTCGATGAAATCGCCGAGATAGGAATCTTCCTCGTCGCCGATCGGGGTCTCGAGCGAGATCGGCTCCTTGGCGATCTTCAGCACCTTGCGCACCTTCTCCAGCGGCATGGCCAGCTTCTCGGCCAGCTCCTCCGGCGTCGGCTCGCGGCCGATCTCATGCAGCATCTGGCGCGAGGTGCGCACGATCTTGTTGATGGTCTCGATCATATGCACGGGGATGCGGATGGTGCGGGCCTGGTCGGCGATGGAGCGGGTGATGGCCTGGCGGATCCACCAGGTGGCGTAGGTGGAGAATTTGTAGCCGCGGCGATATTCGAATTTGTCCACCGCCTTCATCAGCCCGATATTGCCTTCCTGGATCAGGTCGAGGAATTGCAGGCCGCGATTGGTGTATTTCTTGGCGATGGAGATGACGAGGCGGAGATTGGCCTCGACCATTTCCTTCTTCGCCTGGCGCGCCTCGCGCTCGCCCTTCTGCACGATATGGACGATGCGGCGGAACTCGATGATCTGGAGGCCGGTCTCGGCCGCGAGGTTATGGATCTCCTGGCGTACGTCCTTGATCAGCCCGCGCTCGTCATGGACGAAATCGCTCCAGCCCTTCTTCTTCAGCCGGCCGACGCGGCGAAGCCAATTGGGGTCGAGCTCGTTGGTCTGATATTCGGCGATGAAATCCTCGCGCTTGACGCCGTAGCTTTCGGCCAGCCGCAGCATGCGCCCCTCATAGCCGATCAGCTTTTTGTTGATGTCGTAGAGGGTCTCGACCAGGCTCTCGATGCGGTTGGCGTTGAGGGAGAGGCTCTTGACCTCGGTGACGATCTCATCCTTCAGCGCCTTGTAGCGTTTCTCTTGGCTCGTGGAGAGCACGTCGTTGCGGAGCGCGCGCTCGACCAGCTGATCCTGGAGCTTGCGCAGCTTCTTGTAATTGGTGGCGACGAGGTCGAAGGTCTCCAGCACCTGCGGCTTCAGCTCGGCTTCCATGGCGGCGAGCGAAAGCGAATTTTCGAGATCGTCGTCGTCGTCTTCATATTCTTCCGGTTGCGCCGGCTCTTCCTCCGGCGCGGCGCCCGGCTTCGCATGGGCATTGGCCCCGGGCTTGGCCTGCGCATTGTGCCCGGGGTTCGCTTGCGCATTGTGGCCGTCGGCTTGCGGATGGGCCTCGCCATTCATGCCCTCGGGCAGCGGCTGCGACGGCGTCGGCTTGGCGTCGGGGCCTTGATAGGTGGCTTCGAGATCGATGATGTCGCGCAGCAGAATCTTGCCTTCGTTCAGCTCGTCGCGCCAGATGATGATGGCTTGGAAGGTGAGCGGGCTCTCGCACAGTCCCGCGATCATGGCCTCGCGCCCGGCCTCGATGCGTTTGGCGATGGCGATCTCGCCTTCGCGCGACAACAGCTCGACCGAGCCCATCTCGCGCAAATACATGCGGACGGGATCGTCGGTGCGCTCGATCGGCTCGACCTTGGTCTCAGCCTTGGCGATGGGGGTCACGGTCGCCACCGCGCGCGGCGCGTCGACGGCGCCCTCCTCGGCCTCCTCCGCCTCATCGGTGTCGATGACGTTGATGCCCATGTCGGAGAGCATCGACATGGTGTCCTCGATCTGCTCGGAGGAAACTTCCTCGGAAGGGAGCACCTCGTTCAGCTCGTCATAGGTGACGAAGCCTCGCGCCTTCGCCGTCTTGATCAGCTTCTTGACCGCGGCATCCGACATGTCGAGCACGGGACCGTCGGGGGTCTCGACCTGGGGCTGCTCCTGATCTTCGGCTTCAGCGGTCTTGGTCGCCATTGCCATTCATCGTACTCCGAAGCGCATTTCCGTCAGACCCGGCGGGGCCAGGATGAGCGCGGGGGTTTAAGCGGCGAAGGGAGAATCGCGCCCCGCAGCATCGCGATTCTCAAGCGATTAGCGGCGATCACCGTTAATCGACGATTAATCATGACTTGGGCCGAGAGCTGGCCGCCAGTTCATTCCCGACTGACGTTAAGCCTTGGCCAACCTCGCTCTCCCCAACCAAACTCGCCCCCTCGGGGCAGAAGGATTGGAACTCATGTTCCGGACCAAATGTCTTAGTCGCGGAGGTCTAGGGCCCCGCTCCGAAATGTCCAGGGCCAAAGCCCACTGAGGGAACTCCACGCCGACCAGCGAGGGAGCTGCGACGCACCTTTTTTGGAAGCTCCCCGAACGCCGGGAGGTGCCTCCGGCCGATCAAGTTCCTCACATGGAATTGGCGAGACGGGCACCCTGTGTCAAGGCTGCAAGCACTTCCAGCAGAACAATTCTTGGCCCCTGGCCCACCCGCAAGAGCCCTGAAATTCGCCCATGCAATTAGAGTGCCGGACAGGGATTTCTAGCCACGATCCAAGCGGCGATCCGCGCGCTTGCCCCGCTGACCCGCGATATTCTCGCCTTTGAGCCGCGCGATGGTTTCGAGAAATTTCTTGCTGCTCTCGCGGTCGCCGGCGTCGTCGGAGGCATGGCGCAAGCCGGCATTGGCCACCTGCTGCTGCAACAAAGCGAATTGGTCATATTCGGTTTCGGTGAGATCGGAGAGGTCGAGTGCTGCCTCCTGCACCTCCTTGTCCAGGCTCTTGAGCGTGGTCCAGCGAAACAGAAGCTCGCCGAATTGCTCCTCGACCTCGGCCTCCGGCGTCTTCGGCTGAAGGAAGGCGACGCGCTTGAACGCGCTCGAGCGGTCGAGCGTCTCGAACAGTCTGCCCTGGCCGCTCTCATGCATGAGCTCGGCCAGCGGTCCGCGCTCGATGCCCTGATGCTGGAAGATGGCAAGTGTGAGCGCGGCCAGAAGCTCGGCCAGCTGCTTCTGCCTGATGTCGATATGAGCAACCTCCTCGGCGAAATGGTCGAGCAGCCAGGGATGGTGAGCGAGCGCCAGGATGATGGTGATGGCGAAGCCGTGAGCGGACGGAAGCGGCATCGCCCCGCTCGCGGCGCCGGGTTGGGACGACGTCTTGGCCGGGCCGGCGCCGCGCTTCCCCACGTCCCGCCACAAGGTCCAAAGCCGCGACTTGATCTCCTTGCGGTAATGATCCTTCACCCGCGCATTGCCGATGGTGGCGAGCAGATGCTCCAGCCGCTCCTCGAGCGCGGCGCGCCGCTCGGGCGTATCGAGGCTGTGACCCGTGCATTCGCGCTGCCACAGCACGTCGATCAGGGGCCGCGCCTCGGCCAGGCATTGCGCCAATGCGCCTGGGCCCTCGTTGCGCACGAGGTCGTCGGGGTCGGACCCCCGCGGCAGGAAGGCAAAGCGGAAGGAATGCCCCTCGCGCAACACCGGCAGCATGCGGTCGATGGCCCGCGCCGCCGCCGCCTCGCCGGCGCGATCGCCGTCGAAGCAGATGATCGGTTCCGGCGCGAGCAGCCACAGCTGATCCATCTGCCGCTCGGTGAAGGCGGTGCCGAGCGTCGCGACGGTATTCTGGAACCCCGCCTGATGCAGGGCGATGACGTCCATATAGCCCTCGACCACGATCAGCTCGCCCTTGTCGAAGGCCGCGTTGCGGGCGCGGGCGAAATTGAAGACCATCGAGCCCTTGTCGAACAGCCTGGTCTCGGGCGAGTTCAGATATTTCGGTTCGGTCGCGGGATCGAGCGCACGCGCACCGAAGGCGATGATGCGGCCGCGCGCATTGGCAATGGGGATCACCAGCCGGTGGCGGAACCGGTCATAGGGCGCCCGGCCATCGTCGGGCTTGACCAGGAGGCCGGCTTCGAGGAGCTGAGCCTCGTTGAAACCGCGTTTGCTCAAAGCGGCTTTCAACACATCCTTGGTGTTCGGCGCGAAGCCGATGCGGAACTCCTTCAGCGTATTGGCGGTGAGCCCGCGATGCTCGGCGTAAGCCAGCGCGTCGCGACCCCCTCTCGCCTGTAGCGCCTCTTCGAACAGGAGCGTGGCGGCCTCGAGCGCCTCGAACAGGCCGAGCCGCTCCTTGGCCGCGCGCTCGAATTGCGGATCCGGCTTCGGCATGTCGATGCCAGCCTCGCCGGCGAGCTTCTCCACCGCCTCGGGGAAGCTCAAGCCTTCGGTGTCCATGAGGAAGCTGAAGACGTCGCCATGCTTGCCGGAGGAGAAGCAGTGATAGAAGCCCTTCTGGTCGTTGACGGTGAAGGACGCCGTCTTTTCCTGGTTGAAGGGCGACAGCCCCTTCCATTCGCGCCCGGCGCGCTTCAGCGCCACGCGGCGAGACACGACCTGGGACACCGGCAAGCGGTTCCTGATCTCATCGAGGAACGAATCGGGGAACTTCATGGCTTGCGAGTGAGCGCCCGCCAGAGGCTGATGGCCACAGGCCTGTTGGTATCATCACCGCTATTCACTGCTTGGAACAAATAATGAACAGCGGCTGGAGTGTCCAGGGGCCCGCGAATTGGAGGCAAAAAAAGGCCGGATGGGAGCCGCAAATCTCCCACCCGGCCGATCGTGCCAGCTCTGATCGAGCCGTTAGTTGGTGGCGCCGGTGCTGATGAGCTCGGCCGGACCGCTCAGGGTCAAAGCAGCGGCGGCTTCACCACAGCGCAGATCGATCGATTGCTGGTCGGTGCCGTCGAGGTGAAGCACCTCGCCCGGCCACAGGCTGATCCGAGCCCGCGACGCCGAATAGGGCGCGTCGGCGGACGCCGAATCGAACACGACGGCATTGATGGCGCAGCGGCCGCTATCCGGCACGTAGAACGCAATCAGGCGCTTTGAGCCGAGTGTGGTGAGGATGGGCTCATAGGGCCCGACCGGTCCAACCTGAGTCATGGGCTCCTCGGCGCCAGCGGGCCCCGCGGCAAGTGCGAGGGTAGCAAGGGCTGCAACGGCGGCGGCGAAGGTCTTAAAGTTGAAGCGAGAGAACATGGTCGGCCTCCTTTTGGCTGAGCACGAATCACCGTGCTGCATTGCACAGTTTGATATTGCAGTGCAGTGACGGAACTGTGTTGCGGTGCGAAGACAAAGCGCCGCGTGGCCAGCCGTCGCAGGATTAATCCGAACACTTCATTTGGATTCCCGATCGTTGCGGCGGCTGGCCGATCGGGTCTCGGTTCGTGCCGACCACAGAGGCATCTGCCTCTCGACGACCGCCCCACCCAGCTGTCATCGCGGGAATGGTCGGGGCTCGCGGGCCCTGATTTGATAGCGCCGGGGTGGGGGCGTAGCGTTGTGAACTCGATCGCCGGCGCCGGCGGCGACTGCATTGCCCGGTCAAGCCGGGCAATGTCGCCGAAGGTTGAGCGGCTAGAAGCGGAGCCTGGCCTTCGCGGGTGGAGCTACGCTACCGAGATCGATCCGCGCGATTACCACAGCGCATTGGGCTGCGCGATCATCATGCCGTCGTAAAGCGAAAGCCAGCCTTTGATCAGGCGATAGGAAAACCAGACAAGCCCCACGAGAAGAACTACGCCCCCGACGAAGCTTCCGAACACCCATGCCAGGATCGCGGCAATCAGCACCGAACCGGCGGCAAGCCAGAACGTGCGTATCAGCCAGCGGAAATGACTCCGGAGCACGGTTCCGCCGATAGCATCGTCGCGCAACCGCCTATGGCACAGAAGCAGCCCATAGAGACCGGACACCAGCGTAATCGGCGCGAGGGCAAAGAGCAGATAGGCCGCATAACCGAGACGCATATGACGCTCTTCGGCGAGGGTGCCCGAGAAGGTCTCGGATTCGTGACGTTTGGTGAAATCCCTCAGCCTTTCGGTAAGGTCTTCAGCCGTCTTCTCCATCGACTGCATGGCTTCTCGGGCCGCCACTATGGTGGCTTGGGTCGACTTATCGACACCCGCCAAGGACTGCTCGGTCACACTCCCCAGGGTTTCCTGGGCCTTCTTCCTTTGCTCCTCGGCAAACTCAGCGGTCTGCTCCCAAGCCTTCTGGATACCCTCGCGCGTGGTGTCGAGTGTCTCGCCGGCCTTCTCACGCGCGGTCGTAACCAGCTCGTGGGCCGTGTCGGCCAGGCTGCTTACTCTGTCCTCGGCGGAGCCCTGAGCCGGCGCTGTGTCGCCAGAGGTGCCTTCAGGATCCTGCGGCTTGGTTTGATCAGACTGATCGCTCATCGAAAATGCTCCTCTCCGCCCTTGCTTGAGATCGCGGCTATTTTGGCACTCCCATACGGCCAATGCTGGAGGCCGTATTAGCTCATGTAATAGCACAAATGGCCTCCCACTGACTGAAGAAGCTGCTTTGACCAAGGCCGTCACTGGTTTGGGCAAGATGCGCGAACCGGCAGCCAAAATAGCGAGGGGATTCGCCCCGATCCGTCCGTTCTTGGAACCGGCGCGGCGTCCGCCGTTTTTGGCCAGCAACATGTCCGCCATCGCTTGACTCCTGAAATGGGCAATGCCGATGTGTGTCACCGTCAATTTCCCAAAAGAGCGATTCAATGCTTGGATTGACACCTCTGCAGATCGCATCCTTCGCCATCATCATCATGATGCTGGGCCTCTTCGTTTGGGGCCGCTGGCGTTACGACGTCGTCGCCGTTTTCACCCTGCTCGTAGCCGCGCTTATTGGCGTGGTTCCCGCGTGGAAGACCTTCAGCGGTTTTTCCAACCCGGTGATCATCATCATCGCCTCGGTCCTGGTGGTGGGCAAAGCCATCTCAAGCTCGGGCATTCTCGACGGTTTGGTCCGCAAGGCCCTGAAGGATGTGCGGTCGCCCTCGTTGCAGGTCGGCGCCCTGACCGCGTCGGTCGCGTTCCTTTCGGCCTTCATCAAGAATGTCGGCACGCTTGGGATTTTCATGCCGATCGCGATTCAAGTTGCCCGGCGCAGCAACCAATCCCCGTCGATCTACCTGATGCCGCTCGCTTTTGGATCGCTCATCGGCGGCACCATGACGCTGATCGGCACCTCGCCCAATCTGTTGATCTCCAGCGTGCGTGAGGAGTTGGGCCGTGCCCCCTATTCTCTCTTCGACTTTGCCTGGGTTGGCCTGCCGCTGACCTGCGTCGCCGTGGTGTTCCTGGCGTTCGGCTGGAGGCTCCTGCCGAAGGAGCGAACGGGAACACGGAGCGCGGAAGAAGCTTTCGAGATCGAGAAATACACGACCGAGCTCGAGATCACGGAGGGCTCGCTTTTTGTCGGCAAGCGGGTCGCCGATTTGGAGCATTTCGGGGAGGCCGACGTGCTGGTGCGGGCGATTGCGCGCGAGGGCGGTCACCACTACCTCCCCAACCGCTATTGGCCGCTTTACGTTGGAGACGTCGTCACCATCCAAGCCGACTCTGCCGCGATCAAACGTCTCACCGACGGGGGCCGTCTCAAACTCGTTGGCGCCAAGGAGCTCGAGAAGGGCGAGCATGAGCACGACGAGCTCGACGTCGTCGAAGCCATCGTCACCGCGGAGTCGCCGTTGGTCGGTCAAACGCCCCGGTCCGTAAACCTACGCGGCTTTTACGATGTGAATTTGCTCGCCGTCAGCCGCGCCGGCCACAATCGCCACGTCCGCTTGCAGACCCATCGTTTCCAGGTTGGCGATGTCGTGGCGCTGCAAGGCTGGCGCAACGCGCTGCCTGCGGCGTTGACCGAGCTCAATTGTCTGCCGCTCGCAGACCGTAGCCTCGGGCTTGGGAAAAAGCGGCGCGGTCTTGTCTCGCTGGCTATTCTTGTCGTCGCCATGGTGCTCGTGTCGCTGCATCTGGTGCCGGTCGCCCTCGGGTTCTTCGGATCGGCCGTGCTCGTCGTCCTGCTCCAACAGCTCACCCTAAAGGAAGCCTATGGGGCGATCGAGGGGCCAGTGATCGCAATGCTGGGAGCCCTGATTCCGGTTGGCGAGGCGCTCAAGGATACCGGAGCGACAGACGTGCTCGGCCAGCTCCTGGCCTCGGCTGGGGCCGGAGCTCCAGGCTACGTCGTGCTGGCGATGATGCTGGTGGTCTCGATGCTGTTGACGCCGTTCATGCATCACGCAGCCGCCGTGCTCGTGCTGGGGCCGGTGGCCGCCGTCGTCGCCAAGACCCTCGGCTACAATATGGACCCGTTCCTGATGGCGGTGGCGCTCGGCTGCGCCTGCGATTTTCTCACCCCTATCGGCCATCAAAACAATCTGCTGGTCATGGGGCCGGGCGGCTACCGCTTCACCGATTATTGGCGCCTTGGGTTGCCGCTGACAGTGCTTGTCGTCTTGTTTGGAACCCCTCTCATCATAGCGGCTTGGCCTCTACAGTAAGGCGCGCGCTGGGGCGCACATCCTGGAGGCGCGGCCGCGCACACCATCCAGCCGAAGCATGGATGCAGTCACGGATTGACGAACGGGTCTAGCCCAGCAGGGATTTGACCAGCTGACCGGCCTTGCCGAAATCCATCTGGCCGGCATAGCGCGTCCTCAGCGCCGCCATCACCTTGCCCATGTCCTTGATGCTCGCGGCACCGGCCTCGGCGATCGCAGCGGCGACGGCCTTCTCGGTGTCCGCGTCCGAAAGCTGCTTGGGCAGAAACTCGCGGATGATGACGATCTCCTCGGCTTCTTGCTGCGCCAGCTCGGCGCGGCCGGCGTCTCGATAAATCTTCTCCGACTCTTCCCGTTGCTTGATCATCTTGGCCAGCAGATCGAGCAACTCGGTGTCAGTCGCTTGCGCCTCGTCAGTCCCGCGCGCGGCGATGTCACGATCCTTGATCGCGGCGGAGACCAATCTCAAGGTCGAGATGCGGCGCTTGTCCTGTGCCTTGGTCGCAGCCTTCAGTGCGGCGGTGATGGTCTCGCGCATGGCCCGGGGATGTCGCTGGAATCGAGGAAGAAGCTTCCAAGGTAATCGAGAGAACCCGCGCAATCAAGACATATTGCTGCTATAACCTATTGTTTTAACAAGAAAATATTTCTCCAACCAGCTTGACCGCGATGGGGCCATGACATAAGACATTTGTTCGTTGGACGCCTCTCCCGAGCGCCGGCCTCGACGCCCGCGAGACGTGCACCCGATTTGAGCCCACGGCCGGTTGACCCCGGCGGCAGCAACGAAAGCCCATGATCGACCATCCCGAAGGTACGGCCGCAGTGGCCCTAGACCCGCGCGCGCGCGCAACCCCAGGCTGGAGCGCGGAGCGGCCGACGGCGCTGTTGGTGCTCGCCGACGGCACCGTGATCGAGGGCAAGGGCGCCGGCGCTGTCGGCACCGCCGTGGGCGAGGTCTGCTTCAACACCGCCATGTCCGGCTATCAGGAGGTTCTGACCGACCCCTCTTATGCCGGGCAGATCATCACCTTCACCTTTCCTCATATCGGCAATGTCGGCGCCAACAATGAGGACGTCGAGACCGCGAGCCTTGCGGCCGCATCCGGCGTGCGCGGTTGCGTGCTCAGGGCGTCGATCACGCCAGCCTCGAATTACCGCGCCACGCAGGCCTTCGACGATTGGCTGAGCGCCCGCGGCATCATCGCCATTACCGGAATCGACACCAGAGCGCTGACCGCGTTGATCCGCGAGAAAGGCATGCCGAATGCGGTGATCGCGCATGCGGCCGACGGCATTTTCGATGTTGCCGGCTTGAGGCGCGAGGCGGCGGACTGGTCCGGCATGGTCGGGCTCGACCTGGCCAAGGATGTCACGTGCGGCCAGAGCTATACCTGGGACGAGACCGAGTGGCGCTGGGGCCAGGGCTTTGGCCGCCAGACCGAGCCGCGCTTCCACGTGGTCGCGATCGATTATGGACTGAAGCGCAATATCCTGCGCGAGC
>JBAUEK010000184.1:0-1932 GCA_049678565.1 Methyloceanibacter sp. | reverse complement strand
ATGTCGCCAGGGTGCTCCTGCACCGGCAACCACCACCAGGCCACGGGCTGGCGGGTGATCATGTAGTAACCGTCGCCGTCGCGCTTCGGGCCCTTCTGCACGCGGATGTCCATCAATGTCAGCTCTTTGCCGTCCGGCTTGAACCAGAAATCGATGGCGTATTGCTTCTTCGGCTCGTCCTTGTCGTTGAAGATGACATTGGCGAACCAGCCCCAACCCTTCATGCCGCGCACGACCTTGATCTTGTCGAAGGTCAGATTGAGGTCGGCATTGAGCTTGGGGTCGCGGAACACGAAGACACCGTCCTTGCTCCGCGCATCGACCACTTTCTTGGTCGCGGCATTCACATCCGCCTCGGTAAAGTCCGCCTCGGTGGTGGCGATCGCCGGCGTTGCCACGCCTAGCAGCACCACGGGCGCGGCGGCGCCAAAGCACAAAGCTAGGGCGATCGCCGTGGCTTGCGCCGTCGAGAGCCAATGGTCTCCGGAGCGAACGGTCATTGGCTGGTGGTCCCCTTGTCGGACGGCGCCGGCGCGCTCGAGGCGGCCTTCGCCGATCCAAGCACCCGGACCGCCTGGGCGGCCTCCATATTGTGGTTCAACTCGGCCACGTCGGCGGCGGTCTTGCCGTCGTTATTGGTGGCATTGATGTCAGCACCAGACTCGATCAACAACCCAATCATGGGGGGATTATTGTGGGTCGCGGCGATCATCAGGGCCGTCATGCCGGTCTTCGACTTCGAGTTCACGTCGGCGCCGCGCTCCAACAGGCCCTTGGCGATGTCGATCGGGCGGGTGCTTGACGGCAGGAAGATCGCGCCCTCGGCCGGGGCTTTCTGCGCCGCGGCGATCATCAGCGGCGTCAAATCGTCCGCGCCGGTCGATGACTTCACATCGGCGCCGGCCTCCATCAGGGTCTTGGCTACCTCATATTTGTTCTCGCCAATGGCAAGCGCCAGTGGCGGGTAGCCTTCGGAGCCGGCCTTCTCGACATCGGCGCCATTCTCGAGCAGCACCTTGATCGTCGGCACATGATCGCGCAACACCGCGGCGACCAGCGGCGTGGTGCCATCCTTGTTGGTCAAATTGACGTCGGCCCCAAGCTCGATGAGCAGCTCGACCGTGTCCTCGTGCCGCTGACGCGCCGCGCTCGTAAGGGGCGTGGCACCTTGATTGTCCACCTTGTTCACGTCGGCGCCCTTGCCGACCAGGAACTTGACGCGGCCGGTATCGTTGCCGATGACGGCGTTGCTCAGCTCCTGCGTTATGTCGGCGCCATCAGCGAGCCAGCCCTCGACCTTCTCCTGGGTGACGACTTGATCGGGCGAGGCCAAGTCCGGGCGCGCCTTGAACTCCTGATCGGCGAGCGCGATGTAGCTGCCATGAGCCGGAAGGTCGCCGGGCGCCACGCATTTGCTGCATTGCACCAGCGGCACGCCGTAATCCTCCAGGATCTTCGCGATCTCGTCGGCTTTGTCCTCAAGCGCGAATTCCAGCATGTATTTGAGGAAGGCGTCGGTCTTGCGCACGCCGATGGCGAGATCGAATTCGAGCGGGACGGTATCGTCGTCGAGATTGACGGGCAGGATCGTCAGCGGCTCGTCCTTCATGGTCTTGAGCCAGCCGGCGAAGGGGCCGAACACCGCCGCCACGTCGAGGTCGCCGTTCAACACCTTCTGCGAGATGTACCAGGGCTGGTGCTCGGGTACGAGGTCGGCGTCGTGGCTCTGCACCTGGAGCTTGACGTTGTTGACGATGCCGCGCTTGGCGAGAGCCGCGCGGATGCCCGAGGTCTGGAACACACCAATCTTGAGATCCTTGAGCTTCGGGTCGTCGAGGCCGGTGAGCTCAAGGCCCTTGTCGTTGCGATAGACGAGGACATAGGGCGTCTTGTAAACGGGGAACGTCGTCAGCAGCGGCCCGTAATTGGCCG
>JBAUEK010000183.1:0-8203 GCA_049678565.1 Methyloceanibacter sp. | reverse complement strand
GGACCTGCTGCGCCACTTTCGCGCCACAAGCGATGCGCCACGGGGAGGGGGTCTATCTTGTGCTCCTGCCACCAGCGCCTTTCATCTCCGGTGGTGTGATTTTCTGAGTGGTGGATCGCACAGAGAGGAACAGTGAACTCATCGCTCACCTTGAGTCCTAGACCCCGGGACTGGGCGTAGCGGACGTGATGGGCGTGCGCGGGCGATCGCCCGCAAACGAGACAGGGTTGCTGGGCGACGCGGCGCAAATGCTCCCTTGATCGGAATCGCTTCGGTTCGCTGATGGTGAGCACGCTCTTGTCGATCTTTGGGCGCGCACCATTTTCATCGCGGTGGTCTGAGGTGCCCTCCCGATCAGCAGATCCTCCATTGGCGCCACCTTGAGGCTTGACGAGGGCAACGGCGCATCGCTTCAGGTGAGTGACCAGTTGGGGAGCGATGCCGGACCTGGGTAGGGAATCTTGCTTGAGACACCTGTTGAGACTGCGCACGGTCTCGACATTCTGTTCCCAAGTGGCGAACAGGATCTCGATGTCTTGCGCCTCAACCATGACCTTGCGCAGCGCTGCTGCAAACTCGCTCGGCCGTTCGAAACTTGCTTCCTCGGTACCAGCGGCCGAATTGAGGATCCAGGGGCCTGTGGCCCGACCCGCTGCAGCAGCTTTTCCACCACGCGCCTTGCGTACGCCACTCTGCGCCCGGTCATATAGGGCAAGACCAAAGGGGTTGCCGAAGGTGGCAAGCGCACGCTTGGTGGCATCGGTTTCGGCGCCTTTCAG
Organism: Methyloceanibacter sp.; assembly: GCA_049678565.1. Classification (GTDB taxonomy): domain Bacteria; phylum Pseudomonadota; class Alphaproteobacteria; order Rhizobiales; family Methyloligellaceae; genus Methyloceanibacter. Next base: position 7,424 of record JBAUEK010000183.1, on the reverse strand, counting down.
CGCCAGCTCATGGGCTTCTCCGGGGGTGAACGCCTTGCCTTCACCCGTGCCTGAGCCTTCCCGCACGATCCTGGCACCACCAGCTCTCACGCTGATGCGCACTTTCGCGGTGTAGGTGGCGTGATAAAACGCCCCCTTGGCTAAGGTCCACACACACTCGGTGGCAACGGTTCTCCGGTCCCAGCCGTCAAAGCCGAAAATGCGATTGGCCTCGGCGATAACATGCCAGCCTTCCACATAGTTCAAGCTAGCTCCATTCGCTTTGCGCGTCCTAACGTGCCTCGCATCGAGCTTAGCTTTCAGCTGACGGACTTGGGTATCGGTAAAGGCCATTACTTTGTCCTCACCATAAGCACCGGCTGGGGATTGCTGAGTTGAGCGCCCGGAATTACATCGCCCCGCTTGAGCTGGCCGAGAAGCCCTTGCCGATCGAGTTTGGCTGGCTGCGCCAGCCAATAGGTGTCGGGGATGGTGTCCTCAGCGATGACCACAAGGGCGGGAGACCCCGCCCGGGCTGAGGCGGTAAAGTCGGGCTGCTCCAGCTTCTTCAGCCCCACTTCGCTCATGGCCTCAAGTGCCAATTGCCGCTTTTTGGTCCCGCGTTGCTCGATCCGGGATAGTCGCGTCTTCATGTCTTCGAGGCGAGAGCGGAGGCCGGCTTGCAGCGCTTCATCCACTAGCGCCGAGCGGACCACCGCGGCTATCATTTCGTGGAGGTCGGTGATTCCCTCCAACGTGTCGCGGATCGTCTCATCGTCAGTTTCGGGCAGGTGGTCCAACAGCCTCTCACGCAACCATTGGTAGATTTGGATCTCATTTTTCAGGACTGGGCTGGTCATTCCATGCACTCATCAAGGCTTCGACGGACAGGACAGTGTACACGAATCCGTGTACAACGTCAAGGAATGGGGAGGGGTTGCCCATGATCACCCGATCGCAGCTGCGCATGGCTCGAGCCGCGCTTGGCTGGGGCGTGCGCGATCTAGGCCAGCGCGCTGGTGTCGCCGCGAATACGGTCAGCCGCTATGAGAATGGAATGGGTACGACCGTCGCCACGCTTGCGGAAATCCAACGCGTTCTTGAGAGCGAGGGGATCATCTTCATTCCAGCCGACGATATGGGAGGTCCAGGCGTGCGGCTCAGAGAGAGGAGAGAAGGCGACTGAAAGGCGGAAAAACTTCGCCTCAACTATTGGGCTCGCCGAGCAATTTCCGAGCTTCTCGAACGAGTTCGCGCATCTGCCTTCGCTGCCGAAACGCTTCCCTGGTGTAGGTTCCGTGCTTCAGCGCATTCTGGTTGCCTTCTGGGGCGCCGGATCCTTTGGCGCCGCCATGCATACGACAGCGCTTCTTGCCGCCCACGGCAGGTGAGCGACAGCCGGTGCCCATCCGCGTCCTCGCCCCGCAGCGGGGGCTAGCCAGCATCGGGGCGGTATTGCGTTTGTGGGTACCAGCCATCGTCCTCCAAGCCAGATTGATCAGATCGGACCAGTTGATGGCTTAATCGCCCTTCGGCTTGGCCTGGGAGCGAGGAACCGATTCTGGTTCTTGCTCTTGCGGGTCTCCCGTTTGCACGTTGCCGACAATCGCCTGAGCACCCGCCTCAATCTTGACCTTGCCGACCGTAACCGTCGGCTGAGCGCGCCCGCGGCGGGCGTCGTTGAACTTCATCACGTCAACCAGGGTCGCAGCACCTTTAACGGCATAGCGCAGGTTTATCTCCCGAGCGCGATCAGAGCTCCGATGGACCCGGTCAAGACAATCCATCGTCATATTGTTCAGCCCGACGACGAGGCGCGCCAAGACTGAATCGCTGGCATTTTGAGGTGAAAGACTGGAATAAAGATCGACAGCGCCGTGCCTCAGCTTCGATGTTATCTCCGGGCTGTATTGTCGCGTGACCGAGTTGACGAGCTGATGTTGGAGGAGATCAATACCCGGCCTACGTTCAGTATTGGCTGACTCTGTTGACCGAGTTGGGCTAACTGTCGGAAGGTCTATCGTTATTTCGTCTCCTACACCAAATAGGGCCAACATCTTGGCGGTAAACCTCTCCGCTCCCGGCTGATGGTCTGACGCGAGTGCCGGTTCAACGCTCATGATCGGCTCTTCCTTCGCGTTGGTCGTGCCCTCACAGTCTGTCGCTTCTCCGTTTCGATCGGAGTCGGTTCCGAATTGGCGATCCAAATCGTCCATGGTTCTTTTCCTTGTGCCGAGCGGACATGCTGCGAGCAGCCGCCGCGAGTTGTTGATTTGTCGGAGTTGGCCCTGGCAGCAGGCGTGAGTAACTGTCAGCCTACTCTTCCTCGTGCCCGCCAAAAGGGGCGCCAAGGAGCGCTTCAACACCGAGCGCAATCGCCCAGCATCAACCGCCGTTCCGATCCTTGCTCTCGGCTGGATGGTTCGGCTCGTGCGCCACGGACAGGGAAGATCCGCGATGCCAGTAGCGTGGCTACCTTAATTAAATATGGGTTAGCGATTCTCGTCCGCAAGTGTTCTGGGTTTGTTTTTTTTGGGTTAGCGATGCTTAGGGGGCTGCTTTCCTCGCTGGTGATCGATTTTCGAAGCAGGTTTGACGTTGTCCGTGACAATGCGGAGAGACGGCGCTCTCCCTTGCGATTCATAGCGAGATAGCAAGCCCCGCCCGGGCACCGCATTTCGGGACATGATCTAACGCCAGTGCCATCGAAAAAGCCTGCTTAACCCGACACCATCAACGCCGAAAGGGCATTTCCGGAACTATCCGTTAACCGGACATATCCTGGATAAGGCCCGAACGGCGCGAATGACCCTTAGCAGACCATCCGCGGCGTCCCCAGGCGTGCCGATCGAGCATTTGAAAGCGCGCCGGGCGGTATGGTGCCAGATCTTCGAGCGTCGCTGGCATGCCGAACGCATTGCGACGAGGAGCAGTGGCTTGCTTGCCGGCGAAAGCTCTAAACGCATTTGCAACTATCTCTCAGTAACCCTTGCCTCGGCTGCAAAATGCGGCAAGTGATGCCGAGCGGGGGCACTAGGAGTGGAGACGGCAGGCTTATTCGGTGCCTCCCTTTTTCGAGGCTTTCCAGGCACGCTCGCCAATACCCAAGAGAAGAATCTCCGCCGTCTCGATCGCCGATGGCCGCACCGAGCCATTTTAGTCGCGGGCTTTCTATTGGCCGCTGGGCTTGCCGCCAACGTGCCGCTGTCTGCTCACGCCGCCACGACAAGCCAGAGGGAACAGGCGTTACGAGATACCAGGCAGGCATCCGCGTCGCTTCTGAGGGGTAGCTACGAAGAAGCCGATACGCTCCTTGAGGGCGCGCTCAAATTCGGCGGCCTGGATTATCTAGAGAAGGCTGCGGCTCTGAAAAACCGCGGGGTCGCCCGATGGTGTCTAGGGCGCCTACGCGCGGCGATGGATGACTTTAACGCCGCGGTGACGATCACGCCCGACGACCCGGCTCTTTACAACAATCGCGGGAATGTCCTCGTCAGCCTTGGGATAAACGAAGAAGCCATCAAGGACTTCGACCACTCCATCCTGCTGTTTCCCCGCTACGTGGAGGCCTTCAACAATCGGGGCAACGCGCATTTTCAAGCCGGCGACTACCTTACCGCCTTCCGCGATTTCAGCAGGGCGATCGAGCTGAGGCCGGACGACGCCGTACCCTTTAACGGCCGCGGCAAGGTGCAACTCCTGCTCGGGCGACGATTTGGCGCTCTGCGCGATTTGAGGCGGGCAACGACGCTCAACGCTGGCTATGCGATTGCTCGGGTCAATCGGGCGAAGGCGTTGGTAACGTTGCAACGCTACGAGGAAGCGATTGAAGAATACAATCTCGCGATCCGGCTAAACCCCAAATCCGCAACTTCCTACCTCGATCGCGCGCGCGCCCATGCGAGGTTGGGCAAGCCTGATGCGGCGCTGGAGGATATGACGGCCGCGATCAAGCTTGACCCGTCCTTGGCCACGGCTTTCGCCGAACGGAGTGCGGTTTATAGCGCGATGGGAAAGGACGAAGAGGCGACGGCCGATCTGAGGGAGGCTCTTTCCTTGGACTCCGGTTCAACGGCGGCTCTCGCCCAAGTGGCGAGATTCCTGTTGCAGGCTGGCGCCCCCGCCGCGGCCCTTCCCACAATAGAAGAGGCCCTGAAGGCCGATCCGGAGAGCGCGGTTGCGCTTCAGGTGCGCGGTGAGATACGGGAAGCGCTCGGTCAACCAAAACTAGCCCTGTCCGACTACCACCAAGCTTTGCGCTTCGAGCCTTTCCAGCCGGGAAGCTTGGAGGGGCTAACCCGGATTGCCGAGGCGAGCGGTGCCAAGGCAAAGAAGGTGGGCCCAACGGTTGGTGGCTGGACCCTCAGGCGGTCCGCAGCAAACCACTATGTAGCCGAAAATCCCGATTATCGCGACTTCCGAATTGCATTGGAAATGTACGGCCAGGGCGAGCCGAGGCTGTTGAATTGGAAGCCACAGAAGGGTTCCCTTTGGGGAACAGGCACGCTCACCTATTACGCCGGGACGGCGGCAGACGGCAGGCAGCTGGAATACGCCGCGCTCATTGATTTCCAAACAAGGAAGCTCGTCGCCATCGAGCCTGTACGCTGGGGAGATCGCGAAGCGGAATGGAGCTGGAACAACCTTGACGTTGTTGTCACGGATCCACAAGGGGTGCCCAACAGGCTTGAACTCAGAGGCGCTCCAACACCCTCCAAAGTCAGCGCCGCGGGGGCAACGAGCCGCGCGCGCCTCGGGCGGGCGCAGCGGCCCGTCGTACCCGCTTCTGGCGGATTTTCGATGTGGCCGTTTTGATGAAAGTGTCGAACAGTGGGATTTGAGCCGTGAGCCCAACCTTGGCAAATCGAATGGAGCTTCATGCGTTGGCTGAGCTTCGCAAAGGAGTCTATTGAAAAGGCACGTCGAACGACGACGAGCTTACGCCTTGCTTGTATCGATCCGTCGATGTCTCGTTGTGGCACATAGCTGACCAGTTCGAGCAGGTGTCGCTGCGTCCGCTAATGACCGATGCTGTCGATAAAGTCGGCGACGAGCAGGGCGCGGGCAACAATCGAATCCAGGTGCCGCGTTTTTTGAATCAATATTGTGCGTCAGACTCGTATCTTGAATCAATGTTGCTCACTCGCCCCTCGAAAAAACGTTTTTCGACAGCATCGACCCACAGCGGCCATTCTGGCCAAGCATTGCGTGCCTCGGGCGCAAGAGGGCATCCGTTCGCATTTTGACTGCCGAGTGGACCCGCTAACGCTCTTCCGAAAAGAAGTCCTTGCAGGTCAAGTACAGTTTGGCCAACTCTGCCTGCTCCCAAAAAGCTCTGAAGCAAGCCATGGCGGACCAAGATATTCTGATCATGCTCGAGAAGCGTCTCGGGGCGCCGCACGCGCGACAGCGCCTCGAAATCGAGAAGGATCATGAGGCGCAGGTTTTTGGTCAAGGCATAAACTTCTTTCACTTCGAGAACCTGCCGCTGTCGCATATCGTAATCCGCGCCGTCCTGATGATGACGGGCCTCTATCGTCGAGGCATTCGCAATGCGGCAAAAGTCGACATACGGCACAATCGGATTGAGTCGCCACACCTACCGAGGGCCTTCGACGGATTCACCATCGCTCAGCTCAGCGACCTTCATGTCGAGATGAGCGAAGCGGCAATGAAACGCGTGGTCGAGCTCATCGGAAACGCACGCTACGACGTTTGCGTTCTAACGGGTGACTACCGAGGCGGAACCTGTGGTCCATACGACACAACGCTCGCCGCGATGGCGCGCATACGTGCCAGCCTCAGAGGCCCAATCTACGCCGTGCTCGGCAATCACGACACGGTTTGCATGGTGCCGGGATTGGAGGCGATGGGGATAAGGATGTTGCTCAACGAGAGTGACGTTCTTGAGCGCAGCGGGCAACGCCTCCATCTTAGCGGGATAGACGATGCCCATTTCTATGCAATGGATGACATCGAGAAGGCGGCTGCCGCGATACCCGACGACGAGTTTTCGATTCTGATCTCGCACACGCCGGAAGTCTATCGACAGGCTGCCCACGCCGGTTTCAATCTCTTGCTGAGCGGCCATACCCACGGCGGCCAGATTTGCCTTCCGGGCGGCATCCCGATCACGCTTGATTCGGTCTTGCCACGCTCCATGGGGGCCGGCCCTTGGAAATATCGTGACATGATCGGCTACACGTCGGTGGGCGCCGGGTCATCCGTCGTCCCTGTGCGCTTCAACTGCCCTCCAGAAGTCACCCTGCACTGCCTCCACCTATCGAGCCGATGATCGCCGTCAGTGTGGTTGGTCGCGAAGGTTCAACTTGAAAAGGAGGGGCGACAGGATCAGTGCGCCGACGACGAAGATCGTCACCCCCGCCACAACATCGAAAATGCTCAGCGGTAGCAGCAACCGGCTGGCCAGAAGGGGAAAGAGAGACTCTGGAATGTGATCAAGACCTACGGCCTTGCTGCTAGAGGCCAGGTTCAGCCTGCGTTTCACGAAGCTGGAGAAGAGATCGCCAGCCATGGCAAAAGTCGCGATCAGAACTCCGATCCACCACCCAAGCCCCATCAGCGCTGCGCAGATGGATGTCGCCAACACGGAGACGACGATGCCACGAATAGTTTTCGCGGGCCCCAATATGGGCCGGCCATCGACAAAAAGAGCGCCGCCGTCGAGGGGGCGGGCAAGTGTCGCCCCGAGGAGCTTCTTGGCGGCCACAGCTGCGCCGTTGGCCACCACCAGCAGGGTCAGCAGCTGCAGCAACAACACGACCTGCATTAACGGCGCCCCCTACCGATCAACTGAAATCGAGCTTATAAGTCGTGAATTGTCTCCCGGCTACGGCGGCTGCTTGCTGGGCAATTTCCGCTATTGGCGCGAAAACGGTCATGGGGTTAGGAGGCAGAGCATGTCTGCTCTGCCTCGGTTTTCAGACATTGATCTGTTCGGCAACCGCAAGAGCGTCGTCCACCTCGATTCCTAGGTAGCGAACGGTGCTTTCCCCAAAAGGAGCTGAACCGTTCGAAGATTTTCCGCTTTTTTTGTAGATGAGGGTTGCCTTGGTCCTGCGGAGCGAATGCGTGCCGTAGAACCGGCCTGGATTTCTGTCTCATCTTCGCTCCTTTGAAAGGCTACGAAGAGCCAGAAATCCTCTCTTACTCAATCCGCAAATTTTGTCTCACAGGCGCTGATGCCAGACATCGACAAATCTCATCTAGTTGCCTGGGGTTGTTTTGGAGGTTTGTTGACTCAGGGATCGGCCCCCTCAAGTGCGCGCGGCGAGCTAATGTGCACCGCTAGTGCAGAGGAGAAGGAGCCGGCCATCGTTGCCGTTAAGGCGAGAGGCAGCAATGTCAGGCTCGAGCCAAACCTCTTCACCGCCTTGGGCACGACCTGGGTCGACATTCGCAGCATAAAGGAAGGTAACGCCTTC
>JBAUEK010000182.1:0-5997 GCA_049678565.1 Methyloceanibacter sp. | reverse complement strand
CACGACCGCATGGATTTTTCCGAGGGATCTACCCCGGACATGGCTCTAGGCTCGCCCCGTAGCAAGATTGAAGCCGGGCCGGGCTGCATTAGCAAACCTAGCCTTGAGGTGCAAGGCGAGGCTGAGGGGACGCGCCCGCCGTCCCCAAACCCCATTCAACCCACGAGGCCGCTCCCGTTGCGATCTATCGTCGAGTCGCGTCCCATCCCGGCTCCAACCCCAGTCGAAGTCGAATGGCTGATCAGCCGCGATCCCGTCCCTTACGAGGAGGCCCTGGAGGCCATGGAGGCGCGCGTGGAGGCCATCCTTGGAAACCGGGCCCCCGAAGCCATATGGCTGCTCGAGCACCCTGCTCTGTACACGGCGGGCACGAGCGCCGCGCCTGAGGAGTTGCTCCAGCCATCGCGCTTCCCTGTGTTCAAGAGCGGCCGCGGCGGCCGCTTCACCTATCACGGGCCAGGCCAGCGCGTGGCCTATGTGATGCTCGACCTGAGGCGCCGCAGGCGGGATGTCAAAGTCTTCGTCCATATGCTCGAGGAGTGGCTGATCGCGGCGCTCGCCGGTCTCGGTGTCGCAAGCAAGCGCCGCGAGGACCAGATCGGCGTGTTCGTGGGCGACGCCAAGATCGCCAGTATCGGCATCCGCATGCGCCGCTGGGTGAGCTTCCACGGCGTCAGCCTCAACGTCGATCCCGATCTCGATCATTTCTCCGGGATCGTACCTTGCGGATTGTCGAGCGTGGCCGTCACGAGCCTCGCCGCGCTCGGGGCCGAAACCGGCATGGATCGCGTCGATGCCGCGCTCCGCGCCGCCTTCGTCAGCACCTACGGCGACGCGGCGGCGATCAGCGCCAATTCCGTCCAATCACCTTGAAGCCGGGGGCGACCGCGCCGCCCTCTTGGATCACGGTCACTTTGGTCACGCTGGCGTCGGGCGGCCCTTCACCACAGCGCTTCAGCATGTCATCGACCTTGTCGGCTGGCCCCGCGAACACCGCTTCAACGCTGCCGTCGCTGCAATTGCGCACGGTGCCGTCCAGGCCGAGCGATCGCGCGGTCTCTTTGGTCCAGGCGCGGTAACAGACGCCCTGCACCAGGCCCTCGATCTTGACGCTGACGGTTTTGGTCGCTGCCATCCTCACTTGAATTCAAGGATCACGGCGTCGACGTTGAGGCTGTCGCCCGGCTTGGCCAGGACCTTGGCCACCGTCCCGTCGCGCTCGGCCTTGAGCACATTCTCCATCTTCATGGCTTCGACGATACACAGCGCATCGCCGGCGCGGACCTCCTGGCCCTCGCTGACGTTAAGCGAGACGACCATGCCCGGCATTGGGCACAGCAGCAGCTTCGAGGTGTCCGCCTTTTCCTTGATCGGCATCAGCGCCATGAATTCGGCCTCGCGCTCGGTCAGCACGCGCGCCTGAACCTCGACGCCCTCATAGGTCAACTGATAGCCATTGAGGATTGGGCGCACCTGCAGCGAAGCGGGCTTGCCATCGATGGTGCCCTCCCACACGGCATCGCCGAACCACCAGGACGATTTCAGCGTCGCCTGCCGCGGCAGGCCCTTCCCCTCGGTGTCGAAGGTCACGGTGAAGGGCCCATCGATGCCGCCGGCGACACTGACCCTCTCGCAGGCGCCAACCAGCTCGACGATGCGGATATCGGCGAAGCGAACCGCCTCGCCATGCATCTGCAAGGTGATGGCGCGACGTCTCTGATTGCTCATGTGGTCGATAGCGGCGGCGACGGCGACGATGGCGTCGCGCTCGGCGCCGGTGGGCAGAGGCGGCTTGAAGCCGTCCGGAAATTCCTCGGCGATGAATCTGGTCGAGAGGCGTCCTGCTCTCCAGCGCTCGTTCCGCATGAGCACGGCGAGAAAGGGAATGTTGTGGCGGAAGCCCTCGATGGTGAAGGCGTCGAGCGCGTTCCCCATATGCTCGATCGCCTCGGACCGCTTCGGCGCGTGCGTGATCAGCTTCGCGATCATCGGGTCGTAATAGACCGGGATTTCGCCGCCTTCCTCCACGCCGGAGTCGAGCCGAGTGGTCACCCCGTCGGCTAACCCCTCGGCCGGTGGGCGATAGCGCACTAGGCGCCCGGTCGAGGGCATGAAATTGCGGACCGGGTCCTCGGCATAGATGCGCACCTCGATGGCCGAGCCATCGAGCTTCACGTCCTTTTGCTTGAGCTTGAGCTTCTCGCCCGCGGCAATCTTCAGCATCTCCTCCACGAGGTCTAGCCCCGTGACGAGCTCGGTCACCGGGTGCTCCACCTGAAGCCTGGTGTTCATCTCGAGGAAGAAGAAATTGCGGTCCTTGTCGACGATGAACTCGACAGTGCCGGCCGAATCGTAGCCCACGGCCTTGGCCAGCGACACCGCCTCCGCGCCCATCGCCGCGCGGGTCTTGGCGTCGATGAACGGGCTCGGCGCCTCCTCCACCACCTTCTGGTTGCGGCGCTGGATCGAGCATTCGCGTTCGCCGAGATGAATGACGTTGCCGTGCTTGTCGCCAAGCACCTGGATCTCGATGTGGCGCGGCTCCTCGATATATTTCTCGACGAAGACGCGATCGTCGCCGAAGCTGGATTTCGCCTCCGACTGCGACGAGGCGAACCCCTCCTCGATCTCGCTCCGGCTATGGGCGATGCGCATGCCCTTGCCGCCGCCGCCTGCCGATGCCTTGATCATCACCGGATAACCGATCTCGTCGGCGATCTTGGCCGCCTCCTTGGCCGACTTGATCACGCCGAGATGGCCGGGAACGGTGGACACCTTGGCCTTGGCCGCGAGCTTCTTGGACTCGATCTTGTCGCCCATGGCCTCGATCGCCTTGATGTTCGGGCCAACGAAGACGATGCCGGCCTTGGCCAGCGCCCGGGCAAAACCGGCATTCTCGGAAAGAAAGCCATAGCCGGGGTGGATGGCCTCGGCCCCGGTCTTCTTGGCCGCGGCAATGATCTTGGCCGCGTCGAGATAGGATTGGGAGGCGGCGGCCGGGCCGAGCCGGACGGCCTCGTCGGCCATGTCCACGTGCAGCGCGTCGCGATCGGCATCCGAATAGACCGCGACCGTGGCAATGCCCAGCCGCTTCGCCGTCCTGATGATGCGGCAGGCGATTTCACCCCGATTGGCAATGAGAAGCTTCGCGAACATGGTTTCCCCGCCCGGCCTTTGTTCGGCTCTTCTAGAGGCTCGCTCGGGGTGAGTAAACCGGCCTTACTCGGCCGCGGGCTGGATCGGCTTCCGCCGGGGCGCGCGCCGGGCGCGCTTTCGCCCTGGTTTTTCTGGTTTGGTCGCCGCCGCCGCGGCCGACTTGAAGGCCAGGACCTCGGCTGAATGGGCCCCTTCCCCTGGCCGAGCCGTTTTGGCGACAGGCGTCGTGGCCCCTTCCTCGTCCGACACCACGGAGACCGCGGCTGGGTGGAGCGGCGGGGAATCGGGCTCGGAGGCCTCCGATCCCAGAGCTTCGGCCAGCCTGGCCCGAGCCCTCTGATGATCCTTGGCGAGGTAGGTGTAGACCGCGGGCGTGATGAACAGGGTGAACAGCGTGCCGATGGTCATGCCGGCGGCGATCACGAGGCCGATATCGAAGCGGCTCGCCGCGCCCGCGCCCTTTGCGATCAGGAGCGGCACCATGGCCACCACCGTCGCCGCCGTGGTCATGAGAATGGGCCGGAGCCTGATGGCGGCCGCCTGCTCGATCGCCTCGCGGCGGCCCAATCCCTGGTCCACCTGCAGCTTGTTGGCGAAGTCCACCATCAGCACGCCGTGCTTGGAGATGAGGCCAATCAGGGCAACGAGCCCGATCTGGGTGTAAATGTTGATGGTGCCGAGCCCCGCATTGAGCGGTAGCAGCGCGCCGAAGATCGAGGTCGGCAGGGCCACGAGGATGATGAATGGGTCGCGGAAGCTCTCATATTGCGCGGCAAGAACCAGGTAGATGATCACGAGGGCGAAAACGAAGGTGTAAACGAGCGAATTGCCTTCCTGCACGAACTGCCGACTTTCACCCTGAAAATCGTAGGCGAAGCCCTCGGGGAAGCTTTCCGCCTTCTGCTTGAGGAAAGTGATGGCCTCGCCCAGCGTGCGGCCCGGGAAGGGCACGGCCGACAGCGTCGCCGAGTTCAACTGCTGGAAATTGGTGAGCGAATTCGGCTGCACCGTCTTGGTCACGGTGGCGACGTTCGAAAGCGGCACCAGCGCGCCCGACGACGTACGGATCTGATAGCGGGTGAGCCAATCGGCGTTCAGCCGGAAGTCGCGCGGCACTTGCGGGATGACCCGGTAGCTCCGCCCGTAGAGGTCGAACAGGTTGACGTAGTTCCCGCCCAGAAGCGTCGCCAGCGAGTTGCCGATATCGGCCATGGAGATGCCGAGCCGGTTGGCCTTGTCGTGGTCGATATGGACCTCGATCTGCGGCGTCTCGAAGCGGAGATCCGAATCGGAGAAGATGAAGAGGCCGCTCGCCTTGGCCGACTTTTCGAGATCAGCGAGGACATCGGCGAGCTCCTGGAAGCCATGCGTGGTGGTGATGACAAATTGCACCGGCGGTCCGCCTGTCGAGCCGGGCAAGGCCGGAGGCGAGAAGGCGAGCGCAAGCGCCGTAGGCAGGCTGTTGATCCGAGGCGATAATTCCTGCAGCACTGCCTTCTGATCGCGCTCCCGCTCGCCCCACGGTTTGAGCAGGATGCCGGCGAAGCCCTGATGCACATCCCCCATGCCATTGATGGTGAACACGTGCTCTTTCTCAGGCACGGTGCTGTACACCTCGTAGAGCTGCTGGGTCGCGTCCTCGAGATAGTCGAGATTGGCGTATTGCGGCGTCTTCACCAGGGTGAACAGGATACCCTGGTCCTCCTCCGGCGCGAGCTCCCGCTGGGTTGTCATATACATGAGCCCAGTTCCGGCGATCACGCCAACCAGCACCAGGAGCGTGACGGGCCGGTAGTTCAGCGAGCGCGTGAGCCGCCGCTGATAGCGATCCTTCAAACCGTCGAACATCCGGTCGAGGAAGCGCGTGAACCGCCCACCGCCGCCGCTATTGTGGGGCTTGAGCAGGCGCGAGCACATCATCGGCGACAGCGTCAGCGCGACGACGCCGGACACGATCACGGCCGCCGCGAGCGTAAAGGCGAACTCCTTGAACAGCGCGCCGGTCAGCCCGGAGACGAAGCCGATCGGCGCGAACACCGCGGCCAGCGTGATGGTCATGGCGATGACCGGGTAGACGATCTCGCGGGCGCCGATCAGCGCCGCCTCCATCGGCCGCTTCCCCTCCTCGATGTGCCGGTAGATGTTCTCCACCACCACGATGGCGTCGTCGACCACGAGCCCAATGGCGAGCACGAGCGCGAGCAGCGTCATCAGATTGATGGAATAGCCGAGCGCGAGCAGGAGCCCGAGTACGCCTACCAGCGACAGCGGGATGGTAACGATCGGAATGATGGTCGACCTGAGATTGCCGAGAAACAGGAAGATCACCACGATGACGATCAGCGCCGCCTCGACCAAGGTCTTCGCCACTTCCCACAGCGACGCCCGGATGAAATTGGTCGCGTCATAGGCAATCGCCGCTTCGAGCCCCACCGGGAGCTCGCGCTGGATTTCGGGCACGACCTTGCGCACATCGGTAATGACCGTGAGCGGGTTGGCCGTGGGCGTGGCGTAGACGCCGATGAACACGGCCTTCAGGCCATCGAACACCGAGGAGGAATCGGCGCTTTGCGGCCCGAGCTCGATCTCGGCCACGTCGCTCAGGCGGATCAGGGCGTCGCCCTTGGAGATCACCACGAGCCGGCCAAAGGCCGCCGGATCGTTGAGAGACGTCTTGGCGTCGATATTGGTCTGGACGAAATCGCCCTTCACCTGGCCTGGGGCCGAGGTGAAGTTGTTGCTGGCAAGCGCCGCGCGGATATCGAGCGGGGTGACGCCGAGTGCCGCCATGCGGTCCGGGTCGAGCCAGATGCGCATGGCGAAGATCTGTCCGCCCAGGAT
>JBAUEK010000181.1:0-5640 GCA_049678565.1 Methyloceanibacter sp. | reverse complement strand
GGGCTATGACGCGGAACCCGTTGCCCCAGCCATGGCCAAGCCAAAGACAGTGACGCCGCTCAAGATCATTCTCCTCGCCGACACGAGGCCCGGACACTATCATCTGGCCGAAGGCGTCGTTGCGGCGATTGCGCGGCGGCGCCCAATAGAGGTCACGCGCGTGCCTGTCGAGCGGCGCTGGATCGTGCCGACCCGTTGGTTGCGCCGGCGCATCAACGCCGAAGGCTTCTTTCCGCCGCGCATGCTGCGCATGGCCTATCGCATCGATGCCGACGCGTTGCCATGCGCCGATCTTGTGGTCTCGGCCGGCGGCGAGACGCAGATGCCGAATATCTGCGTGACGCGGCTCTTCGGCGTTCCAAATATCTTCTGCGGCTCGCTGTTGCGCGGGCTCGGGCCAGAGAATTTCAGCCTGGTGATCTCGTCCTATGACCGCGACGCGGGAAGCCCACGGCATATGGTGGTGCTGAAGCCCTCGGCCCTCGATCCAGACGCGCTCGGGCGCCCGGCTTCCGTCCCGCGCTACGGGCCCGAGTGCCACCCAGGGCTCGCCGGCCTCCTGATCGGCGGCAATGCCGGTCCGTTTCGCTATACAAACGCCGAATGGGAGCGGCTGCTCGACTTCGCCGTGGAGGTCTCCAGGGCTTGGGGCACGCGCTGGCTCGTGTCCACCTCGCGGCGGACGCCGCCCCGTGTCGGCGACATGCTGACCGAGCTGGCCAAGGACGAGAGCGTAATCGAACGCTTCATCGATTACCGCAGCGCCGGCCCCGGCACCTTGCCGCAGATCTTTGCCAAGGCCGAGATGATTGTCTGCACCGAGGATTCGAGCACCATGGTCTCCGAGGCCGTCTCCGCGCGGTTGCCCGTGATCGGCGTCGCGCCCGCGGCCCACCGCTTCACCGACGAGGAGTCTGCCTATCGCGACTTCCTCATGCGCAACAATTGGTGCCGCGTGCTGCCCATCGCCGAGCTGACACCTGCGAGTTTTGCAGGCGCGCTGACCGAGATCGAGCCGATGCAGGAAAACCCGCTCGATGCGCTCGCGGCCAAACTGAAGGAGCGCTTGCCGCAGTTGTTCTAGGATCAGCGGGCGACCTGACCTCTGAAGAGACCGAGCGGCCCTCGCTGCTGTGGCGGGCTTGCTGCTGGCGCATTCACGTCAGGCCTGCCCGGCGTCTGGGTCAAGCGGCACGGCACGCGCCCCGGCTCGTTGGCCCCGGGCATCACGATGTTGTTCAGGATGTTGAACGGGAAGGCCACCACGCCGGCAACGGCGCCCACCGCGGGATTTCCGCCAAGGGTCACGCGCGGATTTTGTAGGGGGCCGCTGATGGCGAAGGGTTGGGCGGTCCTGATGAACTGCCTCTGTAGAGCTTGCGGTTTGAACCTGAGATCGATCGCGCTTTGCCGGAAATCGATGAAGCCAACGCCGGCAATCTCCACGTTTCTCGTCTCGAGCACGAGACCTTGGGTTGTTCCTCGCCCGTTGTTGAACGTGAACGGCGCCACCGCGCAGACAAGGGTCGCCTGATTGCCCTTTTGCACCCTGGTCAGCAGCCAAGCCGGTAGGCTCATGCCGGCAAGATCGAGAAGGCCGGTGCCGATCCAGCCGTCTCGCAATGAAATCGTCAGCCCGCCATTCAGGGATCTCGGGATCTGCGCCGCGCTGCTGCCAGAACCGGACACGTCGTAGGTGACATTGAGCGCGCCGCTCACGGGATAGGTGACTTGCATCTCCTTCAGGATGGCGCCGATGGGCAGGCTGCCGACATTCCCCTTGAGCGCGAAGCTAGGCTCTGAGCCCGTCGTGTCGATATTGCCGTTCGCCGAAGCTTTGCCGCCGAGGAAGGTCAAGGTCAGCGGATCGAGCCCGACGATGCCGGCAAGATAGGTGATCCGGCCTTCGATGTTGCTGGCGCCGTTGCCGCCGCCTGCGATCGCGGCGACCTTGATCTTCATGTCGACCAACAAGGTCTCCCAGATCTTCGAGTAATCGATCAGATCGGCGTCCTGCTCGTCATCATTGGCCTGATAGACGGCATTGATCGACGCGAGCTTGAGCAGATCGGCGAGGCGCAGGAGCGGTGTCGAGATCTCGCCGGAGAGGACCGGCTTTCCTTGCGAAAGGGCCCCGGCGAGCGACCCATCGATCGTGGTTTCCCCGACAAGGGCGGTGCCGGCGATGACGATCCTCTCGTCGCTCCCCGTGATCGTGCTGTCGAACTTGACGGCTCCCACCTCCTCGATCTGACTGCCGAGCGCGGCCGCAAAAGGCTGAAATCGGGGGATGTCGAGATGGATGGCGAATTTCAGTTCATTCCCCTCGGCGAGATCGTCGAAGACGAGATCGATGCTGAGCTGGAGCAGCGAGCTGTCCTTCACCGACGCCGTGAGCGCCTCGATGCCGAGCGAGCCGTCGGCGTCGGAGATCGCGGCGTTGCCCGACAGGTGCCCGAGATCGGCGGCATGGTCCTCCGCGGCAAGATCGAGGAAGCCGGCCGTAAGAAAATCGATCTCGCCTTTGAGATCGACACCTTGAAATTTGAAAATGTCCTTCACCGTCCCGGCCACGCGCAGGTTCGGACGCTTAGGATCGCCGGCCAGTATCAGCACGTCGTAGAGCCCGAGGTGCCCGTCTCGATCCTTGTAGAGACGTTCCGCCGTAATCGGACCGATATCGCGCAGGCTGGCCGTGACGGAGCTCGTCTGAACGTGGAAGTCCTGGGCCAGCACGCCGCCAAGGGAGCCTCCGATGTGACCCGAGAATCCCGTGATGCCGATATCGTAGATCGGCTGCGCTTCCCCTGCCGCCCTGGCCGCGCGCGCGAAAGACCCGGTCAGGACGAGGTCGATACCGGTTCCGGCCGCGATGTCGGCAACGGTACCGGTGAGCTGAAAGACATCTCCGCTCTCGAAGGCGAGCTTCAACGCGAGCTCCATCAGCTCCAGCGCGTCGAGCCGGCCGGTCAGCCGGCCGACGAGATCGCCGGAGCCTTCGAGGTCGCTACTGACGCCGTAGACGGCGAAAAATTGCTTGAGAGTCGGCGCGGCGGAGGTCACGGTCATGTCGACCGTGTCGCCGTGTTTGTCGAAATGATACGTCCCGGCAAGATCGTTCTTGAGCCCCGCATGGGCCACAGCGAGCACGATTGTCCGACGGTCCGCATCGCCGCCTGGCGGGTCGACATGGCCGCCAAGCTTCCATTGCTCGCCGTTGAGTTGACCGGTCCCCTTGATGTGGACGCCGCCATCAGCCTGCGGACGGGTTGCGATCTCGTCGAAGGTGTAAAGCAAGTCGAACCCGCTCTCCTGGTCGGCGTAGCGGATCGCGGCATCGCGCAGCGAAAGATCGTCGGCAAAACCTGAGCGCAGGAATTCGCCGACAAGCTCAACGGCATCGGCGCCGTTCTCGTTCTCGGACCCACCGCTCCGAGGAATATCCATAGCGACTTTCAGCCCCTCGACGACCAGTGAATTGAGCTGCACTTGGCCCGCGAGCAGCGGTAGAAGCGGAAGATTCAGGCTGAGCGACTTCGCAGACATCTCCATCAGCTCGGGAGGAAGATCGCTCTTCGCTACCGTCAGGTCGGTGATCGAGATCGTTGGTGCCCAGTCGAAGCCGACCCTGATTGTGCCCTTCACGGTGACCGGCATGTCTATGGCACGTCCGAGAAAATGCTCGACGGCGGTCCGCCGCACGACCTCGAATGTGGGGGCGTAGAGCACGGAGAGCACGGTTGCCGGCACGGCCACAATCAACAAGCCGAGTGGCACCAACCCGGCGATGAGTTGGTTGGGGGAGGGGCGACGCATCGTTGGCTTCCAGCTGAACGCTTCGCAGGTGGGTGCGGTGACCGCAAACCTACCCCATTGAAGCATCGGGGCAAACCCGCCACGCGCCGCGTCAGGGCTGCAAGTGGACTAGAGCGCGCTGACGCGTTAATCAGAGCCGGTCCAAACGCCTGTGGTCGACACAGGTGATGCGCCAGCCCAACCAGCCCAATCTATCGAAGGGAAATCAGTCGAGTGGCCAGCCCGCAATACGTTTACGTCATGAATAGGCTGTCCAAGACCTATTCTGGCGGCAAGCAGGTTCTGAAGGACATCACGCTCGCCTTCCTGCCCGGCGCCAAGATCGGCGTGGTCGGTCTCAACGGCGCCGGCAAGTCGACGCTGTTGCGCATCATGGCCGGCGACGAGACCGAGTTCACGGGCGAGGCCTGGGCCGCGGACGGCGTCAGCGTCGGCTATCTGCCGCAGGAGCCGGTGCTCGACGAGAGTAAAGACGTTACCGGCAATGTCATGGAGGGCGTGGCCGGGAAGAAGGCTAAGCTCGACCGCTATAACGAGCTCGCCCTGAATTATTCCGACGACACCGCCGACGAGATGTCGGCGCTCCAGGACGCGATCGACGCGGAAGGTCTGTGGGACCTGGATGCCCAGGTCGAGCAAGCCATGGATGCGCTGCGCTGCCCGCCAGGCGACGCCGCGGTCAAGTCTCTGTCGGGCGGTGAGAAGCGCCGCGTCGCGCTCTGCCGCTTGCTGCTGGCCAAGCCCGACATTCTCCTGCTCGACGAGCCAACCAACCATCTCGACGCCGAAAGCGTGGCTTGGCTCGAGCATCATCTGCGCGACTATCCCGGTACCCTGGTCATGGTGACCCATGACCGCTACTTCCTCGACAACATCACCGAATGGACGCTCGAGCTCGATCGTGGGCAGGGCGTTCCCTATCACGGCAGCTATTCCTCCTGGCTTGAGCAGAAGCACAAGCGCCTCCAGGTCGAAGGCAAGCAGGACGCGGCCAAGGAGCGGACGCTTGCGCGCGAGCTCGACTGGATCAGGGCGAGCCCCAAAGCGCGGCAGGCGAAGTCGAAGGCCCGTATTCGCGCCTATGACGAGCTTCTGGCCGAGGCCGGCCGCGACAAGAATGGCAAGGCCCAGATCACCATTCCGCCCGGGCCCCGGCTCGGCGATGTCGTCATCGAGGCTGACCATATCGAGAAGGGCTTCGGTGACACCCTCCTGATCGACGATCTCTCCTTCAAACTGCCTCCTGGCGGCATTGTCGGCGTGATCGGCCCGAACGGTGCCGGCAAGACCACGCTGTTCCGCATGATCGTCGACCAGGAGAAGCCGGATGGCGGCGACATCAGGATCGGGGACACGGTGAAGCTCGGCTATGTCGATCAGTCGCGCGACAGCCTCGACGGCAAGAAGTCCGTGTTCGAGGAAATCTCCGACGGCAATGATGTGATCAAGCTCGGCAATCGCGAGGTGCCGTCGCGCGCCTATGTCGGCTGGTTCAACTTCAAGGGGCCCGACCAGCAGAAGAAGGTGGGCCAGCTCTCGGGCGGCGAGCGCAACCGCGTTCACCTCGCCAAGATGCTGAAATCAGGGGCCAATCTGATTCTGTTGGATGAGCCGACCAATGATCTCGACGTCGAGACGCTGTCTTCGCTCGAAGCCGCGCTGGAGGATTTCCCCGGCTGCGCCGTGATCATCAGCCATGATCGCTTCTTCCTCGATCGCATCGCCACCCACATCCTCTCCTTCGAGGGCGACAGCCACGTCGAATGGTTCGAGGGCAACTTCGAATCCTACGAGGAGGACAAGAAGCGCCGCCTCGGCGAGGAT
>JBAUEK010000180.1:0-4799 GCA_049678565.1 Methyloceanibacter sp. | reverse complement strand
GAGCCGCTTGTCGAGATCGTAGAACCCCATCTGCCCCATGACCCGTCCCCGCCTGCCTCATCGTGCGGGATCACCGAATCTGATTTGCGCGGGGCTGGCCAGCGGGTATTGTTCGAGGTGCCCATATAAGCGATGAGGGCATCCATCTCCCGCCCATCGTCCGGCAGCGCCTTGCCGTTCATGCTTCTCAGCATGCAACCATTGATGCGATTCTTGAGCGTGAGCACCTGATCGTCCACCAGCATGGGAAAAGTGGCGAAGGTCGACACGAAGGGCGCGGCGAAAGGTTGGAGTCCCGCGTTCAGGTGGCAGCTGACGCAAGCGAGGTCGTTTCCGGCCAGACGCTTTTGCGGGTCCGGCGCGGTCTTGCCGATATGGCTCGCCGTATCGACAATCAGACTGTGACCATAGCGGATGAGATCGCCGTCATCGCCCGCCGGAAGCTTCTCGATATTGCGCGCATACCAATTCGTCGGCCAGCCCCAGATCAAATATCCCGCCCCTAGACCCAAAGCGAGAGCGGTCATTGCGGCGATCACGGCGGTGGTTGTCTTCCCTGGGCTTTCCATGGCTCTCGATCCTGTGATGGGCAAAACATTGACGGGAACCGGTTGCGGCTCCAAATGCTTAGCAGAGGTCCTGGTTCGCAATGCGAATAACACGATCACGCGCAATTCTGATCGCTGCCGTCGCCGGGCTGCTTGCGTTGGTGGTGGCAACCCTGCTGCAAAAGTCGGACATGCCCAACCCCCTCGTTCAGCTCGGCCAGTCCGCGCTTGCGGTCTTCGGCGTCCGCACCGCGGAAGAACCTCCCTATGAAATGATCGATCACGTCGACGCCGTCGAAATCCGCCGTTACGGCCCGCGCTTCGCCGCCGAGACGATTGTCGATGCCGAGGGTCGCAAGGCCATGAACGAGGCGTTCCTGATTCTCGCCGCTTACATTTTTGGTGGCAACCGGCAAAAGCGCGATATCCCCATGACCGCGCCGGTGGCGAGCGAGGTGAACACGACCATGGCCATGACCGCGCCGGTGGCGATGGAAGGCGAGAGCAATACCGGGATCACCATGCGGTTCTTTCTGCCTCACGACATCACCCCCGCCAACGCACCAGAGCCGACCGATCCGAGGGTCAAGCTCGTCGAGATCCCGGGGGAAACCATTGCCGCGCTGCGCTTCACCGGCGCCTGGGACAGAGCCGCGATCGATGCGCGGAAGGAGGCGCTGCTCGCCGAGCTTCGCCGATCGCACTGGGAGCCCATTGGTGCACCCTTCACCCAGCTTTACGATCCGCCCTTTACCATCCCCTTCCTGCGCCGCAACGAAGTGGCGGTCCGGGTAGCTCCAGGCAAGTGAGGACTTGAGGACTTGAGGTCTCGGGTCTCGCGGCCCACAAAGATCAGCGAGGCTTCGCGTCGACGTTCAGAACCCAAGGCTAATGCATGTCGAACCATACCCATACACACAGCAAAGACAGCGCGCCCCCCGATGCGGGGCAAATGACCATCGACCCCGTATGCGGCATGACCGTGCACGTGGAGCGCGGCGGACCGAGCGCGAAACACGCCGGCCACGTTTATTATTTCTGCTCGGAAGGCTGCCACACCAAATTCACGGCCGACCCTGACCGCTATCTGACCAAGAAGGGTGAGGCCGAGCCTCTGCCGCAAGGAACCCTCTATACCTGCCCGATGCATCCCCAGATCGTGCAGGAAGGGCCAGGCGCCTGCCCGATTTGCGGCATGGCGCTCGAGCCCATGGGCATCCCGCCGGAGGATGTCGACAACCCGGAGCTGAGGGACTTCACCCGGCGGCTCGCCGTCGCGGTGCCGCTGTCGCTGGCGCTGCTCCTGATCGACATGAGCAGCCACGTGTTTGGCGTCGACCTCCTCCCCTTCCTCTCACCAAGCGGCAAGCAGTGGTTGCAATTGCTGCTCGCGATCCCCGCCGTGCTGTGGTGCGGCTGGCCCTTCTTCGTCCGCGGCTGGGATTCAATCCGCTGGTGGCGGCTGAACATGTTCTCGCTGATCGCCCTCGGCACCGGCGCGGCGTTTCTGTACAGCATCGTCGCGACCATCGCACCCGGCCTGTTCCCACCTTCCATGGCCGATTCCCATGGACGCGTTCCGGTCTATTACGAGGCCGCCGCCGTGATCGTCGCCCTCGTCCTCTTGGGCCAGGTGTTGGAGCTCCGCGCCCGCGAGCGCACGGGTGGCGCCATTCGCGCCCTCCTCGATCTCGCGCCGAAGACCGCCCTTCGCGTCGTCGGGCCCGCCGGCGAGACCGAAACCATTCCGCTCGCCTCGGTGAAAGTTGGAGACGTCTTGCGTGTCCGCCCTGGAGATAAAGTGCCGATCGACGGAACCGTGATCGAGGGTCGAAGCGCGGTCGATGAGTCGATGCTGACCGGCGAGCCAGTTCCGGTGGAGAAGGTTTCGGGCGACCGCGTCACCGGCGGCACCTTGAATGGTACCGGCAGCTTTGACATGCGCGTCGATCGCACCGGCGCCGAGACCACGCTGGCGCAAGTGGTCGACATGGTGGCGCAAGCGCAGCGCTCGCGCGCGCCGATCCAACGCCTGGCCGATTCGGTTTCCGCCATCTTCGTGCCGGCTGTGATCCTGGTTGCAGTGATTGCCTTCATCGCCTGGCTGGTCTTCGGGCCCTCGCCTCAGCTCGCCTACGCCCTCGTCGCGGCGGTCAGCGTCCTGATTATCGCCTGCCCCTGCGCCCTCGGGCTCGCGACCCCGATCTCGATCATGGTGGCGACGGGACGCGGGGCGCTGGAAGGCGTGCTCGTCCGTAATGCGGCGGCACTGGAGCGGCTCGCCTCGGTCGATACGCTGGTGGTCGACAAGACCGGAACGCTGACGGAAGGGAAGCCGACATTGACCGGCATCGAAGCGGCACCCGGCTTCACGGAGGACGAGGTGTTGCGCGTCGCCGCCGCGCTTGAAGCCGGCAGCGAACACCCCTTGGCCGACGCAATCCTGCGCGGCGCCAAGGCGAGAAACCTGGAACTCCCCAAGGTCGAGGACTTCGACGCCGTCACCGGCCAAGGCGTCAAGGGACGGATCGACGGCCGCGCCGCCTATCTTGGCAATGCGCTGCTGATGCAAGGCGCCGGGATCGACGCGGAGCCTCTGGCCGAGACGGCAGAGCGACGGCGTCGCAATGGCGAGACGGTGATGATCCTGGGCGACGACGGCAAGCTCGCCGGCCTCGTCGCCGTCGCCGATCCCATCAAGCCGAGAGCTGCCGAAGCGGTGAAGCGACTGCACCAGCTCGGGTTCAAGATCGTCATGGCCACGGGTGACAACGCCACCACCGCCAAGGCGGTGGCCTCCCAGCTTGGCATCGACGTGGTCCGCGCCGGCATGCGTCCGGAGCAGAAGCTCGATCTGATCGCGGAGCTGCAACGCCAAGGCGCCGTCGTGGCCATGGCCGGAGACGGGGTCAACGACGCCCCGGCGCTGGCCAAGGCCGATGTCGGCATCGCCATGGGCACCGGGGCCGACGTGGCCATGGAGAGCGCCGGCCTCACGCTGCTCAAAGGCGATTTGCGGGGCATCGTCCGGGGTGTGCAGCTCGCCCGGGCAACGATGCGCAACATCAAGCAGAATCTCGGCTTCGCCTTCGCCTATAACGCGCTTGGCGTCCCGATCGCCGCGGGCGTGCTCTACCCCGTCTTCGGCATGCTGCTGTCGCCCATGATCGCCGCGGCGGCGATGAGCCTCTCATCGGTATCGGTGGTGACGAACGCGCTCCGCTTGCGCAATGTGAAGCTCACCTAAGGCAGGATGTGGCTCTGCTCTCCGGTCCCGTGGCCGCCTTCGCCATCGTGGCCTTCTTTGCCAACCGGCCGAGGCCGCGCCCCGGCGTGGCGGAGATCGTCGCCAGCCCTGCTCACGGGAAAAGACCGATCGGGGTATTCTCGACGATGCCAGTGCGGAGAAAGAGCGCGGAGGCGAGCGCGGCAACGCCCAACGGAACGAGAATCAGGAGCGACCGGCGGGAAGGCCTGAACAGAGTGAGGGAGCGCTGGGACATTGGCCACGCGTCATAAGGCAACGGCGCGGCCTCGTCATCCAGCATCAAGGTTCGGACCTTCAACCTTGAACCCGGCATCGGCCCCTTCCGCAAGCCACCCTTGGCATTGCGCGCGCCACCCTCTAAGAGCGGCGGGACAAGGAAATGGTGGAGCATCAATGGATCAATCCGGCCGGCGACCGAAGCTGCTAGAGGACTATGCCTCGACCGATTATTTGGTCGACGAGGTCGATCTCGACGTCGCGCTCGATCCCAATGCCACTCGGGTCACATCCAAGCTTAAACTCCGTCCCAATCCGAAGGCCGCAACAAGCGGGCATCCCCTGGTCCTCGACGGTGAATGCCTCATTCTGCAAAGCCTGGCGCTCGACGGCGTGCCGCTCTCGGCCGGGGACTATCAGCTCCAAGAGAAATCGCTGACGATCCCAAAGGTGCCGGCGCGACCGTTCACCCTCGAGACCGTGACCCTGTGCGACCCGGAGGCCAACACCGCGCTCTCCGGCCTCTACCGCTCGCGCGGCACTTACTGCACCCAGTGCGAGCCGGAGGGCTTTCGCCGCATCACCTACTTCCTCGACCGTCCCGATGTGCTCTCCGTCTATACTGTTAGGATCGAGGCGTCGCGCGAGGCGGCAGCGGTGCTGCTGGCGAACGGTAACCCCGTGAGTGCCGGCGACATTCCCGGCACCGGCAGGCACTTCGCCATTTGGCACGATCCCCACCCCAAGCCCTCTTATCTGTTCGCGCT
>JBAUEK010000179.1:0-5666 GCA_049678565.1 Methyloceanibacter sp. | reverse complement strand
ACTGGATATCGCTCTCGAGCCTCATCAGCGACTTCTCGAGCACCTCCATCTGCCCGCCCACGGTGAAACTCGCGGGCTTTTGCCGCGGCGGATAGCTCTTGAAGGTTTCCAGGAACTTGGCGACATAAGTTTGCGCCGGCACGAGGATGTAGGCGCGAGAGATCATCCAATCGTAATAAGTGTTTGAGGTGATGTCAGCGCGCTCGTAAGGATCCCGGCGAAGGTGGAAGATCTTGGGCACGCGTAGCTCCGTGAACGGTTCGGCCCAGATCCTCAACGTGCCCGTCGCCCGCTGCTCCAGGAACACAATCTTCCAGTCCTGGTAGCGCAAGGCCATCATGTCGCCGTCGTCGGAGAAATAGAAAACCTCGTTGCGCGGCGATTTGGATTCCTTGCCGGTCAGAGCCGGCAGGAAGTTGTAGCCGTCCAGATGGACTTTGTAGGTCTTGCCGCCGGCGTCGTAACCGTCGAGCAATTTCTGCTTGATGTCCGGCTGGCCCGCTGCGGCGAGAAACGTGGGCAGCCAATCCATGTGATGCATGATGTCGTTCGACACCGAGCCCGGCTTGATCTTGCCCGGCCAACGGACCGCGGCCGGCACGCGCCAGCCGCCTTCCCAATTGGTGTTCTTCTCGCTGCGGAACGGCGTGGTTCCAGCGTCCGGCCAGGTGTTCTGATGCGGCCCGTTATCGGTCGAGTAGACCACTAGGGTGTTGTCGGTGATGCCGAGCTCATCGAGCTTTTGCAGAAGCTGGCCGACATTCCGGTCATGCAGCACCATCGCGTCCGAATATTCGTCCTGCCCGGAAATTCCCAGGTCCTTGTCGGCGACATGGGTGCGGAAATGCATATGCGTGCCGTTCCACCAGACGAAGAACGGTTTGCCGGCCTTCACCTGCCGCTCCATGAAGTCGATGGCCGCCGTCACCGTCTCGTCGTCGACGATCTCCATGCGCTTCTTGGTCAAGGGGCCAGTGTCTTCGATCGTTTGCTTGCCGACCTTGCCGAAGCGCGGATCGACGGTGGGATCGTCCACATCACTTGCCCTGGTGTGGAGCACGCCGCGCGGACCGAATTTCTGCCGGAATGCGGGATTCTTCGGGTAGTCCTCATCCTCGGGCTCCTCCTCGGCATTCAAATGATAGAGATTGCCGAAGAACTCATCGAAGCCGTGCACGGTCGGCAGAAACTCATTCTTGTCGCCGAGATGATTCTTGCCGAACTGACCCGTGGCATAGCCGAGCGGCTTCAACAATTCGGCGATGCTGGGATCTTCGGCACGCAGCCCGAGATCGGCGCCCGGTAGCCCGACCTTGGACAGGCCGGTGCGGAACACGCTTTGCCCGGTGACGAAGGACGACCGCCCGGCGGTGCAGCTCTGCTCGCCGTAATAGTCGGTGAAGATCATGCCCTCGCCGGCGATGCGGTCGATATTGGGCGTGTGATAGCCCATCAAACCCTTGGTGTAGGCGCTGATATTGGCCTGGCCGATATCGTCGCCCCAGATGACGAGGATGTTGGGTTTCGTCTCCTCGGCCTGCACCGGCGCCGCGATGAGCACGGCAACGAAGCCGGCCGCGAACAGATTCAGGGCCTCACGTTTCATGGCTGTCTCCTCCCTTGGCAATTAGATCCCGTTCTTTTTGTCGGCCCTTGCCGGGAGGAATGATCTATTTTTATGCCCATTTATGGGCAACGGATTCCGTTCCCAACCCGGGTAAGCCAAAAAACTGCGCGTTACGGTAGACTTGACATAGCGCAAGGCACGGGGCGCGACGCTTTGCTTCCTAGAAGCTCGGTACTTGAGGGTATATTTCCTGGACAGGGTGTGATTGAAATAGGCCGCATTTGGCGGGGTCGCCGGGCAGTTCGGGTTGAGAAACATGAATTATGAAGCTTATTTTCGCGAGCATCTCGATGCTCTGCATCGCGAAGGCCGTTACCGGGTCTTCGCCGATCTGAAGCGGCGCTGCGGCCACTACCCGGTCGCCGATCACCATGCCGGCGGTGGCACCCGCAACGTGACCGTGTGGTGCTCCAACGACTATCTCGGCATGAGCCAGCACCCGTCAGTGCTGGCGGCTATGCATGAGGCGATCGACACCGTCGGGGCCGGCTCCGGTGGTACGCGCAACATTTCCGGCACCACGCATTATCATGTCGAGCTCGAGGGCGAGCTTGCCGATCTGCACGGCAAGGAGGCGGCGCTTCTGTTCACCTCCGCCTATGTCGCCAATGATTCGACGCTGTCCACCTTGCAGCGGCTGGTCCCTGGCCTCGTGATCTTCTCCGACGAGAAGAACCACGCTTCCATGATCCAGGGCATCCGCCATGGCGGCGGCGAGAAACACATCTTCCGCCACAACGACGTCGAGCACCTTGAAGAGGCGCTCAAAAAATACCCGCTCGGCACGCCTAAGATCATCGTGTTCGAGAGCGTCTATTCCATGGATGGCCACATCGCCCCGATCGCGGCGTTCTGCGACCTGGCGCAAAAATACAACGCGCTGACCTATCTCGACGAGGTCCATGCGGTCGGCCTTTACGGACCCCGCGGCGGCGGCATCGCCGAGCGCGACGGCCTCATGCATCGCATCGACATCATCAACGGTACGCTGGCCAAGGGCTTCGGCGTCATGGGCGGCTATATCGCCGCGAGCAGGGCCTGCTGCGACGCCATCCGCTCTTATGCTCCAGGCTTCATCTTCACCACCTCGCTCGCGCCAGCCATCGCCGCCGGCGCGCTTGCCAGTATTCGCCATCTGAAGCAGAGCAGCGTCGAGCGCGAGCGGCATCAGGAGCGGGTTCAGAAGCTGAAAGGCTTGATGGCGGAGACCAGGCTGCCGGTGATGGACAATCCAAGCCACATCGTGCCGGTGATGGTCGGCGATCCCGTCCATTGCAAGGCGGTGACCGACACCTTGCTCGAACGCTATCGGGTCTATGTGCAGCCGATCAATTATCCGACCGTGCCGCGCGGCACCGAGCGCATGCGCTTCACCCCCTCCCCGGTTCATACCGACGCCCAGATGGCCTACCTCATCCAGGCGCTGCAAACGCTCTGGGCCGCCTGCCCCGTGGCCAATGGCGAATATGTGAGGCTCGCCGCCGAGTAGGGCCTCATTCCGGGGTGAAATGCAGGGCGAGCCAGATCGTCGGCGGCTCGGTCCTGGTCCAGGTCACGCGATGGCGGCAATGCGCCGGCAAGAGCACCCAATCGCCCTCGCCAAGCTCCCGATCCTCGTCCTCATTTTCGAGCCTGAGCCGCGCGGCGCCAGCGATGACGACCACCCATTCATCGGTGTCCTGATCGTACCATTGGCCTTCGGGGGTCGCCTGGCCCGTCGACACGATGCGCTCGACGCGCAGGCCTGGGCGGTCGAGAAGCAAATCCACGACCTCGGCCCGGAGTGGCCGGGCGGGCAGATCGCGCCGTAGATTGCCGGTCCTGACCATGCTCGAACCTAACACAGGCGTGGTTGGGGCTTGTTGTGGATGCGGAGATGGCGGAAAACCAGCGCCATGCCAAGCTTAGACCCGCTCACCCGTGACCGCCTGATCGTGAAGGGCCGCGCCGCGCTCCTGATCATCGACGTGCAGAATGGGAGCTTCGGGCCGGCCGCGGCGATCAAACCGCCGGAGCTTCAAGCCGCGAGCACCCGCGCCATTCCCAATATCCGCCGGCTGCTCGACGCGTTCCGGCGCGCGGATCTCGAGATCATCTATACGGTGATGGAGAACTTGACCGCCGATGGGCGCGACCGCGGCCTCGACTACAAGCTCTCCGGTATCAACATCGCCAAAGGCTCCTGGGAGGCGCGGGTCATCGACGACATCGCGCCGCAGCGCGACGAGATCGTGCTGCCCAAGACGTCATCCTCGGTGTTCAACTCCACCAATCTCGACTATCTCCTGCGCAATATCGGCATCGAGGATGTGTTCGTCGTGGGCTTCCTCACCGACCAATGCATCGACCACGCGGTCAAGGACGGCGCCGACCGCGGCTACTACATGACTTGCGTCCACGATGCCTGCGCCGCCGAGACCGAGGCGCTGCACCAGGCTGCGCTCTCATGCTTCAAGGGCTATTGCCGCATGCTCTCGACCGATGAGGTCTTGGGCCTCGTCCCCGGCAGCTGAAATCACTTGCCGCTGTTCAGCACCTTGATGTCGAACGGCTTCAGTTCGCTGCTCTTCTTCAGGAAATCCGTGATCTGGGTGATCTGCGTCACCGTCGCCGACGAGATGACGCCGGTCGAGCAGGTCGTATCGGTGTAAGAGTCGGTGACGATTACATAAGGCCCTTGATCCTTCACGCTGGTGCAAGCGCAGCTGGCCTTGGTCGGATCGTCCTTGTCGACGGTGCAGGGCTTGTCGAGGCACCAGGCCCAGGGCCGGTCATTGGTGCAGATCGCGTAGCTCTTGACCGGAAAATAGCGCGATTTGAGCTTGCCGCTGCTCGTTTCGGTCTCGTCCTGACAGGCTTCGCCCCCGGCCGAATAGCCGGTCTTCAGATCGCAAGCGCAAGACACCGTATCCTTCGTGCCCGCGACCGGCGTGCAGGGCGCCGTGGTGCACAGCGCATAGGTGCTCTTGCACAGCTTGAAATCTGGCTGGTCGTCAGCCGAAGCGCCGCCGATCGGCAAGGCGATAAAGGCGGCGAGTAGGGACAAACCGGCAAGCTTCCACATTTCAATTGCTCCTGTGAACGGGGGCTGATCGGTGACGACGAAGGTTCAATAGATTTCGGCATAACGGGCGCAGAGCTCCGGCGGCTCGAGCCCCTGGACATAACCGAGCTCGGAGCGCTTGTGGCGGAGATAGGCCTCGAGGAAAATCGGCCCGAGCCAGTCCTTGACCTCGGTGCTGCGTTCCATGCCGTCGAGCGCCTCTGCGAGTGAGCGCGGCAGCGGCGGCGGAGTTCCGCCTCTTTCCGGCAGCGCCATCTGCTTGGCGATGCCGTCGGCGCCGGCGAAGATTAGGGCGCCGAGCGCCATATAGGGACTCGCGGCGCCGTCGGAGACGCGGAACTCGATGTTGAATTGCTTGGCGATCTTTTTGGCGGTGTCGGCGGCGAACACCGGACAGATGCGAAGCGCGGCAGCGCGATCCTGTTTGACGATGTCGATTTCGGTCGGCGCCCAGCGGTTCGGCGTGAGGCGCAAATAGGATACCGGCGACGGCGCCGTGATGGCGGTGATCGCCGGCAGATGATGCAGCACCCCGGCGCAGAACTGCGCCGCTACCTCGCTCAGACCGAGTGGTGCATCGGCATCGTAGGTCACGGGTGCACAAGCTGCGTCGCGCAGGCTGAAATGGATGTGCACGCCATTGCCGGCGCCATCAGCCACCGGCATGGGCGAGAAGATGGCGCGATGTCCGAAGCGAAAGGCGACCGCGCGCGTGAGCTCGCGCACGATCACGGCCTGGTCCGCAGCTTTCAGCGCCGGCTGCGGTGGCACCGTGACCTCATATTGGCGCGGGCCGTATTCCGGCAGGAAGGTGTCGGGCTTCAGCGAAGCGGCGCGCAGCGCAGCAATCAGGGCTTCGCCGAAGGCGCCGGCGCGGCGCCAGGCGCCAAGACTATAGGCATGACCAGGCCGGTCCTCGACGCCGGTATAGACGAACTCCTGCTCGAAGGCCCCGATCAGATGGAGCCCGCTCGC
>JBAUEK010000178.1:0-6254 GCA_049678565.1 Methyloceanibacter sp. | reverse complement strand
AATATGGCGCGCCGCCCCATGGTGGCATCGCGCCCGGCATCGACCGCATCGTCATGCTGCTCTGCGGCGAGGAGAATTTGCGCCAGGTGGTGATGTTCCCCATGAACCAGCAGGCGGAGGATCTGCTCATGGGCGCGCCATCGGAGGTGGACGAGAAGCAGCTGAAAGAGCTCAGCATCCGCCTCGCTTTGCCGAAGCCCAAGACCTAGCTGGCGTCCTTGGGCTGAGCGGCTTTCGCACGGCGAGACCGTGCCCTGGGGGCAATCCCGAGCCCCGGTTTCGCCCGCTCCTCCAGCGCCACCAGATCCTCCTTTTGCGCGATGTCACGGCGCCCCGTCTCGACCACGATTCTCAGGGTCTCGACGAGAACAGCCTTCTGCGACTCATCGGCTTGCGCGATCAGCTGGCTTAGGCTGCGAGCAAGATGGATGAGCACGGACGGCGAGCCGACACTGTGCTGACGGATCTGTTGAAAGGCTGTGTGGACGAGGCCGGCGAAGCCGGAGGTCGGCGCGATCACGCGCACGGTGCCGTCCTCGTCGGCCCAGAGGTTTTGGGGAGCGCCCAGCCGCATGATCTTGGCGAGCGATTCGGTCAGCCGGTTGATCACGGCGATGGCGGTGAACGGGTCGCTGATGCCGGGGGAAAGCGCACGCAGCGCGATCTCGACCAGCTGCCGCATCGGCGTTTCGAAGTCCTGGATCGAGGCTTGTTCGCTGCCGAGCATGACGCAAGCTTCGGCGTTGCTTTGCACCTCCTCGGTGGCGGCTGGCAGGGGAGACACCCAGGCGAAAGTGGTGCCCTGAACTGCGTGATCGCCAGCTTTGAAGGCGAGCTCGATCACTGAGTCCACGTCCTTGGCGATCCTCACCAATTGGCGATGATCGATTGCCTGCACATAGCCGCTTGCCGTGAGATGGAGCGGCGCGCCCCATTCGCGGGGGAAAATGGGTGGGGGAGGGCTCTCCTCGAACTCAGGTTCGGGCAGCAGCCGCTTGGCGTCGGCGTCGAGTGCGTCTCCCACGCGGTCGATCGTGTTGTCGGCGATGATCGAGGTGGCGAGGTGGTGGACGAAGATCAGCAGCGCGACCAGGCATAGTAGGACGAGCGCCGTCCCTCCGGTCACGGCCAGATTGGGCACGCGATCCGTGGCGCCATAGGTCGAGCGGAGAACCAGCAGCAGATAGACGACGGTTGCCACGAACAGGCCGAGCGTCACTTGCGTCCGCCGGTCCGCCATGAAGCTTCGGATCAGGCGAGGTCCGAGCTGCTGTGCCGCGAGCGTCAGCACCACCATGGTGATCGAAATGACCAGGGTCGCCATGGTGATCATGGCGGTGACCAGATTGGAGAGGAACTGCGGTGCGTCCTTGGCATCGCCGCTATAGAGAAACCAGACCGGATCGTCGCTCTGAGCGGCAAGGTTACCGCGAGGAGGGCAATGATTGCTGCCGCCACGACCATTGCCAGCGGCAAGCCCCAGAGGCTCGAGCGCACATCGCGCCAGACCGACAACAGCCGCGGAAACATGAGTAATGCCTTTGAACTTTGAGCCGTTTCGGGACTAGGCGCTTGACCCCGATTTGGCAACCGTCGCAACGGTGCCAGGGTCCGATTCCGTGGCTCGCCAACCGCTTAGAGCTACGAGGAGACGTTAGAATTCACTCAAATTGATGCCAATATTCTTTGGTCCCGCTTGGTTGTCGCAGTTGCCCAAAGATTGATTCATTCCCTATGCTTAGGCGCGGCAGTTGAGCCTCCGCTTCCGGAGTGCCGATGCGCGCCAGGAGAGGTGACATGTTGCGTGGTGTGAAGCGTGGAGTTGTTATGGCCGGACTTTCGGTGCTCATGCTTGCCGGCGGCGAGTCGAATGAGGCGCTGGCGGCAGGGCTGAACACCGAGGCTTTCGTCGCCGCTTGTGTCGGGGATCCGGTGGTCACGGACGAGCCGGGATTGGCGCCCGGCAGCAAGGTGACGCCGCAGGTCTATTGCGGATGCGTCGCCGGCAAGTTCGATGAAACGAAGTTGAGCCAGGCCGACGTGGATATGCTGACCAAGCTGCACAAGGACGATATCACCGACGATGATGCGGAGAGCTATCCGACCTTGGAGGATCTCATGCAGGCCAATGAAGGCATCGAGGATGGCTGCAAAGAGAGCCTTGGCATGCCGGCCAGCAATGACTACGAGGAGGAAGGGCCGCCGATCGACGAGGAAGATATTCCCCAGGAAGATATTCCCCAGGACGAATAGGACCTACTGGGCTCCGTAGCGGCGCCAGAAATCGATCGTTGAGTTTCGGAGCGTATGGTAGCAGTTGAAGCTGCAGCGGACCCAGGCGCCGCCGGGGAGACGAACTTCGTCACCGTGCGGCGTCCGCCGCACCGGGGCGGAGATAGTCTCCGATGCGTAGATGTCGCTCTGAACCGTGATCTGAGGATAGTCGGAATCGCCAGGCCGCCATTTCTCCGCCGCCGCCGGCCCGCTTAGCGCCAGCGCCAAGGCACCGGCGGCCACGATAGGGGCAATTCGCCTGGCGCCCGCGCTCCGGTAAGAAGGCATTTCCCCCAATTTCATGCCGGACGTCCCTGATTAGCCGCAAGTCTCCCAACGACTCCAACATAGGCCGCGTGACTGGGGATGAAAAGACGCTTTGTCCCGGCTCGCGCCAATGGCAGCGCCTCACTAAAGATATATATTTGATATTGCTTATTTCCCACCGGAGCGACGGAGATCATGACAGAGCCGACGGAATCAGGCGCCGCACGGCGGGCGGAAATCACCGCCGCGATTCGAGCCGACACCGGCATCGATGAGGCGATGATCGAGCGTCTGGTGCGGGAATTCTACGCCCGCATTCGGGAAGACGCGCTGCTCGGGCCAATTTTCGCTGCACGCATCGCCGATTGGGAGCCGCATCTTCGCCAGATGCGCGATTTCTGGTCATCCGTGGCGCTGATGAGCGGCACCTATCATGGCCAGCCCATGCAGAAGCATTTGCCGCTGCCTGTCGACGCCAAGCATTTTGACCGTTGGCTCAGCCTGTTCGAAGCGACGGCGATCGACCTTTGTCCGCCCAAAGCCGCGGCCCATTTCATCGACCGGGCGCGGCGCATCGCCGCCAGCCTCGAATTCGGCATCGCGGCCGGGCAGGGCGTCGTGCTCGGAAAAAATGAGAGGTTCGAACGGCGGGATCTTGCCAGCGCCATTGGTGATACCGCTTCCCGCTAACGCTATGCTTCTCCTCACGCGCCGCGCTGTAGCGCGCTTTCGCGCTCCATCACACGCTCGCCGCATCGAGGTCTCGTGATTGGGCCTTCACACACAGTGGGATGGAACTTTGCCGAGGGCCGGCACTTTCTAGCCCGAGGGGAGGAGGGCGATTATGAACCTCAGCCAGCACGTATTTCTCTATTGCGAGCGGGGCACGAGCGTTGCCCTGCTGGCGGAGCCCTTCAATGCCGCAAGCAATGCCGCCTTCATCCTGGCCGCGTTGGCCGGTCTTTGGCTGCTCCTGCGCCGGCCGCCGGCTGAGCGCAGCGCCGATCATCTCCTCTTCATCGCGCTCGTGTTCATCATCGGGCTTGGCAGCCTGGCCTTCCATCTGTTCGCCACGCAAGGATCGGAGCTCACCGACGTCATCCCCATCGATGTGTTCATGCTCGTCTATCTCGGCTTTGCCCTGAATCGGCTGTTGGGGGTTCCGCCGGGCTGGACCGTGCTGACCCTGATCGGCTTTGCCGCGGTCGTGGTGCTCACCATGCAGGTCAAATGCTGGGGCGGCGGCGTGGGTTTCCCCGATGCAAGCGTGACGGAGGCGAAAGAATGCCTGAACGGCAGTCTCGTCTATCTGCCGGCGCTCGCCGCCATGGCCATCATCGGTGGGCTCCTGTGGGAACGGGGGCAGCGGGCGGCGCCCTTTATCCTCTGGGCCGCGCTCGTCTTTGCCGTCTCGGTGACGTTCCGCTCGCTGGATATGGTGCTTTGCAACGCTTACGCCATCGAGGGCCACAAGGTCGGAACCCACTTCGTCTGGCACCTGCTGAACGGCCTGGCGCTATTCCTGCTGCTCAGGGCGAGCTTCGAGGTCGGTCGCGCAAGCGAAATCCGGACCACCTCACCGGTACGGGCCGGCTTCGTCCTGCCGCCGCCAGATGGCGACTGAGCCGCAAGAGGCTGTTACCCTGCCGGGATCGTCCTCCTGAACGGTTGCAGTCATGCGCAAAGATGAGATTCTCAAATTACCGTCGATGCCGGCAGCCGGTCCGAGCTATCCGGCCGGACCCTATCGCTTCGTCGACCGCGAATATCTCGTCATCACCTACGAGACCGATCCCGACCTCATTCGCGAGCAACTGCCCGAGCCGCTGGAACCGGTCGACCAGCCCATCGTCCATTATGAATGGATCAAGATGCCGGACAGCTCAGGCTTCGGCAGCTACACCGAGTCGGGGCAGGTCATCCCCTGCCGCTTCGAGGGCGAAGAGGTCAATTTCGTCGCGCAGATGTATCTCGACGATGACCCGCCCATCGCCGCGGGAAGGGAGATTTGGGGCTTTCCCAAGAAATACGCCCACCCCAAGCTCGAAATCGTCAAGGACACGCTGACCGGCACGCTCATCTATGCGGGCCAGCTCGTGGCTATGGGGACGATGGGCTACAAGCACGAAGCGATGGCCGGAAATGGCGAGCGCACCCGGGACATTCTGGCGAAGACGCAAGTCAATCTGAAGCTCATTCCCGGCGTCGACGGGCGGCCTGAAATCTGCCAGCTCGTCGCCTTCAATCTGCAGGATATCGACGTCAAAGGGTCGTGGTTCGGACCTGGGCGGCTGCACCTTGTGCCCCATGTCAACGCACCGGTCGCCGATCTGCCGGTGAGGAAGGTGCTGACCGCCCGGCATTTCGTGGTCGATCTCACCCTGCCTTACGGCCGGGTGGCGTTCGACTACAACCAGGCGCGCTAAGGCGCGGGAGATCGCAGGCAGGCGCGCCCCGCCCGCGATCATCCGTTGGTGGGTCGCCTAAATCCTGCCGAGCAGAAACAAGATCAGCAGGATGACGAGGATGAGACCGACAATGCCGGACGGGCCGTAACCCCAGTCCCGGCTGTGGCCCCAAGTCGGGATGACGCCGAGCAGAATCAAAATCAGAATGACGATCAGAATGGTGCCGAGTGACATGTGTTTTTCCCCCAGTCTACGACGGTTCACTCTAGAGCCTGGCCGAGGGGGGCTGACA
Organism: Methyloceanibacter sp.; assembly: GCA_049678565.1. GTDB lineage: Bacteria > Pseudomonadota > Alphaproteobacteria > Rhizobiales > Methyloligellaceae > Methyloceanibacter. The sequence continues at coordinate 1,013 of JBAUEK010000178.1, read as the reverse complement.
GAAAAACTTTTGCCGGCCGGCCGCTGTCCGGGTGGTTTCGTCTTGCCTGGCAAGCCGGCTCCACCGCCGGAGGCGGCAGCGGTTCAGCTCTTGGCATCCTCCCGCACGGCCTGGAGGATCTCCTCGATCCCCATCCGATGTCTGAAGTCCGGGTCGACGAAGCAGGCTTTGACGCGGCCGTCCCGGCCAACCACGAGGGTCGCGGGGATCGGCAACAGCCAGCCGCCATTGCCTTGAAAATGCTCAAGGTCGATGCCGAAATCCTTGTACATGGCCATGATCTTCGGGCCGATCCAGAACACGAGGCCCAGACTGAGCGCATAGCCGAGGTCGAGATCGGTCAGCACGCGGAACGGCACGCCGCGGGCCGCTTGCAGATCGCGCGCATATTTGGCCGTCTCCGGAACCACGGCGACCACGTCGCCACCGGCCGCGACGATCTCCGGGTAGGCGCGGGCGAGTGCCTGCAGTTCGAGGCCGCAATAGTCGCACCAGGGGCCGCGATTGAAGCTGATCACCAGCGGACCGTTGGCCAAGAGAGAGGCGAGATTGACGAGCCGGCCCTCGCTGTCGGTCATGCAAAAATCGGGCAGCACCTCCCCGATCGCCGGGACTTGGCTGTCGGGGGCATTGGCGGCGATGCGCTGCACCAGTTGATCGTAGGTTGCCTCCAGCTCCGGCAGCAGCTGGCGCGAGGCGTCGAGGTAGAGATTGAGCCGCTGGTCGAGCGGGGCATCGAGCTGGTCGGCCTTCTGAAAGGCCTCGGCGAGCGCCTGTTCCAGCGACTTTCCTTGATTCAAACGCACCTCCCCACAGTGCAATGTCGGTCCGCTCGCAACTGGGTTGTATCGGCCGTTGACGCACGGGACTCCGACATCCGCAAAACATATGGGCACCTCGAACAATACCCGCTGGCCAGCCCCGCGCAAATCAGATTCGGTGATCCCGCACGATGAGGCAGGCGGGGACGGGTCATGGGGCAGATGGGGTTCTACGATCTCGACAAGCGGCTC
>JBAUEK010000177.1:0-8835 GCA_049678565.1 Methyloceanibacter sp. | reverse complement strand
CCTCCCCGCAAGCCTCGCGCCCGGGAAGGAGGAGATGGCCCGGCTTCAGGCGAAAGAAGGTGACAGTTGCCATGGCGCGAACCGCGATGCCCTGGGTGGCGCCGGTGGTGCCGTCGACGCCGCTCGGAACGTCGATCGCCACCACGGGGATGGCGCTCGCGTTCGCCGCCTCGATCAGCGCCGCGAGCTTGCCCTCGATGGGGCGCGCCAGCCCCGCCCCGAATAGGGCATCGATCACGACGTCGGCGCGGGCGAGCAGCTTGGCGTCCAAGGGCTCGACCGCGCCAGCCCAAAGTTTGGCCATGGAAGCGGCATCCGGCGGCAGGCGCCCAATGTCTCCATCGAACCCAAGGCGAACCGCGTAGCCCCGCTCGAGCAGATGGCGCGCGGCGACGAAGCCGTCGCCACCATTATTGCCGGGGCCGCAGAGCACGGCGACCGCGCCCGCATCGGGGAAACGTCGCGCAACCTCGTCGGCGACCGCGGCGCCGGCGGCCTCCATCAGCACCAGGCCGGGCACGCCAGCCTGGATGGCGAGGCGGTCGGCCTGCGCCATCTCGTCGGAGGTCAGTAGCTCAGCCATGTGCACCCAAGATCATCGAGCCCAGGATAGGGCAATGCCGCTACCTAAGATGAAACGTGGGCGCCGTGGAGTTTCTGCTGAAATCCTATGCATATTGCCTAAATCCTAGGCTATGGTTGCGCCGGCGACCGCTCAGGGTCGCACCGATAGACCCCAAGCTCCTGTAAACACAAGGACAATTCCTTCCGCAAAGATTGGCATAGGGCGTGCTTGGGCGCCACTAGAGTGCTGGAGGCCACGGGCGAGAGCGCGCGGCCAAGGTGTTTTTGTTTGCCCATCGGGGAGGTGCGGTAAAAAACATGAAGAAGATTGAAGCGATCATCAAACCGTTCAAGCTCGACGAAGTCAAAGAAGCCCTGCAAGAGATTGGACTGCAGGGCATCACCGTCACGGAGGCCAAGGGGTTCGGACGCCAGAAGGGCCATACCGAACTCTACCGCGGCGCCGAATATGTGGTCGACTTCCTGCCCAAGGTGAAGCTGGAGCTCGTACTCGGCGATACCATGGTCGACAAGGCCATCGAAGCCATCATCGCGTCAGCGAAGACTGGCCGCATCGGCGACGGGAAGATATTCGTGTCGAATGTGGAAGAGGCCGTGCGCATCCGCACGGGCGAGACGGGCAATGACGCCATCTGATAAATAACGCCAATCACGGCCGGCCGCGGAAGAGCCAGCCGGATCGACACCGTTTCTGGCCGCCGAACTCGGGCGCACAAGGCGGCACCACCATGCGAAGGACAGGGGAGTAAAATGGCAGACGCTAAGCAGCTAGTTCAAAAGATCAAGGACGAGGAGATCAAATTCGTCGACATCCGCTTCACCGATCCGCGTGGAAAGATGCAGCACGTCACCATGGATTCGGCAGTGATGGACGAGGAAGCCTTCACCGACGGAATCATGTTCGACGGTTCGTCGATCGCAGGCTGGAAGGCCATCAATGAATCCGACATGAAGCTCATGCCGGACGTGGACTCGGCCGTCATGGACCCGTTCTTTGCCCAAGCCACGCTCGCGGTGTTTTGCGACGTGCTGGAACCTTTGACCAACGAGCCGTATGAGCGCGATCCGCGCTCGATCGCCGGCAAGGCGGAAGCCTATCTCCAGCAGACCGGCATCGGCGATGTCGCCGTGTTCGGGCCCGAGGCCGAGTTCTTCGTCTTCGACGACGTCCGCTTCGCCGCAGAACCTTATAATTGCGGCTACCGGATCGACTCGATGGAACTGCCGTCCAACATGGACACCGAATATGAGATGGGCAATCTCGGTCACCGGCCGCGCACCAAGGGCGGCTATTTCCCCGTGCCCCCAGTCGACTCGGCGCAAGACCTCCGCTCGGAAATGCTTTCCGTGATGGCGGATATGGGCGTCGTCACCGAGAAGCATCACCATGAGGTGGGCGCGGCCCAGCACGAGCTCGGCATCAAATTCGGACCGCTGGTGAAGACCGCCGACGCCATGCAGATCTACAAATATGTGATCCACAACGTGGCGCAGGCCTACGGCAAGACCGCGACCTTCATGCCGAAGCCCGTCTTCGGCGACAACGGCTCCGGCATGCATACCCACCAGTCGATCTGGAAGGGCGGGACGCCGGTCTTTGCCGGGGACAAATATGCCGATCTGTCAGACACGGCGCTGCATTACATCGCCGGCATCCTGAAGCATGCCAAGGCACTCAACGCCTACACCAACCCGACCACCAACTCCTATAAGCGGCTAGTACCGGGCTATGAAGCGCCGGTGCTGCTCGCCTACTCCTCGCGCAACCGCTCGGCCTCCTGCCGCATTCCGCTCGGCTCAGGCCCGAAGGCCAAGCGCGTCGAGGTCCGCTTCCCAGATCCGGGCGCCAATCCTTACCTCGCCTTCGCCGCCATGCTCATGGCCGGGCTCGACGGCATCGAGAACAAGCTCAACCCCGGCGACCCGATCGACAAGAACCTCTATGACCTGCCGCCGGAGGAGCTGGAGAAGGTGCCGACCGTCTGCGGCTCTCTACGCGAGGCCTGCGAGTCGCTCGATCAGGACCGTGCCTTTTTGAAGAAGGGCAACGTCTTCACCGACGATGCGATCGACGCCTATCTTGAATTGCGGATGGAAGAGGTCGAGCGGTACGAGATGATGCCGCACCCGATCGAATTCGACATGTATTACAGCGTCTGACGCGCGCGTTACGACGGCACAGAAGCGAATGGGGCGGCCGAAATGGCCGCCCCATTTTTCCGCCCGGCCCGCTTGGGCTTTGGCTACCTCGCCCGCGTTCCCCCCGTAGGACGCGAAGCCTTCTGATGCCAAATCCCTGCCAGGCTCCCCCGTTTAGCTTCCGCCCCGCATCACATAGAACACGCCACAGATCAGCGCCCCAAGCAGCAGGGTGTAGAGCCACTGCCTGTTGGTCTGGTACCAGCCGCCGAGCATCGAGGGGATGCCGAACACCACGAAGCGGCAGAGCGACAGGCTGGTAAGCACCGCCACGCCGGCAAGCAGCCAAAAGGCAAGGTTGCTCGGATCGCCTCCGCCCTGGCCGGCATCGACCAGAAATCTCTGGCCGCTGTCGGCGCTGGTGTTAACCACGGCGCCGAGTGCCGCGACCGCAAGCGCGCTGAGAATGGCGTAGCGCATGATCGTCATGCCGAACTCTCCCACAATTGAGACAAAGTCTAGGGAGAGCTCGTAAACAAAGGGGAAAGGGGTAAGCTTAGCGGACGGTTAACGGGGAACTGCTACGGCCGCTCTTCCTCCCCCCTAGTAGAAGGGATTAGAGCCCTAAGCGGCCTTCCACTTGATGGAGCAGCCCATGGACGCGATCTGGTCGCGTGGGCCTCGACCCGTCTTTACCACCTCTGTCATGGCCTCGAACAGATCGCGGCGGGCGTCCGGCGGCCCCGCCTCTTTCCGGCTCGCGTCGAGGCGCCCGCGATATTGCAGCTCGAGACTGTGGTTGAAGCCGAAGAAGTCGGGGGTGCAGACCGCGTCATAGGCCCGGGCAATTTCCTGGCTCTCGTCGTAGAGATAGGGAAAGGGAAAGCGATGCTCCTTGGCGAAGCGCTTCATATTGTCGAATGAATCTTCGGGGTAGTGATCGGCGTCGTTGGACGAGATGGCGACGGTGTTGATGCCGAGAGCCTCAAGCTCCTTCGCGTCGCGTACGGCCCGGTCGATCACCGCCTTCACATAGGGGCAGTGATTACAGATGAACATCACCAGCGTGCCGTTTTTGCCCCTGAGCTGGTCGAGGCTATAAGTCTTGCCGTCGACGCCCGGGAGGCTAAAGGGCGGCGCCTTCCAACTGAAATCGCAAATGGGTGTTTCTGCTGCCATCCGGGGCTTGCTTCCTTTCGCCAAGCTGTCATGTCCGGGTCCTAAGTTCGGGCCCACTCCACTCTTGATGGCGCATATGGCGAAAACGGACCGCTTCTGCAACAGGGCCGCGGCTTGCGAGGCTCATGACGACATTCCGTTGAGTCCGGGCAGCGCCGAGACCATCGGGGCCGTCATCATCAGGCGCTACGGCCGCCGCGACATCATGCGCGGCACGCTTGGCGGCGGCAAAATCACCTAACCGCAGCGTGCTCTTGAAAAAGCCGCGGACGCGTGCGAGCTAACGTCAGTTCCACTCCGTAAGAGATTCGTCTGTCGTCGCCGGGACTCGCTCCATGCGCAAAGCCGCCGCACCCTCAAGCGATCTCTTCGCCAAAATCGAGGACGAGCTGAAGAAGAAGTCGACTGCCCGCGCCAAAGACGCGCGCGTCAACGACGCTAGCGTCAAGGACGCCCGCGTCGCCAAGCGAAGCCCTGCGGCCAATGCCGACGACGCCTACACCGCCGCCGATATCGAGGTGCTGGAGGGGCTCGAGCCCGTGCGCCGGCGCCCGGGCATGTATATTGGCGGTACCGACGAGAAGGCGCTGCACCATCTCTTCGCCGAGGCCCTCGACAACGCCATGGACGAGGCCGTCGCCGGGCACGCGACCCGCATCGAGGTGAGCTTCGAAGCTGACGGCTTCCTCGCCGTCACCGACAATGGGCGCGGCATCCCGGTCGATCCCCACCCGAAATTCAAGAACAAATCCGCGCTCGAGGTCATCATGACCACGCTGCATTCGGGCGGAAAATTCGATTCCAAGGTCTACGACACCAGCGGCGGCCTGCATGGCGTCGGCGTCTCGGTGGTGAACGCGCTGTCGGAGACGCTCGAGGTCGAGGTGGCGCGGGGGCAGAAGCTCTACCGGCAGACCTATACGCGGGGCAAGCCCGACGGGCCGATGAAAAATCTCGGGCCGGTGAAGAACCGCCGCGGCACCAAGGTCCGGTTCAGGCCCGATCCCAAGATTTTCGGCAAGGGCATGGCCTTCACCCCGGCGCGGCTGTTCCGCATGTCGCGCTCCAAGGCCTATCTCTTTGGCGGCGTCGAAATACGCTGGTCGTGCGCGCCGGCGCTGCTGGCCGGCGACAAGGAGACGCCGGAGACCGCGGTGCTGCATTTTCCCGGTGGCCTCAAGGACTTTCTCGCCTCCCGCATCGAGGGGCAGGAGACGGTGGCCAAGGACGTCTTCACCGGCAGAAGCCACAAGCGCGAAGGCCATGGCTCGGTGGAATGGGCGATCGCATGGGTCGCCAGCGCCGACGGCTTCCTCAATAGCTATTGCAACACCGTCCCCACGCCCGATGGCGGCACGCATGAGGCAGGACTGCGCTCGGCGCTGGTCAAGGGCTTGCGCGCCTTCGGCGAGCTCACCGGCAATAAGCGCAGCGCCCAGGTGACGGCGGACGACGTGCTCTCCACTGCTTGCGCCCTGATTTCGCTCTTCATCCGCGAGCCCGAGTTCCAGGGTCAGACTAAGGACCGGCTCGCGAGCCAGGAGGCGACCCGCCTGGTCGAGAACGCAGTGCGCGACGCCTTCGATCACTGGCTCACGGGCAATCCGTCCCAGGCCAACCGCCTGCTCGATTGGGTGGTCGACCGGGCCGAGGAACGGCTGCGGCGCAAAAAGGAAAAAGAAGTCGGACGGCAGACCGCGACCAGGCGCTTGCGCCTCCCCGGCAAGCTCGCCGATTGCTCCTTGAGCGCGGCGCAAGGCACCGAAATCTTCATCGTCGAGGGCGATTCCGCCGGAGGCTCGGCCAAGCAGGCGCGCGATCGCGCCAGCCAAGCGGTGCTGCCGCTCCGGGGCAAGATCCTGAATGTGGCGTCCGCCAGCTCGACCAAGCTTGCCGACAATCAGCTTCTTTCGGACCTGGTGCAGGCGCTCGGCTGCGGCACCGGGACCCGCTACCGGGAAGAGGATCTGCGTTACGAAAAGGTCGTGGTCATGACCGATGCCGATGTGGACGGCGCCCACATCGCTTCACTGCTCATCACCTTCTTCTACCAGGAGATGCGCGGGCTCATTGACGGCGGCCATCTCTACCTTGCCGTCCCCCCGCTTTACCGCCTGAGCCAGGGCGCCAAGACCTTCTATGCCCGCGACGACGCCCACAAGGCCGAACTGCTCAAATCGGAGTTCAACGGCAGGGGCAAAGTCGAGATTTCCCGCTTCAAGGGCTTGGGCGAGATGATGCCGAAGCAGCTCAAAGAGACGACCATGGACCGCAGCGTCCGCACCCTGCTCAGGGTCAAGATCGAAGAGGACGACCGCAATGTCACCACAGAGACCGTCGATCAGCTGATGGGCAACAAGCCGGAGGCCCGTTTCCGCTTCATCCAGGAGCGGGCCGAGTTCGCCAGGCCGGACGAACTGGATATCTGAGCTCCCGTCGCGCTCACAGCCAGCGGGGCATGCGGGCCTGATATTGGCGATAGGCGTCGCCGAACTTGGTCTTGAGATAGGCCTCCTCGCGTTCGACCACGCCCCGTTGCAGGACGATCAACACCGGGAGCAGCAGCACCAGCATCCAGGCGCTGGTCAGCACGATGGCCAAGCCGAAATAGAGGATGACGAGGCCGATATAGATCGGGTTCCGGGTGAACCGGTAAGGGCCGGTTTCGAGGAGCGTGGTCGATGGCTCGCCGGGAACCACACTCGTGCCGGCACGCCGGAACTCGCGGATCGAGAGCACGCCGAGAGCAAGGCCCGCCAACGCCAGACTTCCGCCCACGGCAAGAGCCCGCCCGTTCGCCGCGCCAAGGCCGGGGCCGATTGGAATGAGCCAGCTCAACAGACAACCGATGAGCAGCGCGCCCGCGAACAACAGCGGTGGCTTGACCACGACCTCGGCATAATCCTGCATCTGCACTCTCTCCGTCGCTGTCCCTCACTGGCGCTCGGCCAAGGACGAAGGGCTCACACTCTGTCACAATGGGATGCCATACTCTATAGCTCGACGGGTGAAGCGGCTTTGACGCCGCCGCCGGCAACGGCTTGAAGATCCAGGGAACCAATGATGCTCAGAACCATCCTCCGCGGCGCCGCCCTCCTCTCTTTTTCGCTCGCCTTCATCGCTCCCGCCACGGCGAACGACGATGCCAAGCTGGTCGAAAGCGTTCCGCCTGAGGTCGCCGACGTGGTCACTGGCGGGTCGTGGTCGGCGGGCGAGCAAGGCGGCCTCTATCGCGCCTGCGTGGTCATGACCGACAGCGGCGGAGAATTCGGCGCCCGGGTCTTCCTCCAATGGCTCTCTCTCTCCGACGACAGTCCAGTTCCCAGCGTGGTCAAGACCGTCCCGATCAAGGAGGTCAACGATCAGAATTTGCCCAATGCCTCGATCGAGATCGACGCCGAGGAGGATAAGGACAATCAGATCATCCTCGTCGTGAGCGGTTACGACTTCGATGCGGACAAAGACATCCTGTTATTCGTCAAGGCGGGGGAGCCTGGCGCCTATTCCATGGAAAAGACGCCGCCGAAGAGCCTCGATGGCCCTCCGCCCGACGGTGCCGAAAGCCCTGGCGAGAAGGAATAGAGTGGCAGAAGGGCCTCCAACCTCCGGAAAGCGGCCTTTTGCCCCTTGCGCAGGTTGTCCGGGCCCCTTATTTGGAAGGAAGCATATGGGGGCTAATCAGCCACTTTGCTTTAGGTGTATCTTGCATGGGCTGCACGAATCATTGCAGCAGTTATGCTCTCGATAAAGAAAGAAACGCGCGTGGTGCTATTAGGCCCGCGATTGTTTGACTAACGCATGAGCTTTTCAGATCTTGGCTTAAGTCCAAAGGTTTTGTCCGCTGTTACAGCGGCAGGATTCGATACTCCCACTCCCATTCAAGCGCAGGCCGTGCCGCACGCCGTTACCGGCCGTGACGTGCTCGGTATCGCCCAGACCGGCACCGGCAAGACCGCGTCCTTCGTCCTGCCCATGCTCACCCGGCTTGAGCGCGGCAGGGCCAGGGCCCGCATGCCGCGCTCGCTGATCCTGGAGCCCACGCGCGAGCTCGCGGCTCAGGTGGCCGAGCACTTCGAAATTCTGGGCAAGAACCACAATCTCACCGTGGCGCTTCTGATCGGCGGGGTGTCCTACGATGAGCAGGACCGCAAGCTCGATCGCGGCGCCGACGTGGTGATCGCCACGCCCGGCCGCTTGCTCGATCATTTCGGCCGCGGCAAACTCCTGCTCAACGGCGTCGAGATCCTCGTCATCGACGAGGCCGACCGCATGCTCGATATGGGCTTCATCCCCGACATCGAGCGCATCTGCAAGCTTCTTCCCTTCACGCGCCAGACCTTGTTCTTCTCGGCCACCATGCCGTCGGAAATCCAGCGCCTCGCCGACAAGTTCCTGCACCAGCCGGAGCGCATCGAGATCGAGCCGCAATCCACTGCGGCCACCACCATCGTGCAGCGCCTGAAAAAGGCGCCCGACGATGCCGCCGGCAAACGCGAAGCGCTTCGCGCGCTGATGCGGGAAGTCAGCGTCAAGAACGCGATCATCTTCTGCAATCGCAAGAAGGACGTGGGCATCGTACACCGCTCGCTGCTCCGTCACGGTTTCAATGTCGGCGCCTTGCACGGCGATCTGGACCAGCATCAACGGACGGCGACGCTCGATGCCTTCCGCAATGGCTCTATCGCCTTCCTCGCCGCGAGTGACGTCGCCGCGCGCGGCCTCGACATCCCCGACGTGAGCCACATCTTCAATTACGACGTCCCGATCCACCCAGAGGATTACATCCACCGGATCGGGCGCACCGGGCGCGCCGGCCGCGAAGGCTTCGCCGCCACCCTGGTCACGCCCAAGGACTTCAAGGCGCTCAAGGCCATCGAGAACTTGCTCCGCCAGGACATTCCTTGGCTCGACGGCAAGCCCAGCGCGGATGAA
>JBAUEK010000176.1:0-31362 GCA_049678565.1 Methyloceanibacter sp. | reverse complement strand
TCGAAATCAGCGCCGAGCTTGATGACACGCGTGGTCATGTCGCGACCGAGAAAGCGTCGCGCGAGCTGGCGCAGATCGCGGTCAACGCCGGCCGAGGTCGTCAGCGCATAGTCGGCATATTGAAGATGGTCGGCGATGGCCTCGGCAAAGGAGACGAGCGTGTTCGGATGACACACCTCCGGCAGGATGACCGGGATGGCGTCATGGTTGAGCACGACGACGATCACGCCCTTGGCCTTGAGCTGCCTGAACAGAGCCCCCCGGTTCAGCGGCTCGGTCCAGGTGGAATCGGGCTCGAACCACACATCCCCCTCGGCAAAACCATCGAGGTCGAAATAGGCGCGTGATTCAGGGCCGATATTGGCCAGGCTGTCGGCCGAACGGATCAGCTCGGGCTCGGTGAGCGCGAAATAGCGCGAAGCGGCCGGATCGTAGACGATGAGCTTGGTGCTGCTCCGCGCCTGGCTGGCAAGCTCGAAGGCAAGCGATCGCACCACGCGTTGAATTCCGGTCCGCAAGCCGCCCCGTAATGTGTTGCCGACATCGATATAGAGCATCGGGGACTCCGGGTCAGCTCGCCAGCATCTTGCGGCCCTGCTTGCGATATTCGTCGCCGGACCTGATCGCGAGCAGGGCGTGACGCGGATGGCGCGAACCAATCATCGGCAGCTCCGATGGCGCGGGGAGGCGCCTCAGCAGGTGAACATAGAGCGCGGTATTGATGGTCTCGGCCGTTTCCCCGCTCGCGACCAATTCATCGACGACGACCGCAAGATCGTTCCCGCGCTTCAACCGCGCGATGCAGTTGAGTTTCGCCTCCGAGAGCGAGAGATCGGGACGCGCTTCGGCGATGCTTGCGAGCAGGGCCCGGTGCAGCCTGCTATTGGCGAGATCGAGCGGAAACCACGAGGCCACGGTCATGCGTTTGGCCGTGGTCATGTCGGCTTCGGCGATCGCCGTCGCTGGCGCCGTGAGATCGGCGCCTGGCAGGCGGCCGCGATGGGCGTCGAGCCTGCTTTGTCCCCGCCGCCATAGATAGCGCGCCCAAAGGTCGAGATAACGCAGCCCGCGCCCGATGGAGAGGCGCTTGGCCAGCCTGTAGAGACTGCCCTGCGTCGAAATCCTCATGGGCCAATGTCCCTCAAGGCTGCATCGCCAGACGCGTCGCCATGGCCCAGATCGCCTCGATTTGGGGCGCGTCCCGGTCCAGATAGTCGATATCGCTATAGCCCCACCAGTCCCAGCAGCCATGCGGATTGACGAGGCTGCCGGCGACTTGGGGAAAGAGGATCACGAGCCGGTTGCTATCGGCGTGGCGGGCGAAGCCGCTCTTCTCGATGAAGGCGTCGCCGACGCTCTCGCGCGCCTGATCGCAGCCATGCAGCGCGATGTGGAGGCGGCAACCGCTTCCATTGGCGCAAGCGGGCGGCACGTAGACCACGCCCTCCGGCGCCAGCCCATTGGGCAGACCGTGGTCGAATTTGCTCTGGTCGAAAATGAGGAAGCGGCCGGCCGGGCTCGGCGACGGTGGGGCGAGCGGGCCATAGATCCATTCCAGGATCGCCTTGGCCTGGTCGTAGTCGCAATCGCTGACATAGGGCTCTCCGGTGACGCCGCAGGCCGTGCCCTCGGTCTCGGTCAAGAAGGCGTGGCCGCCAGGGCTTTCGACCAGCGTGATGCTGGGTCCCGGCACGCCCGCCGCCTCGTAGAAGCTCCTGGCGGCTTCGACCACGGGCCGGCGAACCGTCTCGTCCGCGTTGCCGGAGAAGAGATAAACCTTGTCGTCGGCGAGGCCGCTTAAGGCATCGATCCTGCCGTCCTCGGCCAGCTCCTTGGCGCGCGCGGCCAGCGCGTCCGCGTCCGGCACGCCCCATCCCACCTGCATGCAGGCATTGGCGGCTTGCATCGAGTTCTGCCACAGCACCATCGGCCAATAGGGGAAGATGCGGCTTGAGGCCGTCTCGGCGCAGGCGAATGGTCCGCCCGCGACGATGCCGGCGCCGACAATGTCCTTTGAGTGGGCAAGCTCGATCTGCCCGGCCATATAGGCGCCGGAGGAAAGTCCCGACACCGAGGTTGCGGCGAGATCCACGCCGAGGCGCGGCAGCTCATCGCCAAGGACCGGGCTCGGCGCCCAAGGGGCGAGTGCGGCAAGAAGTCCGATTATGACAACGCGGGTGGAAATTCGCATCGGTTTGAGCCGGCGCATGGCGTTCACCCTCGATTGACTCGCTCGGCGGGAGCGCGTTCGCATCTTAATTGGGCCGACGGGCGCCGTGGGACCAGAAACTTCTTGCATCGCTAGGGCGCGAGGTGCAAATAGCGCGTCGCTTATTAGCGTCGCTAGTAAGGGAACATCTGCTGGTTGGAGGGAGGACGCCATGTCCGATGACGCCCTCTTCCAATTGGGGATGGACTTGGATCGTGGTTCAAGCACCGCCCAAACGGAAGAAAAGCATTCTCAGTGCCTCGCCTCGGAAGAGGATGGGCGCAAGGATTTTTTCTGTGAGCGAGACGGGGTCCGCTATGCCGGCACCCATCTCATCATCGATCTGATTCGGGCGGAACGGCTCGACGATCTAGAACACATCGAAGCAACGCTTCGCAGCTGTGTCGAGGTCGCCGGGGCAACCCTCCTGCACATTCACCTGCACCACTTCACCCCAAATGGTGGCGTGTCGGGCGTGGCTGTGCTGGCCGAATCGCACATCTCGATTCACAGTTGGCCTGAATATGGCTATGCCGCGCTGGACGTTTTTATGTGTGGCCAGACTCATCCACGACGAACCATCGACGTGCTGAAAGAGGCGTTCTCGCCTCGCAAGGTGGTGGTCAAGGAGCAACTGCGCGGCAAGGAAATTCAGCGATGGAACGGTGGGTCGAAGAGACGCTGCACCGCGACTTCCGTATCCGTCTGAGGGCGGATCGCGTCCTCTTCGATAGCGAGACCGAGCTTCAGCATCTGATCATCTTCGAGAACGGCGATTACGGCCGGGTGATGATGCTCGATGGCGTGGTCCAGCTCACGACGAAGGACGAGTTCGTCTATCACGAGATGATGTCGCATGTGCCTCTGTTCGCCCACGGGCGGGCACGGAAGGCGCTCATCGTCGGTGGTGGCGACGGAGGCGTGCTGCGGGAGGCGCTGAAGCATCCCGAGCTCGAAAGCGTCACGCTGTGCGAGATCGATCGCGGCGTGATCGATCTTTGCCGCGAGCATTTCCCCAATGTGTCGGCCGGCGCTTTCGACAATCCGCGCACGCGGATCGTCATCGCCGACGGCACCAAATTCGTGGCGGAGACGGACGAGCGCTTCGACGTGATCATGATCGATTCGACCGATCCGATCGGCCCCGGCGCGGTGCTGTTCACGCGCGAGTTCTACGCCGGGTGCCGCAGGGCGCTGGCGCCGGGAGGGGTGCTCGTCACCCAGAACGGCCTGCCTTTCCTGCAAGCGGGCGAGCTCAAGCAGAGCGTCGGTTATTTTCGCGAGATGTTCGCCGACGCTTTCGCCTATCTCGCCACCACGCCGAGCTATTTCGGCGGGCCGATGTCCTTCGGCTGGGCCAGTGACGACACCGATTTGCGCCATCTCCGCCAGAATGCCATCGAGCATCGCTACGCCGAGGCTGGCGCCTTCCCGATGCGCTATTGGCGTCCCGACGTTCACGTCGCGGCCTTCGCCCTGCCGAATTACGTGCGCGAGCTGATCGAAGGCTAGCCGCTAGAGCCGCTCCATGACCGGCAGCTCGCCCACCAGCGGGCGGCAATAGGTATCGAAGGCGGCGCTTACATCGTTCGAGCCCGAGATGAACTCCGGTGGCATGTGGCGCGTGTGCCGCGCCACGGCGCCGAGATCGGCGCGGGCGCATTCGCTGCGATAGGCTTCGGACGCGTTGCTCACGCGGACGATGGTCACCGAAGCGCTGGCGTCACCCTTGGCCGCAAGGCCGGCGGCATGGCGGCCGACCCGCCGCGCCTCTTCCGCATCGACGGTCGAGGGATGCGGCCAGCAGCGCTGGATGTAGCCGAAGGTGTCGGCGCGCACGCGCGGCGCCTTCCCGCCTTTCGGCGTGAGCCCGCGCTTGACGAGGTCGGCAAGCCCATCGCCGAGCGCGCCGGAGCCCGAGAGCTGGACATTGCCATGGGCGTCGACCTCACCCGGTCCCCGCATCAGCTTCGGCCCGATCTCCTCGCCCTTCTCGTCGCGGATGCCTTCGCTCACCGCGATCTGGCAACGCCCGAGCTTGGCGTAGACCGACTCGACATCGGCGAGAAAGGTTTCGGTCGAGAACGGCACCTCCGGCAGATAGATGAGATGCGGTGCGGGCCGGTCGGCTGGATCGGCGCCGCCACGCGCATCGCCACGGGCAAGCGCCGCCGCCGCCGTGAGGAAGCCGGCGTTCCGCCCCATGACAATATTGATCTTGATGCCGCCTAGGCTCGCATTGTCGAGGCCGTCGCCCATCAGCGCCAGCGCGACGTAGCGCGCGGCGGACGGAAATCCCGGCGTGTGGTCGTTTTCGCGGAGATCGTTGTCGATGGTCTTCGGCACGTGGAAGCAGCGAAGCTCGTATCTCGCTTCCGCCGCCTTCTCGCTGACGATGCGGCAGGTATCGGCTGAATCGTTGCCGCCGATATAGAAGAAATAGCGGATGTCGTTGGCGCGGCAGCCCTCCAGGATCTTCTGGCAATAGGCCTCGTCCGGCTTGTCGCGGGTGGAGCCGAGCGCGGCGGAGGGGGTTCGGGCGATGGCCTCCAGCCGCTCGCCGCCGAGATCGGTGAGGTCCACGAGCCCATCCGTTCCGCCCGCGACCAGCCCGCGCACGCCATGGCGCATGCCAAGGATGCGCTTAACCTGGCCGGTGGCGCCGAGGCCTGTCTTCAATCCCTCGATGATGCCAACGAGCGATTGATTGATCACCGCGGTCGGACCGCCGGATTGGCCAATCACGGCATTGCCGGAAGGAAGATCGGTCACGATACTCACCCCTCTGTCATGGTCGGCGGCACCATGGCCGACGCCTCAGCCGCTGGCAAGTTGCCGAACCTGCCATCGTCCGCAGCGAGCAACTGGGCGAATATCTTCTCTAACGCTCAGTGGCCGGGACTCGATGCGTGACGAGACTAAGCCAGCCGGAGCAGATGCAGGCTGAACAGCTGGTCCTGGTCGGTCCAGGCCTTCGCCGGCGTCCAGCCCGCGCTTCGGGCCAGGTCCTGGAACTCGGGCACGGAATATTTGTGCGAATTCTCGGTGTGGATGCGCTCGCCCGCGGCAAAGCGAAAGGCGCGGCCGAGCACCCGCACCACCTGACGCTCCAGGCTGACAAGATACATTTCCATGCGGCCGTGCGTTTCGTCATAGACGGCATCATGGGCGAAGCTGCCGACGTCGATATCCGCGCCAAGCTCCCGATTGATGCGCTCGAGCAGATTGAGGTTGAAGGACGCGGTGACGCCGCTGCTATCGTTATAGGCCGGGATCAGGATCGCCGGGTCCTTCTTCAGATCGACGCCGACGAGAAAGGCGCTTGCCTTCCCCAAGAGCCGCGCCGCATGGGCGAGAAACGCTTGCGCCTCGGCGTGGCTTAAATTGCCGATGGTCGAGCCCGAGAAGAAGCCGAACCTGGGAGGGCGCTGCGCCGCCGCCGGCAGCGTCTCGGTCTTGGTGAAATCGGCGACGAGAGGGCGGATGTCGAGCCGGTCATGCCGCTGCTTGAGCCATTCCGCGGCTTCAGCCAGGGTCTCCCCCGACACGTCGATGGGGATATAAGTGTCGACGCGATCGAGCGCGGCCAAGAGCAGGCTCGTCTTGCGGCTCGATCCCGACCCGAACTCCACCAGCACGCGGGCATCTCCCATCGCGGCCGCGATCTCGTCGCCATGATCCGCGAGCAGCGCCGTCTCCACCCGCGTCGGGTAGTATTCGGCCAGCTGCGTGATCGCCTCGAACAGCTCCGAGCCACGGGCGTCGTAGAGGAACCGGCAGGGGAGGGTTCGGGGCTGGCCCATCAAGCCGCGCAGCACGGCTTCGGCCAGATCGTCGGGCGCACTCTCCGGCGCGGCGAATGAGGCCGGAGCCGAGGATTCGTCCTCGGCGAGCGGAAGGGGGAAATCTCTCTCCATCACGCTTCGGCGGCCAGTCTGAGCCCCATGAACTGCCAGCGCTGATGGGGATAGAAGAAATTGCGGTAGGTCGCGCGGATATGGCCCTGCGGCGTGGCGCAGGAGCCGCCCCTGAGCACGAACTGATTGCACATGAACTTGCCGTTATATTCGCCGACGGCGCCGGGCGCGGTCTTGAACCCCGGATAAGGAAGATAGGCGTTGCCTGTCCATTCCCACACATCGCCATACATCTGTTTGAGGCCGGTGCCGCGCGCCTCGGCGTGCATCGGGCGCAAGTGATCGGCGGCGAGCGTCTGTCCGTTTAGCGGCAGCCCGGTCGCTGCCACCTCCCACTCGAACTCGGTCGGCAGCCGGTATCCAGCCCAGCGGGCGAAGGCGTCGGCCTCGTAATAGCTGACATGGCAGACCGGGGCGGCGGGATCGACCGGCCGGAACCCGAGCAGGCTCATCTGCATGAAGCCGCCATCGGCCTCTTCCCAATAAAGCGGGGACGTCCAGCCTTGCTCCTTGACCGTGGCCCAGCCGTCGGCAAGCCACAGCGTCGGCGTGGAGTAGCCGCCGTCCTCGATGAAGCCTGCCCACTCGGCATTGGTCACGCAGCGACTGGCGAGTTTGAATGGGCGTAGCAGCGTCTCGTGGCGCGGCCCCTCATTGTCATAGGCGAAGCCCTCGCCGTCATGTCCGATCGCGAAAATACCGCCATCGACCGAGATCCATTGCAGCGGGCTTGGATCCGCCACGGCGACGCCAGGGCTGGCGCGACGATAGGCCGGCTTCAATGGCTCCGCCGCGAACAAGCTCAAAATATCGGTGAGCAACAGCTCCTGATGCTGCTGCTCGTGATTGATGCCGAGCTCGATCAGCTCCGCTGCCCGCGGCGGCAGATCGCCACTCTCGCACAGCCGCAGCAACGCGGCGTCGACATGTTCGCGATAGGCGCGCACTTCGCTGGCGGATGGCCGCGTCAACAATCCGCGCTTGGCGCGAGGATGGCGCGGGCCCACGCTCTCATAATAAGAATTGAAGCAATATTCGAAGCTCTCGTCGAAGAGCCGATAGTTTTCGAGGAACGGCCGCAGCAGGAAGGCCTCGAAGAACCAAGTGGTGTGAGCGAGATGCCATTTGGTCGGGCTCGCGTCGTCATTGACCTGAACGATTTGGTCCTCGTCGCTCAAGGGGCGCGCCAGCGCGGCGGAAAGTTCGCGCGTGGCTGCCAGGCGATCGGCGATGGAGACGGACCCTGCGGATGCCTTGCGCCCATCCTCAGGGAGGATTACTTCGGTGGCGCTCATCGATACTCTCCCTCTTGAGCCGTGGGATATGCGCACATGGAGGAGCGCCGAGCGATCCTCTTGCTTCGGCGTTAAACGCGAGATTTAGCAGCTTGTTCCGGCACACGGAATGGTTAAGCATGCACATATCTGTGAAGCGCATGAGACATGGTGGACCATCCCCTAACATTGGGCGCGCGTGACGATTCCGATCCGGTCGTGGCGTTCGATGGCCGGCAATCGGCGGTCGCGGCGGAGTTGCAGCGCGGCGTGTGCCGGGCCTTGCGCGCGCTTGGCCATTCAGTGGTGACGGAGCTTGCGCTCGCGAATGGCCGCCGCGCGGACGTCGTGACCCTGTCGCCAGGGGGCGACATTTGGATCGTGGAGATCAAGTCCTGCTTGATCGACTTTCAGACCGACGGCAAATGGACCGAATATTTGCCCCATTGCGACCGGCTCTATTTCGGCGTGGCGCCGGATTTCCCGGCTCAAGTGATTCCAGAGGATGCAGGTTTGATCCTGGCCGATCGCTACGGCGCGCATCTCGTGCGCGAGCCGCTGGAGGAGCGGCTAAGCGCGGCGCGGCGGAAGGCGATGATGATCTGCTTCGCCCGCACCGCGGCGCTCAGGCTGCAACGGGTTCTCGATCCGGGGTGCGGCTTCGAGCTTTGAAAATTATTTTGGCGCGCGCTTGGCCAAGATGCGCTGTAGCGTGCGGCGATGCATGTTGAGCCGGCGTGCCGTCTCCGACACATTGCGATTGCACAGCTCATAGACGCGCTGAATGTGCTCCCAGCGCACCCGGTCCGCCGACATTGGATTTTCCGGCGGCGGCGCCTTGGCATCGGGCGGAGCGACCAATGCCTGATAGACATCGTCGGCATCGGCGGGCTTGGCGAGATAGTCGACGGCGCCGAGCTTCACCGCGGTGACGGCCGTGGCAATATTGCCGTAGCCCGTCAGCACCACGGCGCGCGCCTCCGGGCGCAATTCCGCGAGCGCGGCAATGACATCGATGCCGCTGCCGTCGTCGAGGCGCATATCGACCACGGCGAAGGCCGGCGGCCGGCGCCGGAGTGAAATGAGCCCATCCTCCACGCTCGGAGCCGTCTCGACCTCGAAACCGCGCGTCTCCATGGCGCGCGCGAGCCGCGCCAGGAAAGCGCGATCATCGTCGACGATGAGGAGCGTATTGTCCTTTGGCACGGGCCAAGTCTGCTGCTGAGCTTCCATTCTCGAGCCCTCCTAGGTGCCCGGGGCGATTTCGCCCAAATCCCCCGGCCCACAAGGCAAAAACGAGTGGGTGGATCCGCAAGCGCAGGGGGGATGGGGTAGAGCTATGCCTTCCGTACCCCTTGTGCAAGGCGCGGTCACCCCTGCGACTGGTGCGAAGCTTGGTTAAGGGACCGCCTGGCGGCGGCGCTGGGCTGCTCGCCCGCCCACTCCAGCACCTGCTCGAACCTCGCCTTCGGCCATACCACCGTGACCACCGCGCCGCCCGGCGGTTTTGACCGATTGGCAAGCTCAAGCCGGGCGCCGGAGCGTTCGAGCAGCGTCTTGGCGATGAAAAAGCCGAGCCCCATGCCGATATGCTCGTCCAGGTTTTCGCCGTCGCCGCCATGGCCGTGGCCGGGCCGCGTGGTGACGAAAGGCTCGCCGAGTTGCTCAAGCACATGCGGCGGGAAGCCCGCGCCGTCATCGCCGATCTCGATGCTCACCTCGTCCTTCGACCAAGTCGCCTTGATCTCGACCTTGCTCGAGGCGAAGTCGATTGCGTTCTCCACCAGATTGCCGAGTCCATAGATCACCCCGGGATTCCGTTGCATCACCGGCTCTGGCGGCGCCACGCCGGGCGTCGCCTCGTAGGTGGGTCCGACCTCCACCTCCACCGCAACCGGCACCGCGGCCAGCCGATGTGGCGTCACGGCCTCCTCGACCAAGTGGCTGATCGGCATGCGCGAGACGATGAAGTCTGGCTGCTCGCCCATGCCGGCCAGATCGGCAAGGATCGTGCGGCAGCGCTCGGCCTGGGTCCGGAGCAGCTGGAGGTCGTCATAATGCGGATCGTCGGCCTTGGCGTCGCGCATCATCTCCTTGGCCACGACCGCGATGGTGGCCAAGGGCGTGCCAAGACCATGCGCCGCCGCGGCGGCAAGACCGTCAAGCGCCGAAAGCTTCTGCTCGCGCGCGAGCACGAGTTCGGCCGCGGCCAGAGCCTCGGCCATGCGGCGCGCCTCCTCCGCCGTTCGCCAGGAGTAGAGGCCGATAAAGAGAATGCCGAGCACCACCGCCGCCCAGACGCCAAGCACATAAGGCAGCGGAAGCACGAATGTCGAATGATGGAACCAGGGCAATGGCAAATGGAACTCGGTGAGGAGCGTGGCCACCAGAATGGCGAGGCCGCCGAGCGCCACCGTGATTCTCGGCGGCAAGGTGGAGGCCGACACCGTGACCGGCGCGATCAGCAGAAAGGCGAACGGGTTCTCCAGTCCTCCGGTGAGGAAGAGCAGCGCGCCAAGCTGCAGCACGTCGTAACCGAGCATCAGGAAGGCGTAAGTGCTTTTGAGGCGCTGGCTCGCCGGATAGCGAATGCGCAACGCCACGTTCAGCCAGGCCGACAGCGAGATCACGGCGAGACAGGCGCCGATCGGAAGATCGATGCTCAGCACCCAATAGACGATGAGCACCGTTGCGCTCTGACCGAGAACCGCGAGCCAGCGGAGCCTGAGGATGGTTTGCAGCCTCAAACGACTTTGACCGCGTCTCAGCAGGTCTCGCGTCGCCGCGCGCGGAGAGGTTTGACTATTGTCGAGGTCAACCATAGTTGAAGCCTAGCATGGGGGACGCCACCATAATCCCGGGCTAAGGGCGGCAACAGGCGCTGGTCATGGACGAGAAAGTGAGTAGTTCGTTTGAGTCCGCCACGGCAACCCCCGTGGCGGTCAAGGACCTGACCAAGGTTTACGGCACCGTCACCGCCGTCGACCACATCACTTTTTCGCTACAACCGCGCACCACCGTGGCGCTTCTCGGCGGCAACGGCGCCGGCAAGACCACGACCATCGCCATGCTGCTTGGGCTCGTGGTGCCGAGTTCGGGCGAGGTGCGGGTGTTCGGCGCCGATATGGCCCGCGACCGCTACCGGGCGGCCGATCGCCTGAATTTCCAGAGTCCCTATGTCGATTTACCGATGCGGCTCACGGTGCGGCAGAACCTCACCGTCTATGCCGGGCTCTATGGCGTCGCCAATGCGGCCGAGCGCATCGACTTCCTCGCCGAGGATTTGCAGATCGCCCCGCTGCTCGACCGTTCCACCGGCAAATTATCGGCCGGCCAGAAGACGCGCGTGGGCCTGGCCAAGGCGCTTCTGAATGCACCGGAATTGCTGCTGCTGGACGAGCCGACGGCCTCGCTCGACCCGGACACGGCCGACTGGATCCGGCAGAAATTGAAGGACTACGCCAAGGCTCGCGGCGCCACGATCTTGCTTGCCTCGCACAACATGGCGGAAGTCGAGCGCCTCGCCGACCGGGTCATCCTGCTCCATGCCGGCCGCATCCTCGAAGACGAGAGCCCGCGCGCGTTGATCAAAACCTATGGCCGCGAGACGCTCGAACAGGTGTTTCTCGATGTGGTTCGCGGCCGCGGCCGTGCGCGGCGCGAGCCGAGAGACGAGGCTGTCGAGACGAGGCAGGCGTCATGAATACGCTGTCGGCCCGGCCCGGCGCTGCCGCAGTGCTCTTGCCGGCGAGCGGGTTGCGCGCATCGCTCCGCCGCATCGGGGCGATGGTCAGACGTTATATGTATCTCCTCCGCAGCTCCGGCATCAGGCTGGTCGAGCTGATCTACTGGCCGTTCCTGCAGATGCTGACTTGGGGTTTTCTCCAGAAATATCTGGCCGAGACCGCGAGCCCATTCGCGCAAGGCGCCGGCGTGCTGATCGGTTCGGTGTTGCTCTGGGATATTCTGTTTCGCTCGAAGATCGGCTTCTCCACCACCTTCATCGAGGAGATGTGGTCGCGCAATCTCGGCAATCTCCTGACCAGCCCTTTGCGTCCCTTCGAGCTCGTCGCCGCCTTGAGCGCATGGAGCATCATCCGCCTCGGCGTGAGCATGGTGCCGGTCGCCGTCGCCGCCTATTTCATCTTCGGCTTCAACCTGCTCGATCTCGGGCTTGCCCTTGTCGCCTTCTTTGCCGTGCTCGTGCTCACGAGCTGGGCGCTCGGGCTGCTGGCCTCCGGCGTCATCCTCCGCTACGGGCTTGGCGCCGAGGAGCTTGCATGGTCGCTCGCTTTTGTGCTGCTACCGCTGTCCTGCGTCTATTATCCGGTGTCGGTCTTGCCAGACTGGCTGCAGGTGGTCGCGCTCGCTCTGCCGCCGACCCACGTGTTCGAGGGCATGCGTTCGATCCTCCTGCGCGGTGTGTTCGATGCGACCGAGCTGTGGTGGGCGCTCGGCCTCAATGCTATCTACCTGCTCGTCGGCTACGCGGCCTTTAGCTGGTTTCTGCGGAGCGCGCGGATCAATGGATCGCTGCTACAACTGGGTGAGTGAATGAACAGCCGCCTGATCTCCTTCATCATCGCCGGCTTCATCATCGGCGGGCTGACCGGCGCCGCCGTGCTGATCCTCACCGCCCCGCAACAGCGTGCGGTCGAGACCTCCGGCACCGCGCTCATCGGCGGACCTTTCTCGCTTGTGGGCGAGGGCGGCAAGCCCGTCACCGACCGCGACTTCCGCGGCCGCTACATGATGGTGTTCTTCGGCTTCACCCATTGCCCGGACATCTGCCCGGCCGAACTCCAGGTCATGGCTCAAGCCCTGGATAAGTTGGGTGACAAAGCGGCGAAGGTGGTCCCCATTTTCATCACGCTCGATCCGGAGCGCGACACGCCCGAGGCCATGGTCAATTACGTCAAGAGTTTCGGTCCCAATTTTGTCGGGCTCACCGGATCGCCGGAGGCGATTGCTGCCGCGGCCAAGGAATATCGGGTGGCTTATACCAAGGTTGAGAATAAGTCCTCGCCCGCCGATTACACCGTCGATCACTCGGCTCTGGCCTATCTCATGGACCCTGACGGCAAATATCTGACCCACTTCGCCTACGGCATGAGCCCCGAAGAAATGGCTAAAAAGCTGGGCCGCTTCCTTTAGCCGCGCGGCCTCTTCCCCTCTCCGCGGCCATTTGTCGTTGCAGCGCAACATAGAATCACCATTTGAGTTTGCGATGCAGCATCGTTTTGATGCACCCTGTGCGCGAGAGGTCGATTCCATGCTTTACCATCTCTACGAGCTCAACCATGCGGCTTGGAGCCCAGCGCGCGCGGCGGCTGACGCCTACCGGCTCCTGTTCCGCAATCCGCTGAACCCGGCCTCGCACACGCCCCTCGGCCGGAGCGCGGCGGCGGCGCTTGAGCTGTTCGAGCGCGGCACCCGCCGCTACCACAAGCCCGCTTGGGATATCGACACCACCCTTGTCGATGGGCGTGAGGTTGCGGTCACCGAGCGGACCCTGATTGCCAAGCCCTTCGGCCGGCTGGTCCATTTCGAGCGGGATCTGCCCCGCGCGCGGGGGAACAGGGACAGCAAGGTGCTGATCGTGGCGCCGATGGCCGGGCATTTTCCGACCCTGCTGCGCGGCACCGTGCGCGACATGCTGCCCGAGCACGACGTCTACGTCACCGAATGGGAGGATGCGCGCCGCGTGCCGCGTGCCGCCGGCCCCTTCGACCTCGACGACTACATCGACTATCTGATTGAGTTTATAAGCCATTTCCGTGGGAACGTGCATGTGATGGCGGTCTGTCAGCCCACCGTTCCGGTGTTCGCGGCGGTGGCGCTGATGGAGGGGAGGCGCGATCGCTACGTCCCGCTCTCGATGATCCTCATGGCCGGTCCCATCGATTCGAGAGTGAACCCGACGGCGGTCAATTGTTTCGCTCAAGGCCGTCCTCTCGGCTGGTTCGAGCGCAACGTCATCACCCAGGTTCCCTGGCCCCATCCCGGAATGATGCGGCGGGTCTATCCCGGATTTCTCCAGCTCAGCGGTTTCATGGGCATGAATCTCGACCGCCACATCACCGCTCACCGCCATCTGTTCCAGAATCTGATTCGGGGCGATGGCGACTCCGCCGACAAGCACCGCGAATTTTATGACGAGTTCCTGGCGGTCATGGATCTGACGGCGGAGTATTATTTGCAGACGATCAAGACCGTGTTCCTCGAGCATTCGCTACCCAAGGGCGAAATGTCACACCGGGGCCGCACCGTCGACGCTGGCAAGATCCGCCGGGTGGCGCTGATGACGGTCGAGGGCGAAAGAGACGATATTTCGGGGGTGGGCCAGACATTTGCTGCACATAATTTGTGCAAGAACCTCCCCGCCGCGATGCATCGGCACCATTTACAATCCGGCGCCGGCCATTACGGCGTTTTCAACGGATCCCGCTTCCGCGCCGAAATAGTGCCTAAAATCAATGACTTTATCGCAGCCCACCAGCGCCGCCGGGGGCTCTTTGCACGTTCCTTCAGCCGGTAGCCTGAAGTCGAGGCGCGCGCCGTCCTCCACGCCTGTGCTAATGTAGGCACCGTCGAATCGAAGCCATAATCGATCGGCGCAGGGAGCGTATGCGATGCTTAAGCGGCTGAGGCCCGGTAACGGCGAGACCATTGAAGTCAAGATCAAGGGGCTCGGTCTACCGCTTCTGCTGCGCCGAAGTACGCGGGCACGCCGGTTCAGCCTGCAGGTGAGTGAAGCGCGCCGCGGCGCCATCCTCACCATGCCGGTCTATTCGAGCTTCGCCGACGCCGACGAGTTCCTGTCCCGCCATCTCGATTGGCTGAAGGAACGTGTCGCCGGACTGTCCGAGCCCGTGCCCTTCACCCATGGCGCCATCATCCCGTTGCGCGGCTATGCGCATATGCTCCGCTTCGCCGGTTCGGTGCGGCGTCGCGGCGTGGTGTGGATCGAAGCGGCGGAGGACACCAAGATCGCGCCGGCATGGCCGCAAGGCGCGCGGCTGCCGCGCCGCCGGCTGCCTCGCCTGACCGTCGCCGGCGAGCCCGAGCACGCGCCCCGGCGGCTGCTCGATTGGCTGAAGCGGCAGGCGCATCAGGATCTCCGCGCGCGCGTCGCCGTGCACGCGAACCGGCTCGATCTCACCCCGGCCCGAATCTTCGTGCGCGATCAGACCACGCGCTGGGGCTCGTGCTCGACCACCGGGGCGCTATCCTTTTCCTGGCGCCTCGTGCTCGCGCCGCCTTTCGTGCTCGATTATCTCGCTGCGCATGAGGTCGCCCATCTGGCCCACATGAATCACGGGCCGCGATTCTGGGCCATGGTCGAACGCACCATGCCGCGCCATGAAGAGGCGAGGACCTGGTTGCGCAAGCACGGCTCAAGCCTGCACCGCTACGGCGCCGAGACCATGATGCCGTCCTCGCCCGGGCGTTCGCCCAAGCGTAGCATCGAATAGCAGAACGCGATTTAGCGCTAGCCGCCGGAGAAGAGGCCGAGCATGCGGCGGTAGAGCGGCTCATCGCTGCTCCTGGCCGGCGCGTTCCAGGGCAGCCGCGAGGCGGCCTCTTCCAGCCAGGGCGAGCGTGTGCCGGGGAGCGGCAAAGGCGGCTGGCCCCGATGAGCCTCGAGCATGATGTCGTGCCACAGCCTCGCCGGCACCGTTCCCCCGCTCACATTGTGCATCTTCGAGCCGTCGTCATTGCCGATCCACACGCCCGCGACGTAATGGGCCGTGTAGCCCACGAACCAGGCGTCGCGGGAATTCTGGCTGGTGCCCGTCTTGCCGCCGGCGGCTTGATCCGGAAGCGCCGCCTGCCGCCCGGTGCCGCGCGCCACGGTGGCGTTCATCATGTCGTTCATCGCCGCGACATCGCGCGGCGCCACCACCGCGCCTAGGCTCGCGCTTTTCAGCTGGTAGAGCAATTTGCCGTCGCCGTTCCGCACCCTGGTGACGATGTGGGGGACGACGCCTTCACCGCCATTGGCGAAGGGCACATAGGCCGCGGTCAGCTCCAAGAGCGTGACCTCGCCGGTGCCGAGCGCGAGCGAGGGGCGGTCGTGCAGCTTGGAGTGAATGCCAAGGCGTTGCGCGGTGCGCACCACGCGCGCGCGGCCGACATCGGCGGCGAGCCTCACCGCCACGGTGTTGATCGACTGGGCGAAGCTGTCCCTGAGCGTCACCGCGCCCTGATAGGTGCCGGTGTGATTCCTGGGCGACCAGTTATCGACGACGATCGGTGCGTCTTCGGCGATGGTGTCTGGGGTGTAGCCGCTTTCGAGCGCGGCGAGATAGACGAAGGGCTTGAACGCCGAGCCCGGCTGGCGCAGCGACTTCACCGCGCGATCGAAGGGGCTTGCACGATAGGAGCGCCCGCCGATCAGCGCCTTGATCCCGCCCGAAATGTCGAGCACCACCACCGCGCCCTGATTGGCGTCGAGCGTCTGGCCCTCGGCGTCGAGCTTCTGCCGCAGCGCCAATTGCGCCACGCGCTGTAGCCCCGCATCGATGGTGGTGTCGACGATCAGATCGCCCTCGTTCTCGCCGACGAGGTCGGGTAAGCTTTCGGCCACCCAATCGACGGCGTAGGGATATCCGGTCTCATCGCCGAAGGCGCGCAAGCGGAGCGGCTGCGCCGCGGCCATGTCGGCCTCGGCGGTGGAGAGAAATCCCGCATCGACCATGCTGCCGAGCACCACGTCGATCCTGGATGCGGCAAGGTCGGCGTTGCCGGTGGGAGCGTAGCGCGAGGGCGCCTTTAGCAGCCCCGCGAGCAGCGCCGCCTGGGTCAGACTGACGGTCCGCGCCGACCTGCCGAAATAGCGCCGGGACGCGGCCTCGATGCCATAGGCGCCGCCGCCGAAATAGACGCGGTTGAGGTAGAGCTCGAGGATCTCGTCCTTGGAGAATCGATGCTCGAGCCAGAGTGCGTAGATGGCCTCCTCCAGCTTCCTGGCGATGGTGCGGTCGGGCTTGAGGAACAGGTTCTTGGCCAGCTGCTGGGTGATGGTGGAGCCCCCCTCCACCACATTGCCCGCCCGCCAATTGCGGAAGCTGGCGCGTGCCAGCCCCAGCGGATCGACGCCGAAATGAGCGTAGAAGCGGCGGTCCTCGGTGGCCATCACCGCCTGTGGCAGGTAGGACGGCAGGCGCTCGAGCCGGACATAGCCGCGGCGAAGTCCGCGCTCGGCGAGCACGGTGCCGTCCGAGGCGAGGATGGTGAGGTTTGGCGGCCTGTCGTCGAGCGTGAGCAGCGCCGGGTCGGGCAGGCGCGAGAGGAAGAAGAGGACGATCCCGCCGAGCACGAGGATACCCGCCAGGCTGGCGATGAGCGCCGACCGGAGTGCAAAGCGCAGAAGCGGGCGGCTTTGGCGCTTCGCCTTCCGCCTGCGGGTCCCGCCTGTTTTCCGGGATTTGGGCGAGACGCTTGAGCGCCGGCGGCCGAAATGCGGCTCGACGCGGTCCCGCGATCGCCCCGCGGGCTTTGGCTTCCGCCGCACTGCCATGAATCTCTTGGCCCCAATGACGTCCGTGACCGCGGTCGGCTTCCCGCCCGCGAGCCTTGGCGCCTAGAGGCTAAGCGTTCCAGATTGACCCAGAGTTAAGGGGGAGCCAGCGATCAGCCGTCGAGCAGCTTCGCCAATGCGGGGCGTAAACGCGTTCTACACAGCCTTGTCATGGCCGGGCTTGTCCCGGCCATCCACGATTTGCAACACTTGCCCAATGCGGGGCGGCTGGGCCTACATCCTCACCAATAGGCCGAATGGCACTTTGTACACCGGCGTGACCCGCGACCTCGCCCGCCGAGTCTGGCAGCACCGCGAAATTCTGGCCTCTCGCTTCACGCGTCGCTATGGCCTGAAGCGACTCGTCTATTGCGAATATCATGAGACTATCAGCGGGGCTATTTAGCGCGAGCGCAACATGAAGCACTGGCCTCGAGCCTGGAAGGTGCGCTTGGTCCTCGCCATGAATCCCCAATGGGACGATCTCTACGAGACCATCAATCAATAAGACGTGGATGGCCGGGACAAGCCCGGCCATGACGAGGATGGGTTCGTGGTTAGGTCAGACAGCGCGCGTCGCTGTGAGCTACACATCGAGGTTGGCGACTTGGAGGGCGTTGGCCTGGATGAATTCGCGCCGCGGCTCGACCACGTCGCCCATCAGCCGTGAGAAGATCTCGTCCGCCTCGTCGAGCTCGCCCACCTTCACCTGCAAAATGGTGCGGGTGTCGAGGTCGAGCGTGGTCTCCCACAATTGCTCGGGGTTCATTTCGCCCAAGCCTTTATAGCGCTGTAGCGTAAGCCCCTTGCGGCCCGCCGCCATCACCGCTCCGAGCAGCTCGCTCGGCCCATGCACGCCGGTGCTCAGCTCCTTGCGCTTCAGCGTCGCGGGCTTGGCGTAGACCTCCTGCAGATGCTCGGCATAATGGTCGAGCTTGAGCGCATCGGCCGACGCGATGAACGGCCCGTCGATGAGATGGGATTCCATCACGCCCCTCAGCTCGCGCCAGAAGCGCAAGCCACCCTCGGGCAAGGCCTCGCCATGCCAGCCGCGCTCGGTCTCCTCGGCCAACGCATCGAGGCGCTTGGCGATATAGGCGGCCGCGGCTTGCGAATGCTTGCCGTCCTTCAGCACTTTCGGACTGAGCGCGCCCGCGATCGCCGCCTGCTCGATGATGAAGCGCGGATAGCGGCCGTGCAGGCCTTTGAGGATGCCGCCGATTTTGCGCGCGGTATCGACGATGTCGCGCAGATCCGCGCCCGCGCGCGTGGCGCCGTCGCCGCTGACGAGCACCGCGTCCGTCAGGCCCTCGCCGACCAGATAGTCCTCGAGCCCCTTCTCGTCCTTGAGGTAGCGTTCGGACTGCCCGCGCTTCACTTTGTAGAGCGGCGGCTGGGCGATGTAGAGGTGTCCGGCCTCCACCAGCTGGCGCATCTGCCGGTAAAAGAAGGTGAGCAGCAGCGTGCGGATATGGGCGCCGTCCACGTCGGCATCGGTCATGATGATGACGCGGTGATAACGGAGCTTGGATAGGTCGAACTCGTCCAGCCCAATGCCGGTGCCGAGCGCGGTGATCAGCGTGCCGATCTCCTGTGAGGACAGCATCTTGTCGAAGCGCGCGCGCTCGACATTGAGGATTTTGCCGCGCAAGGGCAGAACCGCCTGAAAGGCGCGGTCGCGCGCCTGCTTGGCGCTGCCGCCGGCGCTATCGCCCTCGACCAGGAAGATCTCGGATTTGGCCGGGTCGCGCTCCTGGCAATCGGCGAGCTTGCCCGGCAGCGAGGCGATGTCGAGCGCGCCCTTGCGTCGCGTCAACTCGCGCGCCTTGCGCGCGGCCTCGCGCGCCGTGGCCGCCTCGACGATCTTCTGCACCACGGAGCGGGCTTCGCTTGGGTTTTCCTCGAACCATTGCGACAGCGCATCCGCCATCACCCCCTCGACCACGGGGCGCACCTCGGAGGAGACGAGCTTGTCCTTCGTCTGGCTTGAGAATTTAGGATCGGGCACTTTCATCGACAGCACGCAAGTGAGCCCCTCGCGCGCGTCGTCGCCGGTCAAGGCGACTTTCTCTTTCTTGGCGATGCCCGATTCCGCCGCGTAGGTGTTGACCGTGCGCGTCAGGGCCGAGCGCAAGCCCGCCAGATGCGTCCCCCCGTCGCGCTGCGGGATGTTGTTGGTAAAGCAGAGCACGTTCTCATGGTAGCTGTCGTTCCACCACAAGGCCGCCTCGACCACGATGCGATCCTGCTCCTTCTCCACCACGATGGGCTCGGCGATGAGCGGGTGCTTGGTCCGGTCGAGATAGCGCACGAAGGCCCGCAAGCCTCCCTCATAGCGCATCTCCTCGGTCTTGGGCTCGACCCCGCGATGGTCCGATAGCATGATGCGAACGCCCGAGTTCAGAAACGCCAATTCGCGCAGACGATGCTCCAGCGTGGCGTAGTCGAACTCGACCATGGTGAAGGTGTTGGTCGAGGGCACGAAGGTGATGCGGGTACCGGTCTTTCCCGCCGACGGTCCGACCACGGCGAGCGGCGCCTCGGGTACGCCGTCGGCGAAGCGCATGAAGTGCTCGTTGCCGTTGCGCCAGATAGTGAGGTCGAGCTTGGCGGAGAGCGCGTTGACCACGGACACGCCGACGCCATGCAGACCGCCGGACACCTTGTAGGAATCCTGATCGAATTTTCCGCCGGCGTGGAGCTGCGTCATGATCACTTCGGCCGCCGACACGCCTTCGCCGCTATGGATCTCGGTCGGAATGCCGCGGCCATTGTCGTCGACCGTGACCGATCCTTCAGCGTTCAGCGTGATGAGAATCTCGTCGGAGAATCCGGCCAGGGCCTCGTCGATGGCGTTGTCGACCACCTCATAGACCATGTGGTGGAGGCCCGAGCCGTCGTCGGTATCGCCGATATACATGCCGGGCCGCTTGCGTACCGCATCGAGGCCCTTGAGCACCTTGATCGATTCGGCGCCGTAGTCCGAGGCTGCGGCTTCTGTCCTGTCTGAGGCTCGTTTCATCATGTTCCTAAGGTCGATTGTTGTGGTCTCGCGCCGATCCCGCTTGGGTCCGGATCAAGCGTCTATTTTACCCTGATTCACCGCCAAGATTTGGGCATCTTGAGCCAGCGAGCCGAACATTGACCGGTCCGTTCCGGTCATCCAGGCCTGGGCTTTCAGGTCCAGAATCTCCCCAAAAAGCGCCTCTCTCCGGGCGGCGTCGAGATGGGCCGCAACCTCGTCGAGGAGGACCAGCGGGGAGGCGCCCGCAAGCGTCCTGATCAGTCTCGCCTTGGCCAGCACGAGGCCGAGCAGGAGAGCCTTCTGCTCGCCCGAGGAGCAGCTGTCCGCCGGCGCGTTGTGGGGACCGTGAAACACTATTAGATCGCTCAAATGCGGTCCTGCAAGGGCGCGGCCGGCAAGCCGGTCGCGGTCTCTCGCTTCGGACAGGAGGCTCACATAATCGTCCTCGACCTCGACCGCCGGACGCTGGGTGAGGGCGGTTTCGAGCCTGCCTTCCAGCGCAAGCTGGGCGAAGGGAAAGGGCCCCGGCCCGCGCGCGGCATAGGTGCTGTCGATCAGGGCTTGCAGCCGCGTCACGGCATCGAGCCTCGCCGCGGCGATGGCCACTCCGGCCTCCGCCATTTGCTCCTCGAGACCGGCGAACAGCGACGGCGATCCCTCGCGCAGCTGGAACAGGCGGTTCCGCTGCCGCATGGCGCGGTCGAAGCGGCCCCTCGGTCCCCGCATCTTCGGATCGATGGCGAGCATCAGCCGGTCGAGGAAGCGGCGCCTCTCCGCCGCCGGCCCCGTGAACAGACCGTCCATCTCCGGGATCACCCAGACGAGCTGGACATAATCCGACAGCGCCCCGGTCCCGTGCTCCTTCCCGGCGATGCGCACGATGCGCCCGGTGGCCTCGCCTGGCTGTTCGAGGCCAAAGCCGGTGCCGATCTCAACCATGCCTTCGATCGACATCACCGTGGCGGCGGCGGCCCAGCCGCCGGGACCGTCCTTGCGCGCAAGCTCCTCGTAGGGACGCCCACGCAAGCCGTGGCCTGGCCCGAGCAACGACACGGCCTCGAGCAGATTGGTCTTGCCCGCGCCATTGTCGCCGACAAGCACCACCGGGCGCTCGTCCAGCTCGAGTGCCGCCCACTCGTAGTTGCGGAAATTGGTGAGTCTCAGTCCTTGCACGAAGACCCGCGCGGCTTCACCGCCTGAAACCTCGCCCATCGTTCCCTGAGCCGCTTGCTCGTGAATTCCGCTCAGAGCCGCCCTCATACCCGCATCGGCATGAGGACATAGAGAGCGGAGGCGTCCTTGCCGTCGCGGATCATGGTCGGGGATCCCGGGTCGGCGAGCTGGAACTCCGCCGTGCCGCCCTCAAGTTGCCCCGAGATGTCGAGCAGATAGCGGGCATTGAAGCCGATCTCGAGCGGATCGAAACCGTATTCAACCGGGATTTCCTCGCTGGCGCTGCCACTGTCGGGATTGTTGACCGAGAGCACGAGCTTGCCGTCCTGGAGCGAGAGCTTTACCGCCCGGCCCTTGTCGCTCGACAGGGTGGAGACGCGGTCCACGGCCTGGGCGAAGGCCTGGTTGTCGACCTCCATGGTCTTGTCGTTGCCTTGCGGGATCACGCGCTCGTAATCGGGGAAGGTGCCGTCGATCAGCTTCGAGGTCAGCACCACGCGCGCCGTGGTGACGCGGATCTTGGCGGGCGACAGCTCGACGCGCACATCGCCGTCGTCGTCCTCGACCAGCTTGGCGAGCTCGGCCACGGTCTTGCGCGGCACGATCACGCCCGGCATGTCCTTCGCGCCCGGAGGCAACGGCAGCTCGACTTGCGCCAGACGGTGCCCGTCGGTGGCGACGGCCCTCAAGGTCGGCTTGCCCTCGCTCTCGGCGGCGTGGAGATAAATGCCGTTCAGATAATAGCGGGTCTCTTCGGTCGAAATGGCGAAGCGGGTCTTGTCGATCAGCCGCTTCAGCTCGGCCGCGGGCAGCGTGAAGGCATGCCCGAGATCGTCGATGCTCAGGCTCGGAAAGTCGTCGGCCGGCAGCGTTTGCAGCGAGAACCGGGCCGAACCGCAGGCGATGGTGAGGCGCCCCTGGTCGCCGTCGCGGGCAAGCTCGATATCGGTCCCGTCCGGCAGCTTGCGCACGATGTCGTGGAACATGTGCGCCGGCACCGTGGTGGCGCCTTCACCCTTGGCCCGGCACGGCACCGTCTCGACGATCTCCATATCGAGGTCGGTCGAGGTGAGCTTCAGCTCGTTGTTGCGCGTAGCGAGATGGACGTTGGACAAAATAGGGATGGTGTTGCGGCGCTCGACCACGCTCGCCACATGAGCGAGGGCCTTGGTAAGGCTCGGCTTATCGATGGTGAATTGCATGGGTTAGAGCACTACTCCAGCGCCCTCTGAGATGGTGCATGCACCCCGGCCCAAACCGCCAGAGGCTCCGGTGCAAACCCAGAAAAGGCGCGATGAAAACTTAAGAACTCCCGCCTGAACTTGACCCGATAGTGGCAAATTTGCAAGAGCGGGAGGGCCCCGGAAGGCCCTAAAACCCCTGGATTGCTACCCCCCTAATCGCGCAAAAGCCGCTTCAACAGCTCGATCTCCTCGCGCAGCTGATTGTCGTCGCTCATCAGCGACTCGATCTTGCGGATCGCGTGCAGCACCGTGGTGTGGTCGCGGTTGCCGAATCTGCGGCCGATCTCCGGCAGCGAGCGCGACGTCAGCAGCTTGGCGAGATACATGCCGATCTGGCGCGGCCTGACGATGGAGCGATTGCGCCGCCCCGACAACAGGTCGCCGCGATTGACCCCGTAATGCTTCGATACCGTGCGCAGGATGTCGTCGATGCGGACCCGTCTCGGTTCCGCCCCGCGCATCAGATCGCGCACGATCTGCTCGGCGATCTCGATCGTCACCTGCTCGTCGGTGAGCTGATAGCTGGCGCGCAGACGGTGGATCGCGCCTTCGAGCTCGCGGCCGCTCTCGGTCAGGCGTTCGGCCAGGAAGGCGAGCACCGTCTCCGAGATGGCAAGCCCTCTCGTCTCGGTGCAGGCCTCGGTCGCCCGCTTGTTCAGGATCTTGTGCCTGAGTTCGAAATCCATGGTCCCGATCTCGGCCACGAGACCGCCGCCCAGCCGCGAGCGCATGCGCATGTCGAGTTTGTCGAGCTGGGTCGGAGCGCGGTCGGCCGCGACCACGACCTGCCGCCCGCCATCGATCAGCGAGTTCAGCGTGTGACAGAACTCCTGCTGGATGGTCGGGCCTTGCAGGAATTCCATGTCGTCGATCAGAAGCACGTCGATCTTGCGTAGCTTCTCCTTGAAGGCGAGCGCATCGCGGGCGCGCAAGGCCTGCACGAAGCCGGACATGAAGCGCTCGGCCGTCAGATAGAGGACCTGGGCCTCCGGCTTCCGCTGCTTGATGTCCCATGAGATGGCGTGCAGCAGATGGGTCTTGCCCAAGCCAACGCTGCCATGAACGAATAGCGGATTGAACAGCTGCTGCGGCGTCGACAACGCGCCGGCGACCTCCTGGGCCGCGGCGTGAGCAAGCCGGTTCGAGGCGCCGACGAGAAAGGTGGCGAAAGACAGTCTCGGATCGAGGGGAGAGCCCTCGAACCCGCCATAGCCCGTGCGTAACGGCATGGGCAACGGCGCCATGTCCGCCGCCACGGGCGCGAGGCTCCGCTGCTGGCGCAGCGCTTCCTTCGGCGCCTCATTGGCGAAATGCGGCTGCCTGACCCTGAATTCGACGCGGTCGACGTCCGCCCATTCTGCCCGGAGCAGCTTGAGCACGAAGTCGTAATAATGCGATCTCAGCCAGTTGCGTAAGAAGCGTGTCGCCACCGTGAGGTGGACGCAGCCTTCATCGAACCGCTCAAGTTCGACCCCCCTAAACCAGCTGGCGAAGACGTCTTCGCCCAACTCCGCGCGTAGCCGGCTTTTGACCCGCCCCCAAGCTTCGCCTGGGACTGCGAATTGCTCTTGCTGTGCCACGGTTTTTGTTCCGCTCCATTGTTCTCGTTCGCGCCGTACGCACCGCACACCTCATACTTGAGCAGTCAACAAAATCGGACGCGGACAGTCGTGACCGTCCCACGGAAGGTCCTCCCAACCTAGCTTTGCAGCCAGGGAAGACCGGTAGCCTTCCACCCCCCAACGGTGCCACGGTGACGCAAATCGTCAAGCGATCCTTCGAAACCGCCGGCGACATTGTGACAAGACCGATAGCCCGCTTCTGCCATTGCTCTGGCCGCAGCCATGCTCCGGCTGCCTGAACGGCAGATAAAATAAAGATCGTCGTCCAACTGGACGTTCAGGGCTTTTAGTTCTCCGGCAAGGCGCTCAACAAAGCGTGGATCCACACTCTGGTCGGGAAAGGTCTGCCACTCAACGAGGACAGCCCGTTTACCGATCGGACCGAGGTCTGGAATCCCGACATAGGTCCACTCCGCGCGAGTGCGCACGTCGACAAGCTGTGCGCCTGTTCCCGATGTCAGGCCCTGCCACGTCGTGGCGACGTCAACATCGTCGACGGCCCTAGCGGAACTCTGGTCGCCCAAGAGACACTTCCTCTCTCTTGCAAAAGCAATTGCCAAGCACAAATTGAATGATTGTCACTAAATCTGGTGGCTATGCGGCACCAGAACACAAAGCCACCCACAGGATACGCTTAATTGTCTACAACTTTCCCACAAGCCTCACAATGGAGACAAGACAAGTGTGCCCGGACTGCTGTCCGGTTGATGACGCTCAATTGTGAGGAGGGGAACTACCCCGTTCGGATGGTTGGACTATACACATGGTAAACGCGGTGAGCAAGCGAGCGGGTCAGGCGAATATCCACAGAATCCAACGTTGGCGGAGGATACGCAGCGTCCCCCAAGCCTCTGTCCCGCAAGGCTGAATCTTCGCCCCCGCAGCTCGCGCCGCCACGCGCGGCCCCGCGGCGCAAGCCTCGCCGAGATGGAAATTTTTCTGAAGGGGTGCAGCCTCTAAGCGCGGGGGCCTGCGTTTTGACGTCAACCGGTCGGAAATTATTCACCGAATTGACATGGGAGGGGGCGGATCGGTTACCGTTATTCGCGGCCCCCGTCACCAAACTGCAACAGTCGTGTTTTTTTGCTTTAGGCGCCCATGATGCTGATGCGCTTCGCCAGCCGGGAGACCTTACGCGACGCCGTCTTGCGATGAAGGAGCCCTTGTTGTGCGGTCCGAACGAGGACGGGCTCGGCCGCCTTCAGCGCCGCCTGCGCGGCGGCCTTATCGCCGGAGGCGATCGCCTCCTCGACCTTGCGCGCCGAGCTGCGCATGCGGCTCCGCCGGCCCTTGTTGACTTCGGTGCGGCGGAGGGTTTGGCGGGCAGCCTTCTTTGCCGATCTGGTATTGGCCATGCGTCAGTTCCTAGACTTTGAGCTTCTTCGACACCGGCCGGCCCCGGAAAGCGCGGAAGAATTGAGGATAACGAGCCCCGGTCTATAGCGAGGGCGCAATTGAGCGTCAACTGGCCGTGAACGGGTCGCTAGCCACATGAGGTTGACAGCGGAAGCGCCGATGGCTCTTGTGGCGGCGCTTCGCTCGGGCGAGGCGAGTGGGAGGTAGAGCAAGAGTCCATGCGCATCCTAGTCACCGGCGCCGCCGGCTTCATCGGTTTTCATACGGCGACCCGGCTGCTCGATCGCGGCGATGAGGTGGTCGGGCTCGACAATCTCAGCCCCTATTACGATGTCGCGCTGAAAGAGGCGCGGCTGGCGCGGCTCAAGGGGCGGAACGGCTTCAGCTTCATCAAGGCGGATCTGGCCGAGCGGGAGGCCGTCGAGGCCGTCTTCGCCGAGGAGAAGCCCGACCGCGTCATCCATCTCGCCGCGCAAGCCGGCGTCCGCTACTCGCTCGAACACCCCCACGCTTATATCGACGCCAACATCACCGGCTTCCTGCATGTGCTCGAAGGCTGCCGCCACACGCGCGTCGAGCATCTGGTCTACGCCTCATCGAGCTCGGTCTATGGCGCCAACCGCAAGTTGCCGTTCAGCGTCAGCGATAATGTCGACCATCCCGTGAGCCTTTATGGCGCGACCAAGAAGGCGAACGAGCTGATGGCCCATTCCTACGCCCATCTCTTTGCCCTGCCGGTGACGGGCTTGCGCTTCTTCACCGTCTACGGCCCCTGGGGCCGGCCGGATATGTCGCTGTTTCAGTTCACGCGCAATATTTTCGAGGGGAAACCGATCCCGGTCTTCAACCACGGACACCATTCGCGCGACTTCACCTATATCGACGACGTGGTGGAAGGCGTGGTGCGGACCCTGGATACGATCGCGACCCCCGATCCCGATTGGCGCGCCGAGGACCCCGACCCGGCCACGTCGTCGGCGCCCTATCGCCTCTATAATATCGGCAACAACAATCCGGTGGCGCTGCTCGACTATATCGCTGTGATCGAGGCGGCCGTGGGCCGCAAGGCCGAGCTCGAAATGCTGCCGGCTCAAGCCGGCGACGTGCCGGAGACCTATGCCGATGTCGAGGCGCTGAAAGCCGCCGTCGGCTTCGAGCCCTCGACCCCGATCAAGGAGGGGGTGGAGCGTTTCGTCGCCTGGTACCGTGAGTTTTACGGGGCCTAAAGGCCCTAGCCCCGGACGATCTCGCTCCACAGCTTGATGTCGGGCGGCTCGGCCAGGAGCTCCGGCGCCTTCGCCCGAAACCCGTCGATATGAGGCGAGGCGAGATGGGCGTCGAGGTCTGCCTTGCTCTCCCAATTCTCCAGGAACACGAGGACTCCCGGTTGATCCGGCGATTCGTGCAAATCGTAATTGATGCAGCCCTTCTCGGCGCGGGTGGGCGCACAGACCGCGAGCAAGGCGTCGCGCAACGCGCCCTCCTTGCCGGGCTTCGCCCGGTGATAGGCGATCACGGTGACTTTCCCCTGCATCAGACTCTCCGTCGGCGGTTGTTGGCCGCGGAGCATACACGCTCTCGGTCAAGGACGGCAGATTCGAGTTCGGCGCTAGCGGTTGGTGAAGACCGGCTTCCGTTTCTCGATGAAGGCCGCCATCCCCTCCTTCTGATCTTCGGTCGCGAACAGCGAATAGAACTGGCCGCGCTCGAAGCGCGTGCCTTCGGCCAGCGTGGTGGCAAAGCCGCGATTGATCGCCTCCTTGATCATCATCACCGCGTGTTGCGACAGGCTGGCAATCTTGTTCGCCATTCTCATCGCCTCGTCCATCAGCTCCGCCGCCGGCACGACGCGGCTGACCAGGCCCGAGCGCTCGGCTTCCTCGGCGTCCATGCGGCGGCCGGTCAAGCAAAGCTCCATGGCCTTGGCCTTGCCCACGGCGCGGGTGAGCCGCTGCGTGCCGCCCGCGCCCGGCATGATGCCGAGATTGATCTCGGGCTGGCCGAAGGAGGCGTTGTCGGCGGCGAGGATGATGTCGCAAGACATGGCGAGCTCGCAGCCGCCGCCAAGCGCATAGCCCGCGACCGCGGCAATGATCGGCTTGCGGCAATGGCTGATGCGGTCGAACGGCGCGATGAAGTCGCTGCCATAGGCCTCGACGAAGGTCTTTTTGTGCATCTCCTTGATGTCGACGCCGGCGGCAAAGGCCTTCTCGTCTCCGGTGATGACGATGCAGCCGACCTGCGGATCTGCCTCGAATTTGTCCAGCGCCCGGTTGAGCTCGCTGATGAGGAGTGTGTTGAGGGCGTTCAGCGCATGCGGGCGGTTGAGGGTGATGAGCCCCACCTTGCCCTTGGTGGTGGCGACGATCGTCTCGTAGGTTGGCGCGGCGGGCAGTTCTTGTTCCCTGCTGAGTTCATTGGCAAGCATGACGGTCGGGTTCCCCTTAGCGTTGACAGTTTGAACAATAGAAGGTCGAGCGGCCGCTCTGGACGATGCGGCGGACGATGCCGCGGCAGCCTTTGCTTCGACAGGGTTTTTCCTCCCGCCTGTACACTCTGAACGAATATTGGAAGCGACCGCGCCTGCCATCGGTGCGGGCGTAGTCGCGCAACGACGAGCCGCCGGCTCCGAGCGCCTGCTGGAGCACGGTCTTGATGCTTTCGACCAGGGCTTCCGTCTCCTTCGTCGGCTTGCCGGTCTCGGTGGCGAGCGTCCCGGCCTTGCGCACTGGCGAAATCCTGGCGCGGAACAGCGCTTCGCAGACATAGATGTTGCCGAGCCCGGCGATCAGCCTCTGATCGAGGAGGGCCGCCTTGATCGAGGCGGTCTTGCCCTTCAGCCGGAGGGCGAGCCATTCGGGCGTGAGGTCTTCGCTTAAGGGCTCGACGCCGAGCCTCTTGAACAGAGCATGGTTTTCAAGCTCAGCCCCCGGAATCAGATCCATGAAGCCGAAGCGGCGCGTGTCGCTGTAGCGCACCGCCGCCCCATCGGCGAAATGGAACACGATGTGCTCATGCTTCGGGATGCGCCGCTTGGGCTTGGCGACATCGTCCGGTTTGACGGCCGCGCCATTGGGTTTGGCGATGCGGAAGCGGCCGGTCATGCCGAGATGCATGACCAGCACCACGCCATCGTCGAGCCGCGCCAGGAGATATTTGGCGCGCCGGTCGAGCCCGTCGATGGTCCGTCCTTCCAGCCTTTGGGCGAAGCGCTGCGGCAGCGGGAAGCGCAAATCCTGGCGCCGCTGCTCCACGCAGCTGAAGCTGTTGCCGACGATCACGGGCGCCAGGCCAAGTCTTACGGTCTCGACTTCGGGCAGTTCGGGCATCGACCTATCGCACTGCAAAATGATTTAGTTGCGCCGCAACAATAGCTTGATTTCAGGGCTTGCGCTATTGTCCCGCGCATGGTCACCAACCCGAGCAACGGCGAAAACGAGGAGAGTGAGGCGAGTTTCGGCTTCGCCTCCGTGTCTGCGCCGGCAAAACAGGGGCTGGTGAATGAGGTTTTTGCCCGCGTGGCGCGGCGCTACGACCTCATGAACGATCTGATGTCCGGCGGCCTCCACCGGCTGTGGAAGGACGACCTCATCACCTGGCTGGCGCCGCCCAAGGGGCGCCAATCCTATGCCTTGCTTGACGTTGCCGGCGGCACCGGCGACATCGCCTCGCGCTTCCTGCAAGCCTCGGGCGACGGCTCCCGCGCCGTCATCTGCGACATCAGCGCCGAAATGATGGAGGCCGGGCGGGTGCGGTCGGGTGAGGGGGAACGGCTCACCTTCGTGCGCGGCAACGCCGAATTGCTGCCCTTCGCCTCCAACAGCTTCGACGCCTATACCATCGCCTTCGGCATGCGCAATCTCACCCATATGGCGGCGGCGCTGAGCGAGGCCTTCAGGGTGCTGAAGCCTGGCGGGCGCTTTCTCTGCCTCGAATTCTCCGCGGTCGAGACGCCGCTCCTCGACACGCTTTATGACGCCTATTCCATGAATGCGATTCCGGCGCTCGGCGCCCTTGTCGCGGGCGACGCGGACTCCTATCGCTATCTGGTGGAGAGTATTCGCCGCTTCCCCGATCAGAAATCCTTCATGGGAATGATCGAGAATGCGGGGCTGGAGCAGGTGCGCTACCGCAATCTCACCGGAGGAATCGCCGCCATCCACTCAGGCTGGCGGCTTTGAGGCCATGAACGCGATCACGAATATGGCAAGGCTGACGCGTGCCGGCGCAATCATCGCCTGGTCCGGCGCGCGCGTGTTCCCGGACGAGGTGCGCTTGCCGCCGCCGCTGGCTCTGTTCGGCCGCATGACCGCGCCGCTCAGGCGCAGGGCCAATGGCGCGGCTGCCGGTACCGCCAACGAGGCGCTGCTCTCCACCGCGCTCACCTCGCTCGGGCCGTCCTACATCAAGCTTGGTCAGTTCCTGGCGACCCGGGACGACATCATCGGGCGCGAGCTGGCCCGCGACCTCTCCACCCTGCAGGACCGCCTGCCACCGTTTTCGCAGGAGGAGGCAGTGAAAGCGGTCGAGGCGGCGTTGGAAACCCCCATCGGGACATTGTTCGCCGAATTCGGTCCACCCGTTGCGGCGGCCTCGATCGCGCAGGTGCATAAGGCCACGGTGCGCGAGCCTGACGGCACGCTCAAACCCGTCGCCGTCAAGGTGCTCCGCCCCGGCATCGAGCAGCGCTTCAACCAGGATCTCGACACTTATTTCTTCGCCGCGAAGATGATCGAGCGGCTGCACCCGCCCTCGCGCCGGCTTCGCCCCAAGGCGGTGGTCGATACGCTGGCGCGGTCCGTCGCCATCGAGATGGATTTGCGCATGGAGGCCGCCGCCATCTCCGAGCTGGCCGAGAATTCCAAGCACGACGAAGGCTTTCGCGTGCCGGGGGTGGATTGGAGCCGCAGCGCCCGCCGCGTGCTGACGCTGGAATGGATCGACGGCACCCAGATCTCCGATCATGCCGCGCTCAGCGCGCAAGGCCACGATCTGAAGGCGCTCGGCGCGCGGTTGATGCAGACCTTCCTCCGCCACGCCATGCGCGACGGCTTCTTCCACGCCGACATGCATCCCGGCAATCTATTCATCGACAAAGAGGGCCGCATCGTCGCCGTCGATTTCGGCATCATGGGGCGGCTCGGGATGAAGGAGCGGCGCTTCCTGGCCGAGATCCTGCACGGCTTCATCACCCGGAACTACCGCCGCGTGGCGGAGGTGCATTTCGAGGCTGGCTATGTGCCGCGCCGGCACTCGGTCGACATGTTCGCGCAGGCGCTCCGCGCCATCGGCGAGCCAATCATGGACCGGCCGGCGAACGAGATTTCGATGGCGCAGCTTCTGGGCCAGCTGTTCCAATATACCGAAGTGTTCGACATGGAGACGCGGCCCGAACTGCTCCTGTTGCAGAAAACCATGGTCGTGGTCGAGGGCGTTGGCCGCGGCCTCGATCCCGGGCTGAACATATGGGTGGTGGCGGAGCCGGTAGTGAAGGCCTGGCTTCAGACCCAATTCGGGGCGGAAGCACAATTCGAGGCTGCGGCCGAAGGCGCCGTCTCGGTCGGAAAATTCATGGGCGACGTGCCGAAACTGTTGATCCAGGCCGAGCGCACGGCGGAGGCCTTTTCGGCCATGGCCGAGGAGGGCGTGCGCCTCGACGATCATTCGGTCGAGCGTCTGGCCGAGGCGCAAGGCCGGCAAAACCGCATGAGCCGCATCGGCATTTGGGTCGGCGCCATCGCGCTTGCGGTTATCGCGCTGGCGCTGTTGTTTTGAAATATTGGTGCAATGGCCCTATTTCTTATCCTTGCCGGGCTTGACCCGGCTGAGTGAGGCGAAGAGAGACGACACGTGCAAGGCAAGCGCATCCTCTTGATCGTCGGCGGTGGCATCGCCGCCTATAAGAGCCTCGAGCTCGTCCGCCGCTTGCGAGAGCGCGGCGCCAGCGTGCGCGCGATCCTGACCAAGGGTGGGGCGGAGTTCGTGACCTCGCTGTCGCTCTCGGTGCTCACCGAGGAGA
>JBAUEK010000175.1:0-2747 GCA_049678565.1 Methyloceanibacter sp. | reverse complement strand
GTTCGAGAAGACTTGGGGCATGAACAATGCCTGGAGCTTTGGCATTTTGACCAATGCCCGGCGGACGAAGAGAGCGCCCGCGAGACTGAGATGGTTGTTATCTCCGTAGAGCGGTTGGTCGTTCCACCTCGCCCAACACAGTTGATCGTCGCAAAGCATAGAATCGAGGCTGACAAAGGTGGTGTCCGGTCTGCCGTTCGCCACCTTCAGCAGGATGTCCTTCGACGCGTGCAAGCGCTCATCGGCGACCTGTCTTGGCGATTGGACACAGCCGCTTACGTCGCGCCGCGACAGAGATCTTTCCACGAAGCAGACGTTCGGATCTTGAAAGAACTCTGGCGGCTGTCCGACCAGCAGCACCGGAATCCCGAGGCCCGTGATGGCGTCGACCGTCCTGCCCAGCGCGCGTGAGAAAACGTCGCGCGAAGTTTCGACATCGAGTTCCTGGTCTTTGTCGTCGATCAGGAAGACCCGACGGCCTTGCTCGATGCCCAGGTTCGTTTCCGTATACATGGACCACCGCGCAACGAGGATCACCAAGCGCGGGCGCGGTTCCTGTTGCAGCGCCTCAAACACCGCCTTGTTGTATTTCTCGCAGGCGCTCCGCCCGAGGCGCTTGATGCGTTTTCCCTGATCAACTCGCTTGGCGCCAAGAATCGGTGGACAGCCCCTCTTGGTCACCTGCCGCGTGGCGAGCCCATAGTCGTCGCCGATCTTGGCGATGGCCGGAAACAATGCGTCGCCATGGGAGTCGCCCCAGACAACGACGTCGTAGTTGTTGTCGCCCTTCGGTTCAGTGCAGCGAAACGCTCTGAATGGCTCTTGACCCGCTCCATCGAGACAGTCGTGTCGAAGCGCGTTGTGATCGCGGCTGGTGAGGTAGTACTGGAGAGTGTCCGGCGCCAAACGCCCGGGCAATCCATCGCCCAAATAGAGGGCAAAGCCGATACAGGCGGCCAGCGCAAGAGAACCGAGGCCTCCGACCAGAGTGGCTCTCTGGGAGACGATCGCCCTCCCCCCACGGTAGCGAAATGGCTGCTCGACAAACCGCCAGGAGGCCGTGGCGATCGCAACGCTGACGGCGACGAGGATAAGGGCTTCCCCGAGCAGAAGCGGACGACCAGCGTAGTTCTCGGCGAAGGCGAAGATCGGCCAATGCCACAAATAGAGCGAATACGAGACGAGTCCGACGAACACGAAAGGCGAAAGGCTGAGGAATCGATAGACCGCGGTGTCGCGCTGCTGACCCGTGTGAATGATGAGCATCGCTCCCAGGCAAGGCACCGCCGCCCATAGTCCCGGGAATGGGGTCGTTGGCGAAAACTGCGTCACCGCCAACACGATCAGGCCGATACCGATGAGGCCGAGCCCGTCTCGCAGCCTGCGGATGCCGATTCTCGGCACCATCCCAAGGGACAGTATGGCGCCGAACATGAACTCCCAGCCCCGCGATTGCGGCATGTAGAAGAGTGGTGCGGCGTGCCTGCTGGTCGTCCCCCATTCTGAATAGGCGAGGCTTGCGACCAGGAGCGCCAAGACCAGCACACTGACCGCCAGCCGAGAGCCGAAGCGGTAGCAGGCGAATAGCAGCAGGGGCCAGACGATGTAGAACTGTTCCTCCACACCAAGCGACCAGGTGTGAAGGAGCGGCATCATGGTGTCCGACCCCAGAAAATAATCTGTCT
This sequence comes from Methyloceanibacter sp., assembly GCA_049678565.1. GTDB lineage: Bacteria > Pseudomonadota > Alphaproteobacteria > Rhizobiales > Methyloligellaceae > Methyloceanibacter. Next base: position 1,062 of record JBAUEK010000175.1, on the reverse strand, counting down.
GAACGGCAAAAAGGAAGTTGGAGCAGAAGGCCGCTGCTGCCGCGGCACTGCGACCAAAGTCGGCCAGTTCTTTTGGCGGAAAGAGCGCGACAGCGGCCACCGAGACGACCGCGAGCATGGCGAGGAACGCAGGAACGATGCGCCGGATGCGCCGCTCGTAGAAGTGAGCGAAGGAGAAGCTCTCCGACTGCAAGCCGCCGACGACGATCGACGTGATCAAATAGCCGGAGATGACGAAAAAAATATCGACGCCAACAAAGCCGCCCGGAAATCCGGGGAAGTCAAAATGAAAGAAAACGACGGACAGGACCGCGAGCGCACGCAAGCCGTCAACGTCTGAGCGATAAGCAGGCCCTGGTCCGGATGGATGCATCGACGCGGATGCCGAGAATGCTCGCGCCTGCTGTGACGAAGCTGTCTGTCCGAAAAAGTACAAAACGACCCCCTGCCCCAACCGAAACGCCAACACTAAAGTTTGGTTAGGCAGATTTTCTCTTTATTAGGTAAACGGGGCGTTTCGAGGGCCGCCTTCGTCAGGCTTGGGGCGGCAAATGCAGGCCCCCGAATGGCCGGCTGCAGGGCAGGACCGGCGCCAGCGGCCGGGCTTTCCCGTTCGCGCCGGAGCGGTCGCCACGCAACCTCGCTCCGGGCGGCGCCCCCCGGCGGAGAGAAAGACTGACTCAGGAAGGTGCGAGAAAGCCGCGAGGCGCACCGGCCTCGCGCGTATGACGACCCGCTGGCTGCTTATTCAGCGGCGCCTTCGGGCTCAGGGCCTTCGGATTGCCGCTAGCCGCACCAGCCTTCTTCTCATTGGGCCGGGTCTTTTGACTTGGTCTGCTGCTTGGCCCTGCAGGCTTCGCTCAGCTCAGCCAAATGCTTCTCCAGGCAGTCGCCAACATCGCCCTTCGCTTCGGCGACCTCCTTGCAAAACTTCTTCTTGTCCTCCTTGCACTCGCTCTTCGCGAATGCAACCGAAGGCACCAAGGCAACCAACACCAATGCCATCACCAATCTCATCATGTTTCACTCCCTTAAGGCGTACGGCTCCACTTGGAAGCCTTC
>JBAUEK010000174.1:0-3312 GCA_049678565.1 Methyloceanibacter sp. | reverse complement strand
GGAGGTAGCGTCCGGGCGCCGTCTTCCACCTGTCCATCCCGGCGAAATCTTGCGCGACGAGTTCCTGACCCCGATGGGGATCAGCGTCTACGAACTCGCCAAGGCGCTCAAGGTGCCTCGCTCTCGGACCAATGATATTGTGCTCGGACGTCGTGCGATCACGGCGGACACTGCCCTGCGCCTCGGGCGTTACTTCGGCATGTCGCCGGAATTCTGGATCAATCTGCAGGCGCACTACGATCTCGACATTGCCAACCGCACCGTGCGGCGCAAAATCGAGCAGGAAGTCGCGCCCCGAAACGCAGCCTGATTGGAACCTCGATCAAATCAAAGTCGCGAGCACGTCAAGTCGATCCCCATCTGGCATCCCGGACTTGGCGCCCAGAGCCGCGATCTTGACGCGTGCTTTCTCGTCGTCAGCTTAGGTTACTTGATCTCAGTCGCCATGTGGCGCCGTGCTGGCGTCTTTCATTCTGCTGTCAAGTCGCCTATTCTAGTCGTTCTGACTAGAAAGGATCGGTTGCCATGTCCTCAACTCGCAAGTCCCGACGCGCGAGCCACCCAAGAAGCTGGCCATTGCAGGATGCCAAAGCACGGCTCTCTGAGCTCATTCGCGAGGCGCAAAGCGATGGACCACAACATGTCACGGTGCACGGGCGCGGCACCGTCGTCGTTCTGTCCGAAGAGGAGTATTCACGCCTCACGGGGGGGCGCTCCGGCCAGCGGCTCGTGGATCTCCTCGGCTCATCGCCGCTGCGGGACGTTGAGATCGAGCATCCAAGTGTTGGCGGTCCCGTTCGCGATGTCGACCTGTGACCGGCTATCTGCTCGACACAAATGTCATCTCCGAGCTCAAGCGGGCGAGGCCCGACAAAAAGGTTTCGGCATTCATTGCCGGCGAGCCGCTGGACCGCCTCTACCTCAGCGTTGTGACCTTTGCCGAGATTCGTTTTGGCATCGAGCTCTTGGCTGATGCCGGGCGGCGATCGGATCTAAAGAACTGGCTCGACAACAAACTGCGCCCCATGTTCGACGGCCGCGAGCTGCCCATCACTGAGGACATCCTGCTCGGCTGGCGGTTGATCATCGAGGAGGGCCGGAAACGCGGCTACACGTTCTCACATCCCGATGTGCTCATCGCCGCGTCCGCCGCGCACCATGGCCTGACCGTTGTCACGCGGAACGTCCACGAGTTTGTCGAAGCTGGCGTGGCTGTGATCGATCCCTGGGCCGGTCCGAGGACGAAGGCGTGATCTTTTACATCTGCTGCCCTGAAACTGGGCCCGCCAGCCGCCTAATGCACCAGACCGCTTTTCGCCGCCTCAAGTCATGTCGCCTAGGCGCCGAGCGGATGACCCGCAGACCAGTTCACCCCTGCGAGATTCTTGCCGACGAGCTCGAGGCTCTTGACCTCCGCAGAGCTTGCCCGCACGCTTGACGTACCGGCAAACCGGATCTCGCAAATCATCGCCGGAAAGCGGTCGATCACCGCTGACACGGCTTTGCGCCTTGGCCGGTACTTCGGATCAAGTACCGATCTCTGGATGAACCTCCAGAAGATTTACGATCTCGACCTTGCCACGAAAACGCTTGGCAAGGCGCTCAACAAAATCCCGCAGCGTCCCGTCGAACCTACCGGCGCCCGCGCCTGAAGCCCTAGGCTCGGCTATGAATGGCTGGAGTCGATCAGCTTGGATCGCGTATCGGACGCGTTCAGCGCCACACGCCTTCCTTGATCACGCGGCGCGCGTGATGCGCTCGACCTTGATCTCTTTCGCCTTCTTCATGGCTTGCGCGAGATCGTATGCGGCCTGAAGGCGAAACCAGGTATCGGCTCCGCCGCCGAAAGCCTTGTGGAGGCGGATCGCCATTTCAGGTGAAATTCCCGAATGACCATTGAGCACGTCCGACAGCTGCTTCCGGCTGACGCCGAGCTTCTTGGCCGTATCGGTCACACTAAGGCCAAGGGGCTCCAAGCAGTCATGACGAACCGATAGGCCTGGATGCGGTGGGTTCTTCATCAGCATGTCGCGTCCTCCTAATGATAGTCGACCAGATCGACGTCGCAGGCATTAGCACCGTCGAACCGAAATATGATGCGCCGGTTGCCCGAGACGCTGACCGACCAATAGCCAGCAAGTTTGCCCGGAACGGGAATAGGTTTTAGCTCGTCTAAGGTTGACCTCGGGAATGCAGCCGACGCTCCTTGGCCTGCCGGCGCCCGGCTGCTCGGACCTAGTCTAGCCAGAGATGCAAGAGCTTGCTAGGTTACATGTAACCGATAAGAGAGAGCCAGCCATGGCTGCAACATCGAGCCGAAAGTCGTCTCAGGCGAAAGTGAGTGCGTATCGTCGACGCCTGAGGGCGCAGGGATTGAGACCTATCCAGATCTGGGTGCCGGATGTGCGCGCGCCTGGTTTCAAGGCGCAAGCGCATCGTCAATCGCTGGCGGTCGCGACGAGCCTCCAGGCGAACGAGGATCAGTCCTTCATCAATGCGGTGTCGGACTTGCGCCTGGACGAAGGCCTCGAATGAGGCGAGGTGATATCTGGACCGCTTCCGGCGGCAACGACTACGCAGGAAAGCCGCGGCCAGTGGTTATCGTGCAGGACGATAGCTTCGACTCAAACGCCTCGATCACCGTCTGTGCCTTCACCACCGACGAGACCGACGCGCCGCTCATTCGATTGCTCATAGAGCCCAACGAGCATAATGGCCTGCGTTTGGCGAGCCGCTTGATGGTGGACAAGATCACGACGGTGTCCAAGTCCAAGCTCGGGACGCGTATCGGGCGGCTTGACGACCAGGATATCGTTCGGCTCAATCAAGCCATTCTGGTCTTTCTCGGACTGACTGTGTCGCCACGCGCGAAGCCGATGGCATGAGGTGCCATGCCGCTCCGACCCCCGTGGCCCAGTCTGAATCAGCCCTCCAGCGGCGAAGGTCCTTGACCTCGTCCGAGGTCGCCGCCCCGCGCCGTATCGCCGGCCAGTCGCTTTTTTGCTGGCCTCGAGGAACTCCTTCGACCAACAACGACAGCATCGCCGAGCTTTGCCGCCGCGAGGGGATCGTTGCACGGCAACCGCCAAGGTCAATTCAGCATTCGTGTCAACGACCAGTGGCGCATCTGTTTTGTCTGGCACGACAACGAGGCTTGGGACGTCGAGATCGTCGACTACCACTGAGGAGGGTTCCAATGACCATCAAGCGTGAGAACGTCGACAGGCGCATCGTGGACTTCTCGGAGGTAGCGTCCGGGCGCCGTCTTCCACCTGTCCATCCCGGCGAAATCTTGCGCGACGAGTTCCTGAC
>JBAUEK010000173.1:0-2262 GCA_049678565.1 Methyloceanibacter sp. | reverse complement strand
CCGGGCTCCAGCACCTTGTCGCCCTTGCGGTAGTGAATGTAGCGCGTCCCCGGCAGCGAGGATTGGATCATGACGATATTGGGCGGCGTCACCAGGTTCAGCAGCCAATTCACCATCACCCGCACCTTGGAGGCGAAGCCGGGCAGGAAGGAGAGATAGAAGCCCCGCCACAACAGCCAGGCGAGGGTGCCTGAGAGCTTGACGCCATAGACCTCGGCCACCGCCTTGCTCATGCCGAGCGAGGCGAGCGAGCCTTTGGACTCATAGGCGAAGGGCTTGAGCTCGGCCCCCTTGGCCTTGGCCATCAGATTATGGGCGAGCTGCCGCCCCTCGCGCACGGCGAATTGCGCCGTCGGGGGCGCGTAATGGGCGGGGTCCTCGGCCGGCTGCTCCACCAGCGGGATCTCGGCCGCGTCGCCGATGGCCCAAACCCCGTCATGGCCGGGGACGCGCATGAAGCGGTCGGTCTTGATCCGTCCCCAATGCATGTCGAGCCCGAGCGACTCGACCAGCGGATTGGGCCCGTTGCCGATGGTGGCGACGATGGTCCGGGTCGGGATGATGCTGTTATCGGTGAGCTCGATCGCGGTCGAGGTTGCCGATTTGGTGCCGATGCCGGTCTTTACGTCGATGCCGTTCTTGCGCAAGCGCCGCGTCGCATATTCGGCCAGGTCGGCGGGGAAGGTGGGCAGGATGCGGGAGGCATATTCGATGAGGTAGACCTTGATCTGCTCATGCGTGATGTTGGGATAATAGCGCAGCGCCCGGTGGATCAGATCGTTCACCTCGGCCACGGTCTCGACGCCGGAGAAGCCGGCACCGACGACGACGAAGGTCAGCAGCTCGCGCTTGAGCTCGGCGTCGGTCGCCACATCGGCCATCTCCAGGCAGGAGATGACATGCGTGCGCAGACGGTGGGCGTCGGCGAGATTCTTCATGGTGAGCGCGTGCTCGGGCAGGCCCGGGAAGCGGTTCAGATCGACGCTCATGCCGAGCGCGATGACGAGCTCGTCATAGGGGCACTCGACCGGGATGCGCCTGAAGCCCTGAACCACGATCACGGTCTTCTTGTCGAAGTCGATGCCCATGACCTCGGCCTGGCGGATCTGGGTCTGGCGGAGCAGGAGGCGCAAGGGCACGACCGCGTCGGAGGAGTGGATGGTCGAGGCGGCGACCTCCGGCAGCAGCGGCTGGAACACGAAGTAATTGTTGTTGTTGATCAGCTCGATATCGAAGCGGTCGCGGCCGATCCTGGCCAGCTCCTTGGCGGCGAACACCCCACCGAAGCCGCCGCCGACCACGAGAATCTTCTTCTTCTTGTCCACGCTGTCCATGGCGAATCCCCGGCTTTTGGCACTTTAGGCATACCTACGCCGATGCTGCACCGCGTCAAGTCGCGCCTTGGCGGGAGGGACAAAGCGGGAGATCGAAGGGCGTGGACCTGTCGGCGTTCGCCCCCGCCGCATTGCTTAAGGCTTCGCCTTTGACTAGGTTCCGCTCAGACGCACCCGTAGCTCAGTTGGATAGAGCGCTGCCCTCCGAAGGCAGAGGTCAGGGGTTCGAATCCCTTCGGGTGCGCCACCTCTTCAAAGACTTAGGTTTTTTGGTTCCGTGGTCGGATGTTACACTTGTACCAGAAGGCCTTGTGGACCACCCTTCGATACCCCCGCCCGTGAGTTGTGCGCCTGCGAGCAGAACACTCGGCCCGTTGGTAGTGCAACTCTCCGCTACTTATAAATGGTCATCAGGGTGAACCGCTGCGGGGAATGTCTGCTTTACCGCAGATGGCGGACGTGCGGCGAGGCCGCTTAAGAAGTCTGCTAAGTGCCGATTTTGTTGATTTAGTCGGGTGACAACGCGCTTTCCGGTATCCGCTCTTGGTAGGAGCGGACTTTATTTGATTCCGCTGTGGGCGTGGACCCATGCGGTTTGGGCTTGGCGGGTGCTTGGGGTTAGTCGGACTGCCTTCCTGTCATGCTGGCTGGAGAGCTGGTGGTGGTCCTGGCCTGAGCCTGGCGAGTTTTCTCAGGTTTTGTGCGATGGCGGCGAGCAGGAACTCGTCCTGCGCACCGCGCGGACCGCGTAGGCGGAGTCGACCGAGCTTGAGGATACGCTTGAGATGGGCGAACAGCATCTCAATCCGCTTGCGCTCGCGCCGGGATTGCTCGAAGGCTGGGGTGCTGGCCAGCGATCTGACGAAGTCGCGGGCATCTTCATCGATGTCCCGCGAGATTTTGCGCTGCGGCATGTTGGGACAGCAAC
>JBAUEK010000172.1:0-7097 GCA_049678565.1 Methyloceanibacter sp. | reverse complement strand
GACCAAGGACCGCTCGAGCGCCGTGATCGCGTCCGCGCTCGCGGCCGAGGTCTATGGCTTGGCCATCGCCAAACCCGACATCGAGGACGCCTATCACAACACCACCCGCTTCGTGGTGCTGGCGGCGCAGCCTGACCGCGCCAAGTCCGGCGATGGCCCGGTCATCACCACCTTCGTTTTCCGCGTGCGCAACGTCCCGGCCGCGCTCTACAAAGCGCTTGGCGGCTTCGCTACCAATGGCGTCAACATGACGAAACTGGAGTCCTACCAGCTCGAAGGCTCGTTCAACGCCACCATGTTCTTCGCCGATATCGAGGGCCATCCGGACGAGCGCTCGGTGCAGCTTGCCATGGAAGATCTCACGTTTTTCTCGAGCGAGGTGCGGCTGCTCGGCACCTATAAAGCGAGCCCGTTCCGCGCCGAGCTCAAGGCCTCGGAGGGCTAATCGGGCTCCGGCATCTCCTCCCACGGCGGTGAGCCCGTGCATCGGCTTGCCACAAGCGGGCCCATCGTCGATATACTCCGGCAGGGAGGTTGGCGGCAGGCGCGTCCCTCGCCAACCGGGTCAGATCCGGAAGGAAGCAGCCCTAACGAGATTGACGCGGGTTGTTGTCCAGCCTCCCACCTAGCGCGGCCTGCTTACCGGGCCCATGTCGAGGCTTCTGGCTGCCTTTGTCTTTGGCGTTCGAGCCTAGAACACCTGCCGCGTGAAAGTCCGTCATTCCATGGCCAACACCGCAGATCGGAAGGGAAGTACGCCGGCGCCGGGCCACGCGGCGCTCGCGCGCAAATACCGGCCGAAGCTGTTCTCCGAGCTGATCGGCCAGGACGCCATGGTGCAGACCTTGCGCAATGCCTTTTCCAGCGGGCGCATCGCGCAAGCTTATATGCTCACCGGCGTGCGGGGCGTGGGCAAGACCACGACGGCGCGGCTGATCGCGCGCGCGCTGAATTATGTGCCTCCGGGCGATAGCGGCGATGCCGGGCCCACGCTCGACATCGTGGCGGAGGGCGAGCATTGCCGCGCCATCCTCGAGAGCCGGCATCTCGACGTGATCGAGATGGACGCTGCCTCCCACACCGGCATCGAAGACGTGCGCGACCTGATCGACAGCGCCCAGTACAAGCCGAACACCGCCCGCTACAAGGTCTACATCATCGACGAGGTGCACATGCTGTCGAAGCAGGCCTTCAACGGCCTGCTCAAGACGCTGGAAGAACCGCCCGAGCATGTGAAGTTCATCTTCGCCACCACCGAGGTGCGGAAAGTGCCGGTCACGGTACTGTCGCGCTGCCAGCGCTTCGATCTGAGGCGCATCGACATCGAGCCGCTCACCGAGCATTTGGCCTCCATCGTCGCGCAAGAAGGCGCGGAGGCGGAAACCGGCGCGCTAATGCTGATCGCGCGCGCGGCGGAAGGCTCGGTCCGCGACGCGCTCTCCATCCTCGACCGCGCCATCGCCTTCGGCTCGGGCAAGGTCGAGGCGGATCAGGTGCGTGGATTGCTGGGCCTGGCCGACCGCGGGCGTATCTTCGCTCTGCTCGAGACGGTGCTTTCGGGCAATGCTGGCGAGGCGCTGCGGAAGCTCGGCACCCTCACCGCCGACGGTGCTGAGCCAGCCCAGATCGTCACCGATCTTGCCGACGCCGTTCATGCCGTGACCCTGGTCAAGGCGGCCGACGCCTCGGACCCTGCCGCGAGCGAGACCGAGCGGGCCAGCGCCGCCGATCTCGCGGCCCGCCTCTCGATGCCCGTGCTCGCGCGGGCCTGGCAGATGCTGCTCAAGGGCCATGAGGAAGTGCGAGGGTCCCCGCGGCCGCTCGCCGCCGCCGACATGGTGCTGGTGCGGCTGGCTTATGCCGCCGATTTGCCGACGCCGGCCGATTTGATGCGCCGTTTGAGCGATGGCAGTGGCGCCAGCGCGGCCGGGACCGGCGGCGCGCTGCCGGGCAAGACGGCGCCGCGCCAGTCAGCGCTGGCCAATGCGCCTGAAGCCGAAGCGGCGCACCCGCCCTCGACGGCGGACCAAGAGCCCACAGCCGCAGCCCCCCTCGCCAATCCCCAGAGCTTCGAGGATTTGATCGCGCTCACGGCGGAGAAGCGCGACCTGAAGCTCAAAAATGCGCTCACCGAGCAGGTCCGCCTGGTGCGCTTTCGTCCGGGTCATCTTGAGCTCAATCCGCTCGAATCGGCGTCGAAGGAGCTTGGCCAGGAGCTGATGCGCAAGCTGAAGGTCTGGACCGGCCGTGTGTGGATCGTGGTCGTGAGCGGGGAGGAGGGGGCGCCGCCGCTGGGCGCCCAACGCCGCGCCCGCGAGGCGCGCGAGATCGAGGACATTCGCCAGCACCCTCAAGTCAAGCAGGTGCTGGCGCAGTTTCCGGGCGCCCGCATCGCCGCGGTGCGGCCCGCCGCGCGGGAAGAGGCCGCCAGCGGCCCCGATGAAGCGGCGGAGGAAGAATTCAAGGAGGACGGGACGGACCCATGAAGAGTTTCGCCAATATGATGAAGCAGGCGCAGGAGCTGCAGGGCCGCATGACCGACCTGCAGGCGGAGATGGAGCGCGCCCGTGTCGAGGGCCGCTCCGGCGGCGGGCTTGTGGTGCTGACCCTCAACGGCAAAGGCGAGTTGGCGGGGGTCGATATCGACCCGTCTCTGCTCAAGCCGGACGAGGCCGAGATCCTGGAGGATCTCATTGTCGCCGCGCATGCCGACGCCAAGGTCAAGGTCGAGCAATTGATGCAGGAGAAGATGCAGGGCCTGACCGGCGGCCTTCCGCTTCCTCCCGGCCTCAAGCTGTTCTGACGTCTGATGGCGCGTGCTGCCGCGAGCGCCGAGATCGAGCGCCTGATCCAGCTCCTGGCGCGCCTGCCGGGCTTGGGTCCGCGCTCGGCCAGACGCGCCGCGCTCCACCTGGTGAAGAAGAAGGAGCAGCTGCTCGACCCGCTCGCCGCGGCGCTGGCCGAGGCGCGCGATCGCATCGTCACCTGCGAGATTTGCGGTAACATCGATACGGTCAGCCCCTGCACGCTTTGCCGCGACACCTCACGCGACCGCTCGCTCCTCTGCGTGGTGGAGGAGGTCGGCGACCTCTGGGCGCTTGAGCGCGCGCATGTGCTGAGCGGCCACTATCATATCCTCGGCGGCACGCTGTCGCCGCTCGACGGCATCGGTCCGGAGGATCTGTCGATCGCCAAGCTGGTCGAGCGCGCCCGCGACCCCCAAGTGAAAGAGGTTCTGCTGGCGCTGAACGCCACCGTCGAAGGACAGTCGACGGCGCATTATCTGACCGACCAGCTGGCGGGCGCGAATGTCACCATCTCGCGTCTTGCCCATGGCGTGCCGATCGGCGGCGAGCTCGACTATCTCGACGAGGGCACGCTTGCCGCCGCGGTCAAGGCCCGCAAGACGATGTAACTCGTGCTATCCTGTGCCCATGCCTGACACCGCGATCAAATGGCCAAAGAAGCAGCGCGAGCTGCATAACCATCATTTCGACTCGACCGTCTGGAACGACTTCAAGTTCCGCGACGACGACATCGTCATCGGCACCTACGGCAAGTCTGGCACCACCTGGGTGCAGCAGATCGTTGGCCAGCTCCTGTTCGACGGCGCCGAGGACGTTTCGGTCGCCGAGCTATCGCCCTGGCTCGATCTACGCGTGCCGCCGAAGGAGGTGAAGCTGCCGGCGGTCGAGGCGCAGACCCACCGCCGCTTCATCAAGACCCACCTCCCCGTCGATGCGCTCGTGTTCTCGCCACGCGCCAAATACATCTATATCGGGCGCGACGGACGCGACGTGATCTTCAGCATGTACAATCATCACGCCAACGCCAATGAGCATTGGTACAGCGCCTTGAACGACACGCCCGGCCGCGTCGGCCCACCCATCGACAAGCCGCCAGCCGATATCCGCCAATATTATCGCGAATGGCTGATGGACGACGGCTACCCGTTCTGGCCGTTCTTCGACAATGTGCGGAGCTGGTGGCAGGTGAGGGATCTCCCCAATGTGATGCTGCTGCAGTTCTCTCGGCTGAAACAGGACCTCCCCGGCGAGATCAGACGCGTCGCCGCCTTTCTCGATATCCATATCGACGAGGCGCGCTTCGCCGCGATCGTGGAGCATTGCGGCTTCGACTACATGAAGCGGAACGCGAGCAAGGCGGTGCCTCTCGGCGGCGCGTTCTGGGAGGGTGGAGCGGAGACCTTCATTCACAAGGGCGTGAATGGCCGCTGGCGCGATGTGCTGTCGCCGGAGGAGAGCACGGCCTATGAGGTGAAGGCGCGGGCCGAGCTGGGCGAGGCTTGCGCGGCCTGGCTCGCCGGCAATTGAGAGAGTTGTTGCGCCGCCCCGGCCTCTGGCGCGGCGGCGCTGCCACGGATGTGCCACCCAGCCTCCACCAAGGCGCCTTGATCGTTGCTTAAGTCCTTTGGACTACAAGCAGAGCTCCGCCCCGGATCAGAGGAGCCGGAGCAGGTTTGTGGTTCGATCCCGGCCGCCGATCGACACGGTGCGGCCCCCTGCGTGAGGAGCCTTGAGATGAAAAGGTTTGTGACGTTCGTCGTCGCTGCCGCGGCACTTGCGATGGTCGCCTCCTTTCCCGGCGACGCATTCGCCGGTCGTGGCGGTGGCGGCGGTGGTGGCCACGGCGGCGGTGGTGGCCACGGCGGCGGTGGCGGCCACGGTGGTGGCGGTCATGGCGGTGGCGGCCATGCTGGCGGTTGGCACGGCGGTGGCGGTTACCACGGCGGCGGCAACCGGCATGGCGGCTATCGCGGCGGATATGGGCGGGGCTATGCCCACGGCTATCGTGGTTATGGCTATCGCGGATACCGCGGTTATGGCTGGGGCGGTCCGGCCGTCGGTGTTTATGTCGGCCCGTCCTACGGTCCCCGCTGCTTCGACCCAGTCTATGGCTATTATCCCTGCCCCTATGGCTACGGCTACGGCTATTAGCCTCTGGCGCTAGCGGGATTTGAAGGCGGGGACGTTTCGTCCCCGCAATCCCCGAAAAGCGTCCCGGCACCCCAAATGCGTCGCTCTCGGCGACGCTAACCGCTGGCGGTGGCCTCCAGCCGCTCCTTCTCCTCGATCTCGGTGAAGGCGCCGCGCTTGGTCACCAGCCAGAGGATGGCGAGGCCAGGAACAGCCTCGGCAGCAAGTCAGGTACGCCTCTCCGTCCAGGGCGCCACCTTCAACAACAACAGCATGCCGGGTACAGCGACGATGGCGCAAAGGACGAAGAACTGTGTCCATCCGAAGGCTTCCACGATGAAACCGGTCGATGCATTGGCCAGCGTGCGCGGAACGGCGATGAAACTGCTGAACAGGGCAAATTGGGTGGCGGTAAAGGCCTTGCTCGTTTCCCTGGCCATGAAGGCGGTCAGCGCGATCGCGCCAAGGCCAACGCCCACGTACTCCCCGCTGACCACGACGAACAACCCCGCCAGCGTATGCCCTGCCTGGCTCAGCCAAATATACGGAAGGATGGTGAACAGCTGCACGAAACCGAACAGCCACAGGGCCCGGTTGATGCTCACCTTGAGCATGATGATGCCGCCCAGCACGCCACCGGCAATGCTGGCCCACAGGCCAGCCACCTTGGCCACGGAGCCGATCTCGCTCAGGCTGTACCCCATATCGATGTAAAAGGGCGTAGCCAGCGCCGTGGCCATGTTGTCCCCCAACTTATAGAGAAACAAGAAGGCCAGGATGGCTAGCGCAGCCTTGATCCCGTCGCGGCTGAAAAATTCCACGAAGGGATCGATAACCGCCTCTCGCAAGGTGTGCGGCGCCAACGCGTCATCGCTCACTTCCTTGATTGTCAAAGTGGTGACGATGCCGACCAGCATGAAGGCGCCGGTGACCCAAAACACCACCGTCCAGGGCTGATGGTCGGCCAGGATCAAGGCCAGAGAACCCGGCACCAGTCCGGAAAGACGGTAGGCATTCACAAAGATGGACGTGCCGGTTCCGAGCTCGTCATCGGCCAGCAGCTCCCGCCGGTAAGCATCGATGACGATGTCCTGGCTGGCGCCAAACAGGGCGACAACGAACACGACCGCCACGATCGCTTGGAGCGAGGTCGATGGATCGAACTGGCCCAACGCGCCGATCGAAAGCAGCAGCACCAGCTGCGTCAGGAGCGCCCAGCCCCGGCGGCGGCCGAGGAACGGCAGCTGGTAGCGGTCCATCAGGGGGGACCACACGAATTTCCAGGTATAGGGCAGCCCGATTAGGGCGAAGAGACCGATGGTGGCGAGGTCCACCTCGTTGCTGCGCAACCAGGCTGGCACCAGCGAAATTAGGACATATAGCGGCATTCCGGAGGTGAAGCCCAGGAAGACGCAGGCCAGCATCTTCCGGTTGAACAGGATCTCGGTCCAACTGCGCTGCGCTTCAGCCAAGCGGAAACTCCCGCTGAGGGACCTGGCCGAGGAACACGATGGTCGCCGTCAGCATGCGCGCCAGCCGCTCGCCAAGGCTCAATTTCCGTGTGGTGCCCCCGGTCGCCGTCATGGTGACCTATTATCAAGCCGAACGCGGTTCGTCATGCTTGGCCTTGTGCCGTGCATCCACGACTTTTTGGAGGCGCCAGGCGGAGGTGGCCGGGAATGGCGCCGGAATCGACTCGCGCGCTAGATTGCGAGCGCCGCCCCTCAGGGCACGGAGATTGTCGACCCGGCAGGCGAGTATTACGACGACTATTACGCCGTGTTCTTCCTCGACCCCGACGGGTTGAAGCTGGAAGGCATGAAATATGGCGAGCGCCACGAACAGGCGGCGCGCGCCCGCGCGGCCGCGCGCAAGAAGGCGGCGGCAAGCAACAAGCCATCAGGCCGGAAGGGACGCAAAATAGCGCCTGCTCCCAACTTGCCGGGCTCTAGCGGGGAGTGCCGGCCGCCTCGCGCGGCACCGAGCGGGTTGAAAACCGATGCCCTAAACCCAATTTCTGTTGCGAATAAGTTGCACTTGCAATTATGGTCTGGTCGAGGGAAGTTCCGGCGGCAAAGGAGGATGTTTTGACAGCAAGTTGGGTTGGGCGGGTTGGACGCTGGGCCCGCGTGGCGATCCTAGGCCTTGCGATTCTGCCGG
>JBAUEK010000171.1:0-1747 GCA_049678565.1 Methyloceanibacter sp. | reverse complement strand
CCGTACCAATCCTCTGGCGCAAACCGGAACGGGGTATTGCGCATGAAGCGGGCACGCATTTTCTCGCTATAACGCACCGCTAGAGGCGAGAAGTAGTCGACGATCCAGAATCGAACCTGTTCCGTCTGGCGCAGATCGTCGGCAAGCTCCGCCACGTCGGTCTCGGTCAAATAGGGGATGACCCCCTCGGTGAGCACGAGGATCTTCGTCGCCCCAGGGCTCATATCGGCCAAGAACTGCCGCCGGGCGTCCCTGTCGGTGAGATCCAGCTTGACCCGATCGAGGCGGCAGCGAGGGTCTTCATCGGCGAGGCGAGATTCCTTCAGCGCGATCACATGCGGATAATCCACCTCGACCCAGCGCAGCGATTTTGGCAGTTCCATGCGGTAGGGCCGCGTGTCGAGTCCGGCGCCGAGATTGAGAATCGTATCGACGCCTTGGCTGATCGCTTGCTTGATGAGGTCGTCGATAATGACGGTGCGGATGACCACCGACCAGGCGCCGATGAAGGTCTTCGGCACCGTCGCCATGATTTTCATGCCGTGGTCGCCCGCGAGCTTCGCCGCTAGCGGATCGCGGAACAGCGGCTCGGGCCGCTCGGTCTCGGCCGCGCGGAATCCGGCCACCATGAAGGCCGTGTCCGAGACGTCTTGAATGGCTTGGGGCATGAGGTTGATCGATCAGCTGCGGATGAAGCCGACGATATCCTTGGTCATGGCCAGGATCGGATCGGCGATGGCGTGCGCCCGGCGCGCGCCGTCGTCGAGGATGCGGTCGATCTCAACCGGATCGGCCATCAACCGCCGGATCTCGCTCCCGATCGGCACCAGCTTGGCCGTGGCAAGCTCGGCCAGCGACTCCTTGAACTTGGAGAAGGACGCATCGCCGAACTCGCGCAACACGGCCTGCCTGTCGGTCGCGGCCAATGCGGCGTAGATGCCGACGAGATTATCGGCCTCCGGTCTCGCCTCCAAGCCTTTGGTCTCGGAGGGAAGCGGCTCCGGGTCGGTCTTCGCCTTCCTGATCTTCTTGGCGATGGTATCGGCATCGTCCGTCAGATTGATGCGGGTCATGTCGGACTCGTCCGACTTCGACATTTTCTTGGTGCCGTCGCGCAAATTCATCACCCGCGTGGCGGGTCCGGTGATGAGAGGCTCGGGCAGCGGGAAGAAGCCATCCTCGTAGCCGGTCCGCGCGATGGTCTTGGCGAAATCGTTGTTGAATTTCTGGGCGATGTCGCGGGCGAGCTCCAGATGCTGCTTCTGGTCCTCGCCCACCGGAACATGCGTCGCGTGATAGAGCAGAATGTCGGCGGCCATCAGGTTCGGATAGACATAGAGCCCGGCGGACGCGGCCTCGCGGTCCTTGCCCGCCTTCTCCTTGAACTGGGTCATGCGGTTGAGCCAGCCGAGCCGCGCCACGCAATTGAAGATCCAGGCGAGCTCGGCGTGGCCCGAGACCTGGCTCTGATTGAAGACGATGTGGCGGGTGGGGTCGATGCCGGAGGCGATGAACGCCGCGGTCACCTCGCGCGTGTTGTGCTTGAGCTCGTCCGGGTCCTGAAACACGGTGATGGCGTGCAGATCGACCACGCAATAAATGCACTCATGCATTTCCTGAAGCGCCACGAATTTGGTGATGGCGCCGAGATAATTGCCGAGATGCAGATTGCCGGTGGGCTGAACGCCGGAGAATACGCGGGTCTTTGCGGCTGCCATGCTTCGCCCCTGATCGCAAAACTCGGGCG
>JBAUEK010000170.1:0-2206 GCA_049678565.1 Methyloceanibacter sp. | reverse complement strand
AAGTCGTCGAGCGCACGGGTCTTGCGCCCCTGAGCCTCATAGGCCTGGCCTCGCCGGCTCAACGCCACGGGGTTGCGCGGGCTATCGCTCAGCGCTTGGGACAGATCGCCGATGGCCTTCTGATAGTCGCCGAGGGTCAGGTACAAGCTGCCGCGATTGAAGAAGCAATAGGCCAGCTTGTCGTCGTGGTCGATCGCCACGGAGTAGTCGGCGAGCGCATCGTCATAGCGCCCGAGCTGTACGTTGGCCAAACCCCGGTTGCAGTAGGCCAGGGCGAAATCGGGTTTCAGTCTGACCGCCTCGGTGAAATCGGCGATGGCCGCTTCAAAGCGGCGCATATGGGTGAAGGTCGTGCCGCGGTCGTACCAGGCCTCGACCAAATCCGGCTTCAGGCCGATGGCCACGCCGAAATCGCTGATCGCGAGCGCGACCTCCCCGCTGCGGGCAAGGGCGCTGCCTCGATTGAGGTAGGCGGTTGCGTCGGTGGGATCGCTTCTGATGATCTGGCTGAAGAGCGCAACTGCCCGCTGCGGCTTACCGGCGCGAACGCACTCCTTGGCCTGGGCGAACAGGGCCGCGGTCTGCTCCGCCGCGCCGCCGAGGGTCTCGATCGGCAGCGACTCGTCGGCGCAGACCGGCGCCGTCTCCGCGCGCAATGTGCTTGGAGCGAGTCCGGAGGCAGGAATGAGCGCCGCCGCGAGCATAGCTAGGCGCGTGATCGGTTTAATGATGCCCACCCTCTTTCTCCTTCTCCTTGGCGGCGAAGGGAGCGAACTCGCGTCTACCGACGCCTTGCGGAAAACCTGCCGGTGAGCTGGCGCCATCGCCGTCACGGACCGCCATGGCTCCCATCCATCTGCATATCCTCCATCATTTCGTCGTGCGATTTCGGCGCGCTCTTCACGGTGGCCTGATACTCATCGGGCGACAGCTTCGGAAGCTTCCGCAGGAAGGCCACGACGTCCCAAAGCAGCTTGTCGTTGTGGGTCACGCCCCAGGCCGGCATGCCCGTCGCCTTGATGCCGTGCTTCACCACCCAAAAATCTTCCGCAGCGTCGGCACGGCTTCCCCGGCGAAGCTCGGGGGCGCGCGGGTAAAGGCCGCGGCTCATCTCCGTTCGGGCCATGCCGGGAGCGAGATGACAGCCGCTGCACATCTCCGCGTATTGACCGGCGCCCGAGGCGATGCGCTGCGGATCGGCAAGATCGTCCGGCACGACGAGTCCTGCGGCGCGGACGGCGATCGATCTGTCCCGCGCCGTCTCCAGCAGCCAATAGACCGGTTGGCTGTGCGGCACGTCTGCTGCGACGTTGTAGAGACCTCCATAGACTACCACCGCGGCTGCGCCGACAACAGCGAGCAGCACCACCCCTACGGAAAGCGTGGCCAGCCAAGGTCTTGCGGCCCTGGTGCTTGCTAAATCAGACATGCTTGCCCTCGCGAGACCGATCTTGGTCGCTTCTATTCCTCGGTCGCCTCCATGGCGTTATGCATGTGGCCTTCGCAGCCCTTCATGTCCTTGTTGCCCATCATCTCTTTGGCCATGTCCATCTCCTTCATGGCTGTCGTCTTGGCCTCGCCCTCGGGCATGGCTTGGACGTCCGCGTCCATCGCGTTCATGGCGGTGTCGCTGCATTCCATTTTTTGGTCGCCATGGGCGAAAGCGAAGTTGAGCGGAGCACTGGCGAGCGCGGTCACACCAAGAATTCCGAGGCAGAGCCTGGCGATGAAAATGCGGTTACGCATGATGGTCTTCCTTTCGAGTTGTGAGCGAGTTGATGCTGATGATTGATGGTTCTTGCATCTAGTTATGGCCTTGGTGTCCGCCAGGCTTCATCCCCGGCATGTCCATGCCAGGCATATCCATTGCCGGAGCTTCGCTTGCGTTAGGTTGCCGCGCCGGCTCGCCCGCTTGCGCGACATTCACCTCATGCGCAACCGTTCCAGGTGGATATCGGTAGGGGCCGGGATCTTTGTAGTCATTGGCCGCAAGCCCCTCGCGCACCTTCATCACCGTGAACATGCCGCCCATCTCGATCGGGCCGAACTGGCCGAAGCCGGTCATCATGGGCAGCGTGTTGAAGGGGAGAGGCATCTGCATCTCGCCCATCATGCCCATGCCGTCGGTGCCCATGGCCATGACCCCCGGCGCGACGCTCGAGACCGCCCTGGAAAGAGAGCGCTGGGGGGCGCCGATCAGGTTCAC
>JBAUEK010000169.1:0-8185 GCA_049678565.1 Methyloceanibacter sp. | reverse complement strand
GCTCGATCGTGTGCAGCGGATTGAGCGAGGTCATCGGCTCCTGGAAGATCATCGAGATCTGATTGCCGCGCACGTGGCGGAGCCCATCCGGCGGCAGCTCCATCAGATCCTCGCCCTT
Source organism: Methyloceanibacter sp. (assembly GCA_049678565.1). Taxonomy (GTDB): domain Bacteria; phylum Pseudomonadota; class Alphaproteobacteria; order Rhizobiales; family Methyloligellaceae; genus Methyloceanibacter. The sequence continues at coordinate 8,067 of JBAUEK010000169.1, read as the reverse complement.
GAACAGGATCGAGACTGAATGGTGCCTGGCCGCGGGGTAGGGGAGGAGGCGCAGGATGGAAAGCGCCGTCACGGTCTTGCCGGAGCCGGACTCCCCCACCAGCGCCACGGTCTCGCCCTTGCCGATGTCGAAGGAGATGTTCTTCACCGCGCTGGTGAGGCCGCTGCCACTCATGAAGTCGACGGAGAGGTCTTCGACCTTGACCAGCAGGTCGCTTGCGGACCCCGACGGCTCGGGCGTCTGGTTCTGTTGCGTCTCAGCCATCGGCGCTCCCTGAGTCGGTCTTCGCGTCTGTGGCGTCGGCGCATTCGCCGTGCTCGATCTCGACCGTGGCATGATCGAGCCCGAACTCCGTCTTCAGCCGCTGCTTGATGTCCTTGACCAGCCGGTCGTCGTCCTCGCCCGCACAGGCGCAGGCGTGCAGCGTCACCATGCGGCGCTCCTGCGTGATCGACCACACATGCAAATGATGCACGTCCTCGAGTCCTCGGACATTGGCGATGAGGTCGGGCCCGATGTCGCGGGTGTCGAGCTCGCGCGGCGCGCCTTCGAGCAGGATATGGCCGGAGGCCTCCACCACCTTCCAGCCGCTGTGCACGATGATGGCGGCGACAAGGATCGACAGCAGCGGATCGATCGGCGTCCAGCCGGTGAGCATGATCACCGCGCCGGCGATCAGCGCCGCCACCGAACCGAGCAAATCGCCAAGAACATGGACGGCCGCGCCCCTGACATTGAGATTCTCCCGGTCCGCGCCATGCAGCAGGGCGAAAGCGGCGATATTCACCAGCAGCCCGAGCCCGCCCACGATCACCATGATCCCGCCGGCGACGGCGTGAGGCTGGCTGAGGCGCTCGATCGCCTCGTACACGATCCACGCCGCGATCACGAACAGCGCCAACCCGTTGACGAAAGCGACCATCACCTGGAAGCGGTCGAAGCCATAGGTTCGCTTCCAGTCGGCCGAGCGGCGCGCGAGGCGGAAGCCGAACCAGGCCAGCGTCAGCGAGGCGAAGTCGGTGAGCATATGGCCGGCATCGGCGAGGAGCGCGAGCGAGCCGGAGATAATGCCGCCCGCGATCTCGGCCCCCATGAACAGGCCGGTGATCAGCGCGGCGAGGCCCATGCGCCGCTCATTGTTGCTCTGGCGGTGGTCGTCCGCCTTCTCGGCGCCGTGGGAATGGGAACCGTGCATGATCCGCCTCAGCCGAAGGATTTGCGCGGGTCGAGCGCATCGCGCACGGCCTCGCCGATGAAGATCAACAAGCTCAGCATGATGGCGATGACGAAGAAGGCGGTGAGCCCGAGCCACGGCGCCTGGAGATTGTCCTTGCCCTGCGCCAGCAGTTCGCCGAGCGATGGCGAGCCCGGGGGAAGGCCGACGCCGAGGAAGTCGAGCGAGGTCAGCGTGCTGATCGAGCCGTTCAAGATGAACGGCATGAAGGTCAAGGTCGCCACCATGGCGTTGGGGAGCAGGTGCTTGAAGATGATCTTGAGGTTGGAAAGCCCAAGCGCGCGCGCGGCGGTGACATATTCGAAATTACGGGCACGCAGGAACTCGGCCCGCACCACCCCGACCAGCGCCACCCAGGAAAAAGCGAGCAGAATGCCGAGCAGAATCCAGAAATTCGGCTCGATCACGGCGGCGATGATGATGAGCAGATAAAGCTGCGGCACCGACGTCCAGATCTCGATGAAGCGCTGGAACAGGAGGTCGGTCCAGCCGCCGAAAAAGCCCTGCACCGCGCCGGCGGCGACGCCGATGATGGAGGCGAAGAAGGTCAAGATCAGCCCGAACAGCACCGAGATGCGAAAGCCGTAGATGGCGCGGGCGACCACGTCGCGGCCCTGATCGTCGGTGCCGAGCCAATTCCATTCAAGCTCGCTGTTGCAGGGGTGAAAGCCGCCCTCGATCGCCGCCTTGCAATCCGCCTTGGTCAGCAGCCAAGTGGGCTTCACCGGAAACGCCATGGGCGGGTTCTTATTGGGCGTGTCGTAGGAGAAGGGTATCGGCGGCCACAGGATCCAGCCCTGCTTATCGGCGATCATCTCCTTCACGGCCGGGTCGCGATAGACCGCCTCGGTCTCGAAGATGCCGCCGAAAGCGGTCTCGGGATAGGATTGGAGCACCGGAAAATAATAGTGGCCGTCATATTTGACGATGAGCGGCTGGTCGTTGGCGATGAACTCGCCGAACAGGCTGAGCACGAATAGAAGCAGGAAGATCCACAAGGACCAGAAGCCGCGCTTATGCGACTTGAAGGTCTGCCAGCGCCGCTTGTTGACCGAGGACAGGCCGACCCGCCACCAGCGCGGCCCTTCGGCCGTGACCTCTTCGATGACTGCGGCGTCTGTGGGCATATCCATCGCTCACACCTCGCGCGTCTCGAAGTCGATGCGCGGATCGACCCAGGTATAGGTGAGGTCGGAGACGAGATTGATGGCGAGCCCCATCAGCGAGAAGATGTAGACGGTCGCGAACACCACCGGATAGTCGCGGTTCATGATCGACTCGAAGCCGAGCAGCCCCAGACCTTCGAGCGAGAAGATGGTCTCGATCAGCAGGGCGCCGGCGAAGAACGAGCTGATGAAGGCGCCCGGAAAGCCCGCGATGATGATCAGCATGGCGTTGCGGAAGACGTGCCCGTAAAGCACCTGGCGCTCGGTCAGCCCCTTCGCCCGCGCCGTGGTCACATATTGCTTGCGGATCTCGTCCAGGAACGAGTTCTTGGTGAGGAAGGTGAGCGTGGCGAAGGCCGAAAGCGACATGGCGATCAGCGGCAGCATCAGGTGCCAGAAATAGTCGAGGATCTTGTCGTACCAGGGGAGCTGCCACCAGTTCTCCGAGACGAGCCCACGCAAGGGGAAGATCTGGAAGAACGAGCCGCCGGCGAAGAGCACGATCAGGAACACCGCGAACAGAAAGCCGGGAATGGCGTAGCCGATGACGATGGTGGTGCTCGTCCACACGTCGAAGCGCGAGCCGTCCTGCACGGCCTTGCGAATGCCGAGCGGAATCGAGATGGCGTAGGAGATCAGCGTCATCCATAGCCCGAGCGAAATCGAGACCGGCATTCGTTCCAGGATCAGCTTGAGCACGCTGGTGTCGCGAAAATAGCTCTGGCCGAAATCGAAGCGGGCATAGTTCCACATCAAAATGAAGAAGCGCTCATAGGCCGGCTTGTCGAAACCGAACTGCTTCTCCAGGCTCTTGATGAATTCCGGGTCGAGACCCTGCGCGCCGCGATATTTGGAGGGTGCGGACACGTCGCCGGGAGCGCCGCCGGGCGTGCGCCCGGGCCCTCCGACCTCACTGCCGCCGCCGGTGAATCTCGCCGTGGCACCGACATCGGTGCCGGTGAGTTGGGCGATCAGCCGCTCGACCGGGCCGCCAGGTGCGAACTGCACCACGATGAAGGTCGCAAGCATGATGCCGATGACGGTCGGCACGATGAGCAGCAGGCGGCGAAGGATATAGGCGGTCATTGCTTCCGGGCCGACCTTCTGGACCTCAACACGAAGAATCCCACCAGGGCGAGGCCAAGCAGAAGCGCGAGCACCAGATAAGAGCGTCTGGATTGAGGCGCATCTGGAGAATCCTGGCTGGCCGCGGCAGGGGAGGTCAGTTTGGCAGCTTTGGCCGCGTCATACCACCAGGTGTCCAGCACCCCGCGGTCGAAATTTGGCTTGGTCTCGGGGCGCGAGAATTTGTCCCAATAGGCGATGTTGTTGGACGCCTTGTACCAATGCGGCACCCAATAATGGCCGGCCCTGAGCACGCGGTCGAGCGCGCGCGCCGCCGTCTCGAGATCCTCCCGGCTCTTGGCCGCGATCACTCTGTCGATGAGAGCGTCAATGGCGGGGTCGGAAATCCCGGCGAGATTGAGCGAGCCCTCGATCGAAGCGGCGCCAGAGCCGAAATAGCTGCTGAGTTCGACGCCGGGCGTGTCGCGCATCACATAGCGCTGCGTGGTGATGTCGAAATCGAAGCTCTTCAGCCGGCGCTGATATTGGGCCGCGTCGACCATGCGCATCGAGGCGTCGATGCCGAGCCGTTGCAGGTTCTTGACGAAGGGCGCGGTGATGCGCTCGAAGGCCGGCTCGAACATCAGAATCTCGAGCTTCAGCGGCGCTCCTTCCGCGTTGACCCGCTTGCCGTCCTTGATGGTCCAGCCGGCCTGCTCCAGCAGCGCCCCGGCCGCTTCGAGCTTGCCGCGAATCTGGCCCGAGCCGTCGGTCTTGGATGGAACATAGGCCGGTCCGAGCGCCTCTGTCGGCACGGGCACGCCGAGATTTTCAAGCAGGTTCCGCTCGGCCTCCGATGGTTCGCCGAGAGCCTTCATTCTGGAGTTCTCGAAGAAGCTCTCGGTCCGGCTATAGAGGCCGTAGAACAGATTGCGGTTGGTCCATTCGAAATCGAAGGCGAGATCGAGCGCTTGCCGCACCAGCGGATCCTTAAGCTGCTCCCGCCGCGTATTGAGGAAAAAGCCTTGGGTTCCGGAGGGGGTCTCGTCGGCCAGGACCTCCTTCTTCACCTTGCCGGCGCGGATCGCGGGGAAGTCGTATTCGGTGGCCCAGACCTTCGAGGTAAACTCCTCGCGGAAATCGTAGGTGCCGGCCTTGAACGCCTCCATGGCCGCGGTGCGGTCGCGGAAATATTCGAAGCGGATTTGGTCGAAGTTCCAACGCCCGCGATTCACCGGCAGATCCTTGGCCCAATAATCCGGGTTGCGCTTGTAGACGATGTTGCGGCCCTGCCTGACGTCGCCGACGGTGTAGGGACCGGAGCCGAGCGGGGGGTCGAGTGTCGTCGCGGCGAAGTCTCTTGTGGCGTAATAGGCCTTGGACAGAATGGGGAGCCCGGCCACGGTGAGCGGCAGGTCGCGCGTGAGCGAGCCCTTGAAGCTGTAGCGCACGGTGTGCGGATCGAGCGCCTCCGCCGTCACCACGTCATGCAGCATCTGCGCATAGATCGGATGGCCTTTGGTCTTGAGCGCGTCGAAGGAGAACACCACATCGTCGGCGGTGATGGCGCTGCCGTCGTTGAATTTCGCCTCCGGCCTGAGCTTGAACGTCACCGACATGGCGTCGTCGGCGATTTCGGCGTTCTCCGCCACCAGGCCATAGACGGCATCGGGCTCGTCCGTCGCCCGCGTCATCAGCGTATCGAACAGAAGATCGAGCCCCTGGGCGGCGTCACCCTTGAGAATGAAATTGTTGAGGCTATCGAAGGTGGTCACCCCGCCCCAGCCGACGAGCGACAGGGTTCCGCCCTTCGGTGCGTCGGCGTTGCTATAGGCGAAATGGGTAAAATCGGCGGGGTAGGCGAGATCGCCGAAGGCGGACAGGCCATGCTTGGCGTCGCCCGCGTGGCTAGCTGCGGGCGCCCCCGCGAGTGCGGCGCAGAGCACAAGCGCGGCAGCGGCAATTGGCCGGAAGGGAGCCCGCGCGCACGCCATCAATGCTTGGAGACCTCCGCCAGATGATCGGCCTTCTCCTGGTCGAACCACCAGACCTGCAGGAAGCCCGGCGTCAGGTCCGGCAAGGTCTCCGGCTGGCCATAACGGTTCCAATAGGCGATGCGCACCCTGGGCGAGAACCATTGCGGCACCACGAACTCGTTCCACAACAGCACCCGGTCGAGCGCCCGGGTCGCGGCCACCAGCTCCTCCCGATCCTTGGCGAAGATAACCCGGTCGACCAGCGTGTCGATCGCCGGATCCTTGATGCCGATCAGATTGCGGCTCCCCTCGCGGCCTGCCGCGTCCGAACCCCAGAAGTCACGCTGCTCGTTGCCGGGTGAGTTGGATTGGGCAAAATTGGCGACCACGATGTCGTAGTCGAAGCCGTCGAGCCGCCGCGTATATTGCGCCGAATCCACTATACGCAGCCTCGATTTGATGCCGAGGCGGTCGAGATTGCGGATGTAAGGCTGCACGATGCGCTCAAACAGCGGCGACACGAGCAGGAACTCGACGGTCAGCGGCTCGCCCGTCTTGGTGTTGGTGAGCATGCCATCCTTTACCTCATAGCCGGCCTCTTTGAGCAGCAGAACCGCTTTGCGCAAATTCGCGCGCATAGCGTCGGAGTTGTCGTTCACCGGATTGCGGTAGACCTCGGTGAAGACTTCCGTCGGCACCTGATCCTTCACCTCGTTCAGGATCTCAAGCTCGTGTCCTTGCGGCAGCTCCTTGGGTGCTGCGAGCTCGGTGCCCTGGAAATAGCTTCCGACGCGCTCATATTGGCCGAAGAACAGGTTCTTGTTTGCCCATTCGAAATCGAAGGCGAGGCTGAACGCCTGCCGCACGCGGCGGTCGGCGAATTGCGGGCGGCGAAGATTGAAGGCGAAGCTCTGCATCGGCTGCGCGCTCTTGATCGGCACTTCCTGGCGGATGACCCAGCCGTTGCGCAGGGCGGCGAAGTCGTAAGCCGTGGCCCAGTTCTTCGCGCTCGATTCTTGGTGATAGTCGAGACTGCCGGCCTTGAAGCTTTCGAACGCGACCGTCTCGTCGCGGTAATAGTCGAAGCGGATTTCGTCGAAGTTCCACTGGCCGCGATTGACCGGCAGCTCCTTGCCCCAATAATCCGCCACGCGCTCATAGGCGATGGTCCGGCCCGGGCTCACGGTCTTGATGCGATACGGTCCAGAGCCGAGCGGCGGTTCGAGCGTGGTCTTCAAGGGGTCGCGCTGATTGCCTTTCGCGTCCTCACCGGTCCAGTAGTGCTTGGGCAGAATGGTGAGCTGTCCCATGATCATGGGAAGCTCGCGATTGCCCTTCACGTCGAAGCTGAAGGTCACCTCGTTAGGTCCCGTCGCCTCCGCCCGCGACACGTTCTTGTAGTAAAGCGCCATGCGGGGATTGGCCGCCTTGTTCACCTCGAGGCTGTAAATGACGTCATCGATGGTGATCGGCTCGCCGTCATGCCAGCGCGCTTCCTCGCGGAGCTTGAACGTCACCGAGGAGAAATCCGGCGGATAGGAAGCCCATTCGGCGATGAGGCCATAGGAGGTCGAAGGCTCCTCCAGGCTGTCGGACATGAGGCTTTCATAGACGAGCCCAAGACCCCCTGCGGCCTCGCCCTTGTAGAGGACGGGGTTGAGGCTATCGAAGCTGCCGATATCGGCCATGCGCACGAGGCCGCCCTTGGGCGCGTCCGGGTTCACATAGTCGAAATGCTTGAAGTCGGCGGGATATTTCGGCGCGCCGATGAGAGAGACGGCGTGATGTTGCTGCGGCGCGTCCTCGGCTGTTGCCGGTACGGCGATCAGACCTGCGAGGACAAGGAAAAGCAGGAAGCGACCAAGCATCATGATGGGGGGTGCCGCGCTTGAATTTGAACGATTGACCGCCTGCGCTTGGGACGGCCGAGGCCCGAGGCTTGAGATCCCGCCCTCTTAGCATGGGGGCGGGGGGGCCCTCCATGAATTATCGCTCATGTTTTTGGACTTCCGGGCCCGCTTTGGCCGAGGAAGGGTACGGACCCCTTCCCCGCTCTGGCAGGGAAGGGGCTAACCATTCTGTGGGTCGGGACGCCCCGTTTGCGTCCCTTATTCTACTCAGCCTGCCCGTCGGGAACGACCGGCTGCGGCTGGTTTGACGTCGACGGCTCCGAAAAGTCCGCCTCGGCCGCCGGAGCTTCCGGGGCCTCATCGGCGGCCGGAGCCGGCATCTCGGCCGGTTCCTCGGGGACGACGGGCTGCGGCTGGTTCGCCGTAGAGGGCTCGGAAAAGTCCCCTTCGGTCGCAGGCGCCGCGGCTTCCTCAGCCGGAGCCTCCTCGGCTGCCGGAGCTGCCGGCTCTTCGGCTGGCTTCTCCTCGGCTGCGGGAGCGGCAGGCGCCTCGGCTGGAGTCTCCTCGGCTGCCGGAGCAGCAGGCGCCTCGGCTGGGGTCTCCTCCGCCGCAGGAGCAGCGGGCGCCGCGGGCTCTTCGGCTGGCTTCTCCGCCGCCGCAGGCGCCGCGGGCGTCTCAGCCGGTGCTGCCTCGGGCAGCGGCACCGGGCTGTCGGCCTTGATCCGCAGGAAGGCGAGCACGTCGCCCCGTTGCTTGGGATCGGGCAAGCCTGGGAA
>JBAUEK010000168.1:0-3489 GCA_049678565.1 Methyloceanibacter sp. | reverse complement strand
CGCGTGTTCACTTACGTCGCACAGCGAACGCGAGTTGGTCGCGTGAAGGGGCAGCGTTATGCAATGACTGTGAGTGGCGCGAAGTCGCAGTGGCGTCGGCTTTGCAAGAAGGCAGGCGTTGAGAATTTCCGCTTTCACGACATCCGACATGACGTGGGCACAAAGCTCCTTCGCGACACTGGCAACCTCAAGCTTGTGCAACGAGCGCTCAATCACGCCGACATCAAGACGACGACGCGCTACGCCCACGTTCTCGATGAAGAGGTGGCCAATGCGCTTGAGCAGTTTCAAAAGTCCCGAAATAAGTCCCGAAACGAGATGATCAAAGCTGGCTAAATATCGGAAAACAAACGACAATATGCCAAGCACCGCCAGGTCTGGGGGACCGGGGGTCGGGAGTTCAAATCTCCCCGCTCCGACCATTTCCCCCTCGAACTCTGAAAGAAGGACCGAGCCTAACGCTGAAGGGCTCTCTCCAGCAGGCTCGCGACACTGTCGTCGCGGCGGCGAGGAGACGGCTGCGCTATCTCCGCCTGGACCTGCGGCGGGGCGAGGAACTGCGGCTGTTGCAGCACGCGCCGCACTTGCTTCGTTGGCGCTGCTGGCTCGGGCGCCGCGTTGGCCACCGGGACTTGCGTCGCTTCGACCGCAGCGACGCGCTTCTTGCCGGGATGATCGATCGACTCGACATAATATTTGCCGTAGACCCAGCCACGCTCGTTGGTTGCGGGATCGAAGACTTCGAACCAGCCTCTGGCGGAGTCAACCAGATGCAATTCCGTGCCGGGGGATTGATGGCCGACGATCGGAGCCGCAACCGACGGGCCGCTATGAAGCCACGCCCCGCGGATCACGACGACCCACATGGCGTTCTCATCGCTGGCCTCGGTGCTGCGGCTAGCCGTCCGCGGCAGCACCTGGGCAAAGATCTCTTCAACGCTCGCCTCGGGCAAACCAGCCCATTGGGCATGGTTGTCCGTGGAGCGCAGCGCGATGGGCTGAACGCCCAAGCGTTGGAGGTTCGATTGGCCCCAGACGCTTTCCGCCGCGCGGGTGCGATCCGACGCAAGCGCGACCGCCCGCGGCGCAGGGATTTGCTTGGCCACGTCGGAAAAATTCTGCTGCGTTTGAATCGCGCTGGGTGCGTGGCCGGCGAACACGATGCCGACGAGACCCAGCGAGAGAAGAAGCCGTTTCATGGCACGCTTCCCGAGCGTGCCCCACCGTCTCCCTCAGACGTAAGCCGTGTGCACAGTCGATTCAAGCACGACCGTGATTTATCAATGCGAAAATGTTGAGAGGCGCCCTCTTTTGGCTTCGTGCTGAGAGGTTGGGGCACGACTCTCAAGCGTGACCTGAGGGCAGACCATCAAGAGTCTGATTCTACTGGAGTAGCCTTCCTCGCGGGCACGTCGCCCAGCACCGACACATAGAATTGGACGATCTCGCTCGTCATGCGGTCCACGGTCAGGCGGTTCGCCACATGCCTTTGCAGCTGGATGGCACGGCCAAGAAATGGCTGCGGGTTGGCGAGGAAGGCCCGCATTTGCCCGGCAAGGGCGCCAATGTCTCCCGGCCTGATCAGAGGCGTGTCGGTGCCGGCCACGATTTCGGGAATGCCGCCGACCTCCGTCGCGATCAGCGGCATCTGCGCCGCGGCCGCCTCCAACAACACATAGGGGAACGACTCGGCCCGCGACGGCACCACCACGCAGCGTCCGCGCGCGAATGCGGTCCTTGCCGGCAGCGACCCTGCAAACGAGACCTTGCCTTCGAGGCCAAGCTTCCGCGCGAGCTTCTTAAGTTCCCTTTCGTCCGGGCCCGTGCCGACGATCACCGCGGTCGCGGGATAGACGGTTCTCTGCGCGGCGAGCGCGGCCAGCAAGATGTCGACGCCTTTCAATTGCGTGAGCTCGCCGACGAAAACGAAATCCGCGGCGTTGTCCGACAGGGTCGGCTCGTAGAATTCATGGCGATAGAGGCCATTCGGCACGACGCAGATGGGACAGTTGGGCGCGCCGATGAGATCGCTGAATCTCCGCGCCGCGAACGCGCTTTCGAAGATGATGCCGTCGGTCAGGGGGGCGAGCTTGCGCTCGGCCTGGCGATAAAGGCGCCCGACCAGCGTCCCGGGCGGATGATGCAGGCTGCCGCCGTGGGGGGTATAGAACGCACCCACCCTGTTGCCTCTGCGTTGAAGCCACCGTGCCGCGAGGCGGGCATAGCCGCCGCCCTTGGCGCCGTGGCCATGCAGGACGTCGATGCCAAGATTCGAAGCTAGCCGCCTCACTTTGCGATAGCTGCGCCAGTCGCCGGGCCCTGGCCGGCGCGGCATCGGGCAGCGCGTGACGCCGAGAGCACAGAAATCGGTCAAGCGATTGAGAGCGCGGTCCGCTTCTTCGCCACCCGTATCGGCATCGCAGATCACGCCGACTTGCAGCCCGAGCTCCGCCTGGCCCTTGGCCAGATCGTGAACGTGGCGGAACAAACCTCCGATTGGCGCTCTCAGGCAATGCAGAATGCGAAGAGAGGAGATCACGGACGGAGCCGGATGGTTGGGGTTTAAGGTTACCGGCTGTTTAGAAGAACCACCCGGACAGGTAAATAGCGTGGTCCGGCTCCGCCTTGCGACTTCGGTGAGCACGCCTCGCGCTGCTCATCGCTCCGATCCCCCGCCATCCGATCCTTAATGAGAGTTGAGCGACCGTGCCGAAGCGGGGCGGTACTTAAGAACTTGGTTACGAAGAGGCGCTGTAATGGAGCCTACGCCATTCTCGGCTTGCGCGGCAGGCAGGCCGATCGAGGACTCCATGAGCACGATCAAGATCTCGACCGAGGACCTGCTTCCCGCCCTGGCAGGCGGCGCCGACAGCACCAAGGCCGAAGTCGTCCCGAAACGGGCAAACACAAGAGGCCTGTTCGAGAGAGTCCTCGCCGCCGAGCTTCGCGGATCGCATCAGCTTGAGGAGCAGAACCGCAACTCGTCTCCGCCCCCGACGCGACAAGAAGGCGAGGTCGGAGCGCCGAACGACCTCCGCAGTTATCTGCAACAGCGGCGAGCGTCTTTGCGCGCGAGAGAGGCTGCCAAGGAGCCGCGCCAAGAGGGCGCTCCGGCCGGGCCAAGCCAGGGCCGGGTCGGGCCGGTGCTCAAATCGATCGACGCGGTGCTGAACCACATCCGCCTGCGTTCGGCCGGAAACGCGGCCGGCGCGGTGCTGGTGGTGGCGGGCAAGCTTGAAATCGACGCGACCTCGGAAGCCATTCGCATCGCCCGCTCGCTGCTGGCGGGAAAGCAACGCGGCGTCCTGGTCGATCTCACCCGCGGTGCGACGGCCGTGTCGGGACGGCTCGGCCTCCCGCGCGCGCCGGGCTTCACCGATCTCGCCGCGGGCCGGGTGGGCTTCGAGGACGTCGTGCATGTCGATGACCAGACGCCGTTGCAGGTGATCCCGGCCGGAAACCCGACGGTCGGAACCGAAGGCCGTGGCA
>JBAUEK010000167.1:0-5737 GCA_049678565.1 Methyloceanibacter sp. | reverse complement strand
GGCCACGGCATCCATCGGCAATATCGATCGATGCGGCTCGAACGTGCGCGGCAGCTGTTGCGGGAGACCGCCTCCCCCGTGCTCGATGTCGCCATAGCCACCGGCTTCACCTCGGCCAGCCAGTTTGCCCGCGCCTATAGACGCGCCTTCGGCGAGCCGCCAAGCCACACAAGGCTCAGCGGCTGAGGTCTGGCGGTTGTCCGCTAGCAGTCGAGCGTGGTGCGCCGCTCCCAATCCGTCAGCTGGCGGGAATATTCATTCCAGTCGGCGTGCCGAAGCTTGAGATAGGCGTCGACAAACGGCGCCCCCAGGCCTTTGCGCATGACGCTCGAATTGTCGAGGGCGCGCAGGGCATCGAGCAGATTGAGGGGGAGCCGCTTTGCGTCCTTCACCGTGTGACCCTCGGCATACATGTCGATGTCGAGGCGCGGTCCTGGATCGCGCTTGTTGGCGATGCCGTCGAGACCGGCAACCAGGACTGCCGCTTCCAGGGTGTAAGGATTGGTCGCGCCGTCGGCGAGCCGGAACTCGAAGCGGCCTGTGTCCGGAATGCGGATCATGTGCGTCCGGTTGTTGCCGGTATAGGTCACCGTGTTCGGCGCCCAGCTCGCGCCCGAAATCGTGCGCGGCGCGTTGATGCGCTTGTAGGAGTTGACCGTGGGGTTGGTGATGGCGGCCAGACCGTCGGCCGAATGGATGAGGCCGGCAATGAATTGATAGCCGAGCTTCGACAGCCCCAACTGGTCACTGGTATCCTCGAACAGATTCTTGCCGTCCGCCCACATCGAAAAATGGACGTGGCAACCGTTGCCGGTCAGGTTCGAGAAGGGCTTGGGCATGAAGGTCGCCCGCAGCCCGTGCTTCTCGGCGATCGACTTGACCATGTATTTGAAGAAAGCATGGCGGTCCGCGGTCGTGAGCGCGTTGGTGTAGTCCCAGTTCATCTCGAACTGGCCGTTCGCGTCCTCGTGGTCGTTCTGGTAGGGGTTCCAGCCGAGCTCGAGCATCGAATCGCAGATCTCACTGATGACGTCGAAGCGCCGCATCAGCGCCTGCTGGTCGTAGCAGGGCTTCGACTGATGATCGCTCGCGTCGGCGATGCTCTCGCCATCCGGGCTGATCAAGAAGAACTCGCATTCCACCCCGGTCTTGGGCTCGTAACCCATGGCCTCCGATGCCGCGATCGCGCGCTTCAAGACGTTGCGCGGCGCCTGCTCGACGAGCTTGCCGTGCATGTAGGGATCGGCGGCGAGCCAGGCGACCTCCTTCCGCCACGGCAGCTGCATCAGGCTGTCGGGATCGGGAATGGCGAGCACGTCGGGGTCCGCCGGAGTCATATCGAGCCAACTGGCGAAGCCGGCGAAGCCCGCGCCGTTCTTGGCCATGCCCTTGATCGCGGCGGCGGGTACGAGCTTCGCCCGCATGGTGCCGAAGAGATCGACAAAGCTAATGAGAAAATACTTGATCCCGCGCTCTTTCGCGATTGCCGCCAGATCCGTCGCCATCCCTACTCTCCTGAGCTAAAACGAGTCATTCTGTTTGCCTGGTATCCAATTGGTGCCGGCGAGCGGCACACCCGCCATCGCCGCCGATTCGACGGTCAGCGCCACGAGATCCTCGGGCTCCAGATTGTGCACATCGCTCTTGCCGCAGGCGCGCGCGATGGTCTGGGTCTCGAGCGTCAGCACCGACAAATAATTTGCGAGCCGCCGGCCGCCGGCGATGGGGTCGAAGCGCCGCATCAGCTCCGGATCCTGGGTAGTGATGCCGGCGGGATCGCGCCCCTCATGCCAATCGTCGTAGCAGCCGGGCTTGGTGCCGATCTTGGCGTAGTCCTCAGCCAGATGCTGGGCGTTGTCGCCAAGCGCGATCAGGGCAGCGGTGCCGATGGAGACGGCGTCGGCGCCAAGCGCGAGCGCCTTGGCGACGTCGGCGCCGTTGCGGATGCCGCCCGACACGATCAGCTGGACCTTGCGGTGCATGCCGAGTTCCTGCAGCGCCTGCACCGCGGGCCTGATGGCGGAGAGGATGGGTATGCCGACATGCTCGATGAAAACCTCCTGGGTCGCGGCGGTGCCGCCTTGCATGCCATCGAGCACGACCACGTCGGCGCCGGACTTGACCGCCAGCGCGGTGTCGAAATAGGGCCGCGCGGCGCCAATCTTGACGTAGATCGGCTTCTGCCAATCGGTGATCTCGCGCAGCTCGCCGATCTTTATCTCAAGATCGTCGGGGCCGGTCCAGTCGGGGTGACGGCAGGCCGAGCGCTGGTCGATGCCCTCGGGCAGCGTGCGCATCTGGGCCACGCGGGGCGAGATTTTCTGCCCGAGAAGCATGCCGCCGCCGCCGGGCTTGGCGCCCTGCCCGACCACGATCTCGATCGCGTCGGCTTGGCGGAGATGGTCGGGGTTCATGCCGTAGCGCGACGGCAGGATCTGGTAGACCAGGAGGTCGGAATGGTGCCGCTCCTCATCGGTCATGCCGCCGTCGCCGGTGGTGGTCGACGTTCCGAGCGCCGAGGCGCCACGGCCGAGGGCTTCCTTGGCCGGACCGGACAGGGAGCCGAAGCTCATGCCGGCGATGGTGATCGGGATCTTGAGACGTAGCGGCTTCTTGGCGAAGCGGTTACCGAGCACGACTTCGGTGCTGCAACGCTCGCGATAGCCCTCCAGTGGATAACGGCTGATAGACGCGCCGAGAAACAGAAGATCGTCGAAATGCGGCACCTTGCGTTTGGCGCCGAAGCCGCGGATGTCGTAGAGGCCGGTCGCCGCGGCGCGGTGAATCTCGGCGATCGACTGCGCGTCGAAGGTCGCCGATTCCCGCGGCGGCGTGTGGACCCAGCGGGTGTCCGCGCTCATCAATAGGCCTCCAGATTGTCCATGTGGAAATGATAGAGATTGCGAGCCGACCCGTAGCGGCGGAATTCGCCGAGGTCGATCTCTCCGTTCAATCCGGCTGCTTGGAGCAGCTCGCCGAGCTTCTCCCGATGCTCGTCGCGAAGCGGCTTCTCGATACAGTCGGAGCCGAGACTCGTCACCGCCCCGCGCACGAACAGGCGGGCTTCGTAGATGGAATCACCGAGCGCGTCGCCGGCGTCACCGAGCACGACGAGCGCGCCGGCCTGGGCCATAAAGGCCGACATGTGGCCAACCGATCCCTTGACCACGATGTCGATGCCGCGCGAGGAGATGCCGCAGCGCGCCCCGGCATTGCCGTCGATCACGAGCAGGCCGCCGCAACCGGTGGCGCCGGCGGAGGATGACGCGTCGCCCTTAACGTGGACGGTGCCCGACATCATGTTCTCGGCCAAACCCAGGCCGGCGCTGCCATTGATGATCACATTGGCCTGCTTGTTCATGCCGGCGCAGTAATAGCCGGCATTGCCGTCGATCTCGACGGTGACGGGCGCATCGAGACCGACGGCGATGGCGTGACGTCCCTTGGGATTGATCACGCGGAAGGTCTCGTTGGTTCCCTCCCTCAGTCCATGCAGCATCTGGTTCAGGTCGCGGAGACTGGTGACCTCGAGATCGATCACGGTCATCAATGACGTTCCCAGAAATAGACCTTGGCCGGCTCGGGTTCCCAGACGCGGGCTTGATCGATGCCCGGCAGCCCGGCGAGCGCGCGATATTCGGAGCCGAAGGCCACATAGTCGTCGGTCTCGGCCATCACGGCGGGCTTGCAGGCGATGGGGTCGCGCAACACGCCGAAGCCATCCTCGGTGCCGACGACGAAAGTGTAGAAGCCGTCGAGATCGTCAAGCGACTGCTCCAGCGCCTCGCCGAGGCTCGATCCCTCGCTCATGCGCCAGGTGATGTAACCCGCCGCGACCTCGGTATCGTTCTCGGTCTCGAAGCTCAGGCCCTTGCGCTTGAGCTCGCGACGGAGCCCATTGTGGTTGGAGAGCGAGCCGTTATGCACGAGGCATTGATCGCGCCCGGTGGAGAAGGGATGAGCGCCATCGGTGGTCACGGCCGATTCCGTCGCCATGCGGGTATGGGCAATGGCGTGGGAGCCCGCCATATGGGCAAGGTCGAAACGCTTGGCCACCGCGTCGGGGCGCCCGACCTCCTTGTACACCTCCATGCGGGTGCCGGAGCCCACGATCTTCACGTCCTGGCCGAGTTCGGCGATGCTATCGCGTGCCGCCTGCTCGGACGATGTCGGGACCTTGAAGACGGCGTGGGTCGCGTGGACGTCGACGGCGACAGGGACGCCGATCGCGGCTCCGACTTTCTTGGCCAGAGCGGCGAAATCCGCATCGCCCCGGTCGGCGCGAAGCGTGAGCTTCACGTGCTCGGGGTCGCCCGCGCCATAGATGGCGAAGCCGGCGCTATCCGGACCGCGATCGCACATCGTGCCGAGCATCTTCGCCAGCATGCTGCCAAGCTCAGGCTCGAGCGATCGGTTCTTCAGGAAGATGCCTACGATTCCGCACATTCAGTCTTATCCTTGCAAAGGTCTTGAACGCTGATGCAAGGTAGCGGCGGACTCAACCTCTGTCAACTGCTGGGAATATTACCTTCCTGCTGGGAAAGCAGCCATTTTCACTTGCGGGGCAAGCGTCAGCTCCGCGGGTAGATGATGATCGAGAGATACGTCATGGGGAGTTCGGTAAGTTCCTCGGGGCCATGCAAGGCGGCGGCGTCGAAGAATAGCGAATCACCCGGAGACAGGGGGTAGGCCTTGTCGGCATGGCGATAGAGCACCCTGCCCGTGAGCATGTAAATAAACTCCACGCCCGCATGTTTGAACATCGTGTAAGGCTTGGCCTCATCGGTGAGCGTGATGAGGTAAGGCTCGACGATAACATCCCCCGAGATGGAATGGCCCAGAAGTTGATATTGGTGGCCGGCCTTGGTGCCGCGCCTCTCGATGGTGACACCCTTGTTGGACGGCACGAAGGAGCAGTCGCGCTGCTCTTCATAGCTCGCGAAAAACGTGGTGAGCGGCACGTTCAGCGCGCGCGCGAGCGCATCGAGGCTTTCGATGGAGGCCGATACCACACCATTCTCGATCTTGGAGAGCATGCCGGCGGAGAGGCCGGCCTGGTCGGCGAGCTCGGCGCCGGTCAGATCGAGCTTGCGGCGCAAGGAGCGAACCTGGACGCCGATGGCGCCGGCGAGGGAAAGACTTCCCGCCGGCTGGGGCGCAAGCGACCCCGTCCTCAACGATTCCTCCATTCGAGGCGGCTGCCGGTTGCCGCGCTTTCGCGGCGCAACCCCTGGTCTTGCGATTTTGGTAGTCGTCATGGGTCCCTTGCGCGGCAATGCCGGAATCCGTGATATGGGAGCCCGTCAGCTGTTCCGCTTTTATAGCAATTAGTCAATCCATGAATGTAGTCGTCGGTCCCGGCGCGGCCGCTCATTATCCGGCCGCCAAAGCCGATGATAAGACGGTTTGGCGCCGCCTGTGGGGGGGTTATGTCACCTTCAACCGGCCAAGGATCGGCGTTGCGGCGGCGTAGCCCTCGGATAGATGCGATGAAGCAACCTGGAAGCAATTCTGTGCCGGGGGACAGGTGAGCACGGCGACGCTCGGCGGGGAGGCGCTGGCGACGACGATCGACGGCGGAGACCTCAGCCTCCTCTGGGCGCTCCCCTTTGTCGGCATGTTGCTCTCTGTCGCCCTGCTGCCGCTGCTGACCCCGCGTCTGTGGGAGCACCATTTCGCCAAGATCGCAGGCTTCTGGGCGCTTGCCTTCATCTTGCCCGCCGCGGCCGTGTTCGGC
>JBAUEK010000166.1:0-3634 GCA_049678565.1 Methyloceanibacter sp. | reverse complement strand
ATCAACGCCGCAAGGGTCGCGTCGATGAGAGCGGATTTGAGCCGGTGCCCCGGCGGTTTGGCCGGCTCGCCCAAGGGCCTAGACCTTCTCGACCTCTGGCCGTCCGAGCAGGCCCGAGGGGAAGAAGATCAGCACAATGGCGAGCATGGAGAAGGCCGCCACGTCCTTATATTCGATGCTGAAATAAGCCGACCAGAAGGTCTCGATCAGACCGATCACGAGCCCGCCGAGCATGGCTCCGGGCAGCGAGCCGATGCCGCCAAACACCGCCGCGGTAAAGGCCTTGATGCCGGCGACGAAGCCGATGAAGAAATCGATCACGCCGTAATAGAGGAGGTAGAGCAGCCCCGCCACGGCGGCGAGGGCGGCGCCCATGACGAAGGTGAGCGAAATGGTGCGGTCCACATTCACGCCCGAGAGTGCCGCCATCAGCCTGTCCTGCTCGCAGGCGCGCTGCGCGCGGCCAAGCTCGGTGCGGCTGATGAGCAGCCAGAACGTGCCCATCAGCGCCACGGTCGTGACCACGATGAGCACCTGGATGTTGGAGAGATTGACCGCGAATCCGCCCTGGTCGAAAATCTGGTAGCCGCCGGTGACGACGGGCTGCAGGGGCTTCACCCGCGCACCTTGCGCCACCTGAATGAAATTCTGCAGCACGATAGACATGCCGATGGCGGTGATCAGCGGCGCGAGCCGGAACGATTCGCGCAGCGGCCGGTAGGCGATCCGCTCCACCGTCCAGCCCCATACCGCGGTCAGCACCATGGCGATGACAAGCACCAGCACGAGCGCAACCGGGATCAGCGTCACGCCAAAGCTCAAGATCGCGAGAAAGGCGATGAGGGCGATGAAGGCGCCGACCATGAAGATGTCGCCATGGGCGAAATTGATCATGCCGACGATGCCATAGACCATGGTGTAGCCGATGGCGATCAAGCCGTAGATCGAGCCGAGCGCGACCCCGTTGACGAGCTGCTGCAGAAAATAGGCCATGGATCCCGCTGCCCTCCTTCCCCCCGAACGGGGGCTAGCGTACCGGCCCCCTGGCGGCGGCCACAGGCGGGGGCGCCTCTTCATAGCAAGAAGGGTGAGAGGCGTACAACGAGAAGCGCATTCTCAAGGCGCGGCCAAAATCAGAGCAGCATATGGGAGCCGTCGCAGAACGGCGGGTCGCCCGTATCCTTGCAGCCGCAGAGAAGCGCGGGCTCCGTTCGCTCGGCCGTGAACATGACCGGCTCGATGCCCGTGCCTGCATGCGACCCGTCGCAAAACGGCTGCTTCTTGCTGCGCCCGCATCGGCACCAAGCGTAGCGTTTGCCCGCTTCGAGCTCGACCGGATAGGGGCTCAGTTGGGGCCGTTCCGGCTCTGACATGCCATCGCTCCCGAGTTTTGGCGGCGGATCGTGCCGCCTCCATACCCAATTCGCTTGGGTCGCACAATAAACTGTCGCGGAGAGGCCTCAAGCTGCCAGCGTGCGCGAATTGTTCGATTTGTCGATAAATTTCGCTCCGGCCTTCGAGTCTTTCTTGAGGTTACGCCCAAGGTTTCAGCCATGGCGAAAGCTCCACTTGCTTATGCAAGCGCGCTAGAAGAAGTTTTCGACGTTTGAAAAACAATCCAGGAGGTATGCCCCATGAAGAAGGTTGAGGCTCTTTTTGAGCCGCCGCCGAGGTTCAGCCACGTCCTCGCGGCTGCCACGGTTGCCATGGTCTTGTCCATGACCGCGCTGTTCACCGCCGCGGAACTGTCACCGGCAGCCGCTCAGGCCAAGCGGCCGAACATCGTCATGCTGATGACCGACGACACCGGCTGGAACGATTTCGGCGCTTATTCCGGCGGCGGCGTCGCCCTCGGCCATCCGACCCCCAATGTCGATCAGCTGGCCAAGGAGGGTGCGACCTTCACCAGTTGGTATGGCCAGGCGAGCTGCACCGCGGGCCGCGCCTCCTTCATCACCGGGCGCATCCCGATCCGCTCGGCGCTCTCGATCGTGGTGGCTCCGGGCGACCGAAACTATCTGCGCAAAGAAACGCCGACCATCGCCGAGTTCTTCCAGAAGAACGGCTACTCGACTTATTTCTCCGGCAAATGGCATCTCGGCGACAAGCCTGAGTCCTATCCGATCGAGCACGGATTCGACGAGATGAAGCATTTCGCCGCCTATTACGCCGGCGTTTATGCCTACACCGACACCTCGAAATGGTTCCATCCCTGGTTCCCGTCCTACAATCCGGAATTCAAGGCGTCCTATGACAGCATCGTCAATCTCGGCGAATGGGAAGGCGTCGCCGGTCAGCCCGCCAAGCAGGTCGGCACCATCGACTACGATGCGTTCGCGACCTTCGACGTTCGCCAGACGGATTCGGCGGTCGAGTACATCAAGAAGCACGCCAAGGACGACAAGCCGTTCTTCATGGACATCAACTTCCTCAAGATGCACAACCCGACCAACGCGGCGCCTGAGTTCCGCGGCAAGTCGCATCTCGGCGATTATTCGGATTCCCTGATGGAGCTCGATGCCGATATCGGCCGCATCATGGATGCCATCAGGAGCGAAGCGCCGGATACCATTGTCATCCTGACCGCTGACAATGGCGCCTGGCAGGACGCTTATCCGGACGCCGGCACCACGCCGTTCCGGGGCGAGAAGGGCTCGGTCTTCGAGGGCGGCTGGCGCGTACCCGGCATTTTATGGTGGCCGGGGAAGGTCCAGGCCGGCGCGCAGTACCATGAGATGATGACGCACATCGATGCGTGGGCGACCCTGGCCGGGATGGTCGGGCTCACCCCGCCGCCGCATGATTGGGTCGGCGACGACGGCAAGCCCATCTATTTCGACAGCATCGACAACAGCGCCTACGTCCTCGGCAAATCGGTGCATTCGGCGCGCGCCTCTTGGATCTATATCGACGGCGAGACCTTCGGCGGCGTGCGGGTCGACGTCAGTGGCGATCCGAACGCGCCCTGGCTGAACATCGCTTGGAAATATATCGGCACGGCGAAGGATTCCTGGCTCGGGGTGACGTCGGATCTCGGATCGATCGGCGCGCTCTACAATCTCACCATGGACCCGTTCGAGAAATACGACATGATCTTCAACGGCGCGCAGTCGATGCGGGTGCTGTCGTCCTCGCCCGGAAAATACTCGGGCCAGGACAATGGCTGGGTTGGCGGCCTGGTCGCGCCGGTGTTGCTCGCGTTCGATCAATCGATCATCAAATATCCGAGCATCCGGCGCTTCCCGGGCGGCGCGTCAACCGATCTCAACCCGAATCTCCAGGATCCGGAGAACCCCGTTCCGGCGCTGAAGAACTTTCCGCCGCCCCCGCCCATTGGCGGCCACGGCGGCTGATCCACACCGCTATGAGGGGCGGGCGCGCTGCGCGCCCCTCATTTCGCCTTGCCCTCGGCCCGGACCGCATCGACCGTCTGCTTGATCGCGTCGTCGCCATCTGACGAGTCCCGCGAAATCAGCTGCTTGGACAGGCAGAAAGTAGTGGAAAGTCTATCGCCTGGTGTCGAACAGGGTCTCGGTTGAGTCCGCGGCACGAGCGTTGGCGGCGGTGTTCGGCGTGCTCTGAGCGGTCTCGGTATTCGTCTCCGCCGCTGCCTCCGCCGGAGGCGGTGGCTCGG
>JBAUEK010000165.1:0-6067 GCA_049678565.1 Methyloceanibacter sp. | reverse complement strand
CACCATCAAGAGAGGGATACAGGGCTCCGCCGGTGTGGAGGCGACTAGCGCTCGGTGAGCTTCAGCTCGATGCGGCGGTTCCTGGCCCGGGCTTCGTCGCTGTCGGCCGAATCGAGTGGCTGAAACTCGCCGAAGCCGGCGGCGACCAGCCGGTTCGCGGGCACGCCCTGATCGATCAGATAACGCACCACCGAGATTGCGCGCGCCGATGACAATTCCCAGTTCGACGGGAACAGCGCATTGGTGATCGGCTTGATGTCGGTGTGGCCGTCGATCCTGAGCACCCAGGCGATGTCGCCAGGAATCTGCGTCTCGAGCTGCTTCAGCGCGTCGGCAAGCTTGTCGAGCTGCGGGGTGGCGTCCGGCTTCACGTCGGCCGAGCCCGAATCGAACAGCACGTCGGCGGCGAAAACGAAGCGGTCGCCGACGACCTGGAATTCGGGGCGCGCGCCGAGCACCTCCCTCAGTTTGCCGAAGAAGTCCGAACGGTAGCGCGCGAGCTCTTGCACCTTCTTAGCCAGGGCCACGTTCAGCCGCTGACCGAGATCGGCGATCTTGACCTGACTGTCGCGGTCCTTGGCCTCGGAGGCGTCGAGCGCATCTTGCAACGCCGCCAGTTGCAGACGCAGCGCATTCAGCTGCTGATTCAGGATTTCGACCTTGGCCAGCGCCTCGTTGGTGATGTTTTTCTGCTGATCGAGCGCGCTGCCCAGCGTCGTGGCGCGCGACTCGGCGCCCTTGGTCTTGCCGTCCTGCTCGCCGATCAATCCGGTCAGGCGTGTGTTCTCTTTGTCCTTGTCGATGAGGGTCGCCTGAAGCGCGGAAAGGCTGTCCTCGACCGATTGCTTCTTGGAGCGCTCCAGCGCCAGCAGCTCGGTCAGCTGCGACAGCTGCCGGTTGAGGCGGGACAGCATCGTGTCCTTGCCGCTCGTCTGCTGGGTGATGAAAAAGTTGGAAAGCATGAACAGCGACATGAGGAAGGTCACCACCAGCAGCAGGGTGGAGAGCATGTCGACATAGCCGGGCCAATAATTGGTGGCTGTCGGCCGGCGGCGGCCTCGCGCCAAGGCCATGGCTAACCCCGCTCCTCACGCGCCGGCAGCTTCGCCTTGCTGGTGATCTGCTTCAGCACCGTCGCCAGCTCATGTTGCTGCTGGGCCTGCTCGTCGGCCCATTCGCGCACGACTTTCTGCTCGGCGCGCATCTGCCGGATCAGCTTCTCCACGCCTTGAGCCAGATCCTTCACCGCATCACCGGTGTTGTCGCCGAGCACCCTGAGCTCGATCTTCTCGCTCAAATCCGA
This sequence comes from Methyloceanibacter sp., assembly GCA_049678565.1. Taxonomy (GTDB): domain Bacteria; phylum Pseudomonadota; class Alphaproteobacteria; order Rhizobiales; family Methyloligellaceae; genus Methyloceanibacter. Next base: position 4,764 of record JBAUEK010000165.1, on the reverse strand, counting down.
CAGCGATCGCTGCATGTCGAGCAGCGCGAAGCGAAGCTGCGGCGGCACGCCGGTGACCGCGGTGCCTTCCGCCGACTGCAATTCGGTGATGCTGGAGAGCCAGTCCTCCAGCTCATTGTAGAAGCGGCCTTGGGCGTGGCCAGCCTGGAGGTCGAGAAAGCCGAGGATCAGGGAACCGCCGAGACCGAACAGCGATGAGGAAAAGGCGATGCCCATGCCTTTGAGCGGCGCGGCGAGTCCCTCTTTGAGTTGGTCGAACAGCATCACGCTCTCGCTGCCATTGGTATCGAGCGCGCCGATGGTGGAACCGACGGAGCTGACTGTCTGCAGCAAGCCCCAGAACGTGCCGAGCAGACCGAGGAACACCAGAAGCCCGACTAGATAGCGTGTGGTCTCGCGCGATTCCTCCAGCCGCGAGGCGACGGAATCGAGCAGCGAGCGCATGGCGCCCGTAGCCAAGGACAAATGCCCGGTGCGGTCGCGCAGCATGGTCGCCATCGGCGCGAGCAGGGACGGGGTCGTGTCCACGGCGAGGCCGGGATCGGAGATGCGGAAGCTGTTGACCCAGCGGATCTCGGGATAAAGACGCAAGACTTGGCGGAACGCATAGGCGAGGCCGATGACCAGTACGCCGAGAATGAGGCCGTTCAGGCCGGGATTGGCCATGAAGCTGGTGCGGAGCTGCTGCGTCTGCCCGTCGAGGACGATCGCGAGCAGGATGGCGAGGATGAGAAATAGACTCATCCGCCAGAGAAAGACCTGCGGGTAGGAAAGCTTGGCCTTGTAGGTTGTCGTCGCTGCCATTTGAGCCGTCATATTGAGTCGGGGGAGCGCGCAGAGATTAACCGAATACTAAGATTGGCAAAACGGCAACCTCAGGGCGTGCCGATTATTTCGCCATCGTCATCTCACCGTCGAAGTCGACGGGCCGTCGTCGCGTCGGCCGCGCAACATCGGCGTGTTCAACTCAAGCCGGCGGAGGATCGGCAACCGTCGCCGGTTCGCGCGCGGGCGAGAGCGTCCTCAGCTGCTTCAACAGCTTGCGGTGGATGGTCTCATTGCCGGCGACGATGCTGCCCTGATCGAGCATGCGATCCTTGCCGTCGACATCGCTGACATAGCCGCCGGCCTCGCGCAGGATGACGATGCCCGCGGCGAGGTCCCAGGCGCGCAAATTGCGCTCCCAATAACCATCGAAGCGGCCGGCGGCGACCCAGGCGAGATCGAGCGCCGCGGCGCCGGTGCGCCGGATGCCGGAGGTCACGCCCATGACGGATTGCATCTCGCTCAAATATAACTCGTGCCCAGGCTTGCCGCGATGGGGGATGCCGGTGACGATGACGCAATCGGCGAGCTCGGTCCGCGCCGCGACCCTGAGGCGCCGGCGGTCGTTGAGATAGGCGCCTTTGCCTCGCTCCGCCGTGAACATCTCATCGCTGGCTGGATTGTAGATCAGTCCCGCGACCAGATCGCCGTCGTGCTCGAGCGCGATCGAGATGGCGAAGAGCGGGATGCCGTGCAGAAAATTTGTGGTGCCGTCGAGCGGGTCGACGATGAAGCGGTGGGTGAGGTCGGCGCCCGCAACCTCGCCGCGCTCCTCCATCAGAAGCGTGTAGCCCGGGCGCGCGCGAGAAAGCTCGTTGAACAAAATTTCTTCGGCGCGCGTATCGGCGGCGCTGACGAAGTTCGCCGGACCCTTGAGCGAGACCTGGAGCTGCTCCACCTCGCCGAAATCGCGTGCCAGACTCCGCCCCGCCTTGCGGGCGGCGCCGATCATGACGTTCATCAAGGCGGATGCTGGCATTCGTCTCTTCCGGTTTGTTGCCGCTGCTTCTTTACGTCATTCCAGCGCGAGCAGGAATCAGCCTGAGCATTTTCGTGCGGCTCGACCTGACTGGGTGCCGGCTCCCTGCGACAGGGCGGAAGCTAGGGTCTAGTCGGAGCGTCTGACGTAAGTGAGCTCGTTCGTGTCGACCACCACCCGTTCGCCGGCCGTGACGAAGGGCGGCACCAGGATGCGGACGCCGTTTTCGAGGACCGCCGGCTTGTAGGACGAGGCCGCGGTCTGGCCCTTGACCACGGGGTCGGCCTCGACCACGGCGAGCGTGACCTGGTCGGGAAGGGTCACGCCGAGCGGCTTGCCCTCATGGCTCTCCACCGTCACCTTCATGCCCTCTTGCAGGAAGGCCGCGCGCTCTTCCAGGAAGTCGCGGGGGAGCTCGATCTGGTCGTAGGTGCCGCTATCCATGAACACCAGCATGTCGCCTTCGGCGTAGAGGAATTGATAGTCGTCCTGCTCGAGCCGCACGCGCTCAACCGTTTCCGAGGAGCGGAAGCGCTCATTGAGCTTGGTACCCTCGGTGATGTTCTTGAGCTCGACTTGGGCGTAGGCGGGGCCCTTGCCCGGCTTCACGTGCTGAGTCTTGACCGCCACCCACAGCGCGCCCTTGTGCAGAATGACATTGCCGGGGCGAATTTCGTTCCCGTTGATTTTCATAAGGGCGCTCGAGAGAATTTGATGAGGCCGCCTTTAAGACGTGGGGGCCCCTTGCTGTCAAGGGCACCCGATTATTCGCTCAGGCGCTCAGCGCGCCAATCGGCGACCCCCTTGTCGGCCGCGGCGCGCTGTTCGAGGGTGAGCTTGGCCAGCAGGATGTCGAGGGTGAAGTCGCTCACACCGGCGTCGCGGGCGAGGATATGCCATTTCGCCGCCTGCACCGGATCGGCTTCGACCGCGACGCCATTGGCGTAGAGCCGCGCGAGCCTGTTCTGCGCCACGGGATTGCCCTGCTCGGCCGACATGCGGAACATTTTGGCCGCGCCCTTCTTGTCGATGGCAATGCCTTCGCCCTTGAACAGCATCACCGCATATTCGACTTGCGCCTCGGGCAGGCCCGCTTCGGCGGCCTTCCCCGTCCACTGCGCGGCCTTCGCCTGGTCCACGGGCAGGCCCCGGCCGAATTGATAGAAGCCGCCGAGATCGTATTCGGCCGCGGCCAGTCCCTGCTCGGCGGCTTTCTGCATCCATTCGACCGCCTTCGCCTCGTCGGCCGGGCGACCCTTGCCGTCCAGATAGATGAGGGCGAGATTATATTGCGCCGAGGAGTTGCCACCCTCCGCCGCCTGCTCGAGCAGATCGGAAGCGCGCGGCAAATCCTGCTTCACCCCGCGGCCCTCCAGCGCGAACATGCCGAGGGCGAATTGGGCGTTTGCGTCGCCGAGAGCGGCGGCCTTGGCGTAAGCTTCGGCGGCCTTCTCGAAGTCCTGAGCGGTGCCAAGGCCCTCCTCATAGATCTCGCCGAGCAGGGTGTAGGCTTCTTTCGACCCCTGTGCGGCCTCCGCCTCGGCCAGCTTGCGCGCGGTCAGATATTGGCCTTGGGCGTAGGCGGTGTAAGCAGGGCTCTCGGCTGCCTCGGCGCCAGGTTCAGCCGCGAGCAGCAGCACGGCCAGGAGCCAAAGACCGGCGAGGGCGGGCGACCGCCTCATGTTTCGGTCCTGGCGTCACGCAAACCCGCGCTGAGCTCGGCCACCAGCTTGACCGCGTCCTCTTCTTGCCAAATGCTCGCGGACATGGCGACGAAGTCCGCGCCGAGGGCGGCAAGCCTCTCCGCCTCGGCCAGAGTCTCCACATTCAAGGCAACGCAAGGCACTTCGAAGGCCTCCGACCACCAGGCAATCAGCTCCGCGCGCTCCTCCCGCTCGCGCTCGACGCGCGCGAGCGCCGGGCCGAAAGCGACATAATCCGCGCCAAGCTCGGCCAGAACCATGGCGTCATGGCGGCTGGCCCCGCAACCAATGCCGATGATCGCGCGTTGACCCAGATGCGCGCGCGCCAATTGATACCGGGAAACATCAGCAGCGATTTGGACGCCGTCGGCACCCACGCTCTCGGCGCGCTCGACGTCGCCCTCGATGATGAAGGCCACGTCGTGGCGGAGGGTGAGCTCGCGCAGGTGGAGGTCCCAGGCCGGGTCGGTTTCGGCCCCATCGCCACAGCGCAGCACGCAGGCAATCTCGGCAACGGCCAGAGCCTCCGCCAAGGATCGCTCGACCTTGGCCGAGGACCTCGCCGGCAGCATGAGATAGGGCTGGCAGGGAGGCGCGGCTCCGACCATCGTTTACGCTCCGCTTGCGTTTCACTCCGCCTTCAGCGGTATAATCCGTGTCCGTCACACATAGCCCCGGTCATGTCCGTGTCAATGTCGCCCCGGTGAGTGTTGCGCGGCAAGAACCTGAGAAGAAGGAGGAGGGTCGGCTTGTTGAACATCGTCTCGACCGTCACCACCTTGTCACATGATCGCCCAGGAGCGAAGATAGGGGGGCCGCCGTGGGGGAGGCGCCCCAGTGGCGCGATGAGGGGATCTGGATCGCAATGAGCCAAGCTGATGCTCTACAGCAGGCAATGACGAGGCTCGGCACGTCCCTCGATGAATTGGAGCGGTTTCTCGGCCAGCGCTCCGAGGATCTGACTTCGGCCGGCGAGCTCAGGGAGCATGTCCGCACTCTGACCGACGAGCGCGATCGGCTGGCCTCGGAGCGCGACCGCCTTGCCGCCGAGCTCGATGCCGAACGGGGCCGGGCTAAGCGGCTCGAATGCGCCAATAGCGAGGTCTCCGGCCGTCTTGAAGTCGTGATGGGCACGCTTCGGGACATGATGCCCGCCAAAGGCGCGGCAATGTAGGGGGTGCAGTCCATGGGACAGGTCAGCGTCACGCTCAATGGGCGAACCTACCGTCTCGAATGCGGCGAGGGCGAGGAGGCGCA
>JBAUEK010000164.1:0-2265 GCA_049678565.1 Methyloceanibacter sp. | reverse complement strand
GCGAGCTTCAGGGTCAGCTCGGTGATGATCCCGAGCGTGCCCTCGGAGCCAATCAGCAGCCGCGTCAGATCGTATCCGCTCGACGATTTCCGGGCGCGCTGTGCGGTCTTGAGCACGCTGCCGTCGGCCATCACCGCGGTAAGGTTCAAGACATTGTCGCGCATGGTGCCGTAGCGCACGGCGTTGGTGCCAGAGGCGCGCGTCGCCGCCATGCCGCCAAGGCTCGCATCGGCGCCCGGGTCGATGGGGAAGAATAGACCCGCATCACGCAAATGCTCGTTCAGGGCTTTGCGGGTGACGCCGGGCTCGACCACGCAGTCGAGATCCTCATCATGCACGGCGAGGATGCGGTTCATGCGCGACAGATCGAGCGATACGCCGCCGAAGGGCGCGTTGACGTGACCCTCAAGCGAAGTCCCCGTGCCGAAGGGAATGATCGGCACGCGCGCCTCGGCGCACAGCCCCACCAATTCCACGACCTCCGGCGTCTCTTCGGCGAACACCACCGCGTCGGGCGGCTCGCTCTTGATCCAGGTCAGCGTGTTGGCGTGCTGTTGCCGCAGCGCCATGCCGGTCGAGAAGCGCTGGCCGAAACGATCGCCAAGCTTGGCGAACAGCGCGAGCTTCGCGTCTGTCGGACCGCGCTCGAATAATCTTGAGGTGACGGTGGCCATGACGGCACTCTAGCACCGCTCCGATTCGCTCATAGTCCAAGCGTGTGGCGAGGGTGAGCTAAGAAACGGCAATGTCGAGCACGGCGGCGTAGTGAACGCTCGCGGCGATGAGCACAAAGCCGTGCCAGATGGCATTCTGGAATGGCAGCCTTTCCCAGAGATGGAACACGACGCCGATGGTGTAGAGCACGCCGCCGAGCACGAGCAGTATCGCCACGTGAGCGGGGATCGAAGAGACCAGGGGCTGCCAGGCCACGATCACGGCCCAGCCTTGGACCAGATAGAGCGCGGTGGAGACGCCCTCGAAATAGCGCGGCGCGAACAGTTTGATGGCGATGCCGATGGCGGCCATGGTCCACACCACGGCGAGTAGAGTAAGACCCCACTCCGCGTCCATCTTCATCAGGGCGAAGGGCGTGTAGGTGCCCGCGATCATGAGGAAGATCGCAGCATGGTCGAGGCGGCGGAAGATCGCTTTCAGCCTCGGCCGCACAATAAGGTTATAGCCGGCCGAGCAGGCGAAGGTAGCAACCAGCGCGAGCCCATAGATGGCCAGACTGACGATCCAGAGCGTGGCCTGGGTCTGGACCGCGACAATGAGGAGCGCGGCAAGCGCGACCAGGCTCGCGACCACGCTGACGAGGTGGATGCAACCATCGGCGACGCGCTCGCGCGCCGTATATTGCGGAAACCCTACGCGACCCATAACCGGATCAACCCTTCTCCCCCATCTAAGCAGATAAAGATTGAAGAGGAGCTTACCAAGGGATGTGGCAAGCATGAGGCACCCGGGCCGGCCAAGCCGTCCCGAGAACCTCAAAATCTCAAAATGATGGAACCGTGAAGTCGGAAATTCTGCTAGTTGCCGCAGACCTTGGACCCGGAGGTGCAGACGTAAGGAACGACGACGCCGGTGAAGCAGGTCGTGTAGGTCTTGGCGTTGACAAACTTCCCGTAGATGACGTCCTTGGGCACCGTGGGCCGCACGGCCTTCCAGAACGGGTCCGGCTTCACCTTGTAAGCGCGCATGCTGACATAGCGCCAGCCCTTGGAGCGCTTCACGTCGTTGGCGCTTTGCGCCGCGAGCGCCCGCGACATTTGCAGCGCCTCGCCTTTGCTACTCGCGCTATGGGTCGCCGTGACCACCTGACAGCCGGCCACAGCAGGCTCAGGCGACCAAACCGCAAATGCAAGCAAACCAAGCACGACTATTTTCGCAGCTCGAAGCATTAGCCCCATCCCCCAGAAAGATTCATTGCCCCGCGATGGCGCCTTTTTGCCAGCCTCGCAGGCCTCTGGCAACCCGCCTTGTCGGGCAATGGCCTGTGGCGAATCGCCCGCGCGAGCCCATGAGAGCGGCCTCTCTTAGCGCCAGAACAAGCTCTTGCCCTTTTTCGCTCAAGCCCGATGTATAGTTTGAAGCAATGACAAAGATTCGTGCGACTGTCGTCGAGGCAACAGATTCCTCCGAAGCGGCTCCACTTCCGACCTCCATGCGGGCGATGGGGCTCAAGCCCTTGGGCTATCTCGAGGCGCTGAACCCGGAGCAGCGCGAGGCGGTTGAAACGCTCGAAGGGGCCCTTCTGGTGCT
>JBAUEK010000163.1:0-3534 GCA_049678565.1 Methyloceanibacter sp. | reverse complement strand
GGGGTGATCCCCTAAGAGCCACTGCCTAAGGCTTGGGCGGGACGACACGGTGGTAACGCCCGCGTGAGCCGCTGGCAACCCCCCTGCGCCCTAGAACAGGCCGGCAATACGCCCGTCAGAGGCGAGTTCGATATTGTTGGCGGCGGGGACCCTGGGCAGGCCAGGCATGGTCATGATGTCGCCGCAGACGACGACGACGAACTCGGCGCCGGCCGAGAGCCGGACCTCCCGGATGGGAATGATGTGGTCGCGGGGAGCGCCCTTGGCATCCGGATTGGTCGAAAAGCTGTATTGGGTCTTGGCGACGCAGATCGGGAACTTGCCAAAACCCTCCTTTTCCAGCTCGGCGAAGCGGTCACGCACGCTCTTGTCGGCGCTGATATCGGCGGCGGCGTAGATCTCCTGGGCGATCATGCGCGTCTTGTCCCAGAGCGACATGTCATCGGGGTAAAGCGGGTGGAAATCGCTGGGCTTGGTCTCGATCGTGTTCACCACCGCATGGGCGAGGTCCGTGGCGCCCTCACCACCTTGCGCCCAATGATCGGCCAGCACGCAGGTGACGCCGATGCCGGCGCAAAGCCGCTGGAGCAGCGCCACTTCGGCCTCGGTATCGGTGGAGAAGCGATTGATGGAGACGATCACCGGCAAATCGTAGCGCCTGAGATTCTGGACGTGCCGCTCCAGATTGGCGCAGCCCTTTTCCAGCGCCTGTAGATTTTCCTTCTTCAAATCGTCCTTGGCCACGCCGCCATGCATCTTCAACGCGCGGATGGTCGCCACCAGCACGGCGCAGTCGGGCTTCAGCCCAGCCTTCCGGCATTTGATGTCGAAGAATTTCTCGGCCCCGAGATCGGCGCCGAAGCCGGCTTCGGTGATGACGTAGTCGGCGAGCTTGAGCGCGGCCTTGGTGGCGATCACCGAATTACAGCCATGCGCGATATTGGCGAAGGGACCGCCATGCACGAAGGCCGGATTGTTCTCGAGCGTCTGCACCAGGTTCGGCGCCAGTGCGTCCTTGAGCAGCGCCGCCATGGCGCCGGCGGCGGAAAGGTCGCTCGCCTTCACCGCTTTCTTGTCGCGCGTTTGCCCGATTTGAATATTGCCAAGCCGCCGCTGCAAATCGGCAAGGTCGGTAGCAAGGCAGAAAATGGCCATGACCTCGCTCGCCACGGTGATGTCGAAACCGGCTTCGCGCGGGAAGCCGTTGGCCGCTCCACCGAGAGAGCTGACGATCTGGCGCAGCGCCCGGTCGTTCATGTCGACGGCGCGGCGCCAAGTGACGCGGCGGCTATCGAGATCGAGCTTGTTGCCCCAATAGATGTGATTGTCGATCAACGCCGCGAGCAGATTGTTGGCGGCGCCGATGGCGTGGAAATCGCCGGTGAAATGGAGATTGATGTCCTCCATCGGCACGACCTGCGCGTAGCCGCCGCCGGCCGCGCCTCCCTTCATGCCGAAGCAAGGCCCAAGGCTCGGCTCGCGCACGCAGATGAGCGTCTTCTTGCCGATATGATTGAGCGCGTCGCCAAGGCCGACCGTGGTCGTGGTCTTGCCCTCGCCCGCCGGTGTCGGCGTGATCGCCGTGACCAGGATCAGCTTCCCATCCGGCCGATCGGCGAGAGAGGCGATGTAGTCGAGCGATATCTTCCCCTTATAGTGCCCGTAAGGCAGCACATGTTCCGCGGCGATACCGAGCTTGTCCGCGGCCACCTCGATGATCGGCCGCATCCGTGCCGCCTGCGAGATTTCGATATCGGATTTCGGTTGGCGGTGTTGTTCGTCTGGGCGCCGGCTCTTTTTGGCGCTCTCACGCGTTTGCACTGACATTGAAGATTGCCCCTGGGACTGGCGTGCGGCATTGCCACTGGAATAGGCAGGGTAATTCATTCGCTTGCCATCTTGCAATCGTCTGTGCAGTTTCAGCCGCCGGAGGGACCAAAATGACGCCAGTCGAGCTGTTGAAGTCCATGTTTCAGGCGGCGGTCGACGCCGCTCAGCCCGCGCTCTGCCTGCCGCCGCATCTTCCAGCCCCACCCAGGGGCCGCACCATTGTGATCGGCGCGGGCAAAGCGAGCGGCGCCATGGCCAAGGCGGTCGAGGACAATTGGCAGGGACCGCTCGAAGGCCTGGTCGTGACCCGCTATGGCCACCGCCTGCCGACCACGAAGATCGAGGTGATCGAGGCCGCCCACCCGGTGCCGGATGCGGCGGGCCGCGAAGCCGCGGCGCGCATCCTCAAAATGGTGCAGGGCCTCTCATCCGACGATCTCGTGCTGTGCCTCATCTCCGGCGGCGGTTCGGCCCTGCTGGCTTTGCCGGCTGAAGGCGTGAGCCTGGAAGACAAGCAGGCGGTGAACAAGGCGCTGCTTAAATCGGGCGCCACCATCGGCGAGATGAACGCGGTGCGGAAGCATCTCTCCGCGATCAAGGGTGGACGCCTCGCGCTCGCGGCGTCGCCAGCGAAGGTCGTGAGCCTGATGATCTCCGACGTGCCCGGCGACGATCCATCGGTGATCGCCTCGGGACCGACGGTTCACGACGCCTCGACCTTTGCCGACGCGCTCGCCATTCTCGACAAATATGGCATTGTGCCGCCGCCCTCGATCGTCTCGCGCCTCAAAAGCGGCGCCGAGGAAACGCCGAAGCCCGGCGACCCGCGTCTGGCCGAGGTCGAGAACATCATGATCGCGACGCCGCAAGCCTCGCTCGAAGCCGCGGCTGCCGTTGCCCGCGCGCACGGCGTGACCCCGGTCATCCTCGGCAATGCGCTCGAGGGCGAGTCGCGCGACGTGGGGATCGTCCATGCCGGCATCGCGCGCCAATGCGCCGAGTTCTCACAACCGGCCGCGGCCCCGTGCGTGTTGTTGTCGGGCGGCGAGACCACGATCACGCTCAAGGGCAACGGCAAGGGCGGGCGCAACACCGAGTTCCTGCTGGCGCTTGCCATCGCGCTCGAGGGCAAACCCGGCATCTACGGCGTCGCCGCCGACACCGACGGCATCGACGGCTCCGAGGACAATGCCGGCGCCATCATGACCCCCGACACGCTCGCCCGCGCCGCCGCCGCCGGTCTCGACGCCAAGGCCATGCTCGCCGACAACGATCCTTGGTCCTTCTTCAAAGGCATCGGCGATCTGTTGATGACCGGCCCGACCCTGACCAATGTCAACGATTTCCGCGCCGTGCTCATCGAGAAGATCTGAGTAGACGCTCTCACCTGGGTTGGCCTGCCTGCTCTCATCCTCGCTGAGTTGAATCCAACACTTGATGCCCTCGCCTGACGGCGGCGATGATTTTGTCAGGATTGGCGGTCCAGGACTGTGGACTAATGTATCCCGAATATATTTGTAGAAAGTGGTGATTCTCGCTTCCATCATCCAATACACTGTCACTTATTGTTATGATATTGGTTGGTCTCCTCGATGAAGCGGTTGATGGCAGCCTGGAGATCGACGATCGATCGGAAGACGCCGCGTTTCAATCGTCGCTTCGACAGCTTGGCGAAGAAGCCCTCGACGGCGTTCAGCCAGGAGC
>JBAUEK010000162.1:0-7279 GCA_049678565.1 Methyloceanibacter sp. | reverse complement strand
GTGATGCCGAGCAGTTCGATCAGCGAGTTGAGATTGGTGTCGCCGGGAGGAATATGGAACACCGCCGCACCGCCATTCCCATAGAGCGGCTTCACCACGATGTCCTTGTGCTCCTGGCGGAACGCCTTGATCGCGTCGGCCGAGCGGGTGACGAGCGTCGGCGGCATCAGATCGAGATAGTCGAGCACGAACACCTTCTCCGGCGCGTTGCGCACGGCGGCCGGATCGTTGACCACCAGCGTCTTGGGGTGAATGCGCTCCAAGAGATGGGTGGTGGTGATGTAGGCCATGTCGAAGGGCGGGTCTTGCCTGAGATGGACCACGTCGAAATTGGACAGATCCTCCTCGCGCGGATGGGCGAGGCGATAATGGGCGCCGGGCTTGTCCTCGACCGTGAGGCTGTGGCCAATGGCGATCAGCCTGCCGTCGCGAAGCGAGAGATTGTCGGGCGTGTAATAGAATACGTCATGGCCGCGCCACTGCGCCTCGAGCAGGAGCGCGAAGGTGGAATCGCCCCTGATATCGATGCGCTCGATGGGGTCCATTTGGAACGCGACTTTGAGGGCCATGATTTCCTACGCGTGAGGCCTGTACTGGCGGCGAAGCTCGCGCCAAACACACGCCGAGGTCAAATGGGAAATGCGTTCTCGATATAATGCGGCCAGGCCCAAGGCGACGCCAGCACCACGTCGAAGGCGATGTCGTGGCCGGCAAAATCGGGATGTCCCGACAGCCAATATTGCGCGGCCCTGACGATGCGGCGGCGCGCGCGGCTCGGCAAGGCCCAGCCGGCATCCTCGAAGCTTCGTCGGTGCTTGACTTCGACAAAAGCGAGGCGCCTGCCCTTCAGCGCCACGAGATCGATCTCGCCGACAGGTGTCTTGTATCGCCGCGCGAGAATGCGGTGGCCTCTGAGCCGGAGCAGTAGCGCCGCGATGGTCTCGGCCAATAGCCCGTGCCGATAGGCTTTGATCCGCTTCGCCCTCACGGCTCGTCGCGCTCGTCGCGCGCAAGCCCCAGCCCAAGCTCATAGACGCGGCTTCGCTTCAGCTTGAAATTCTCCGCCACGCTATGCACGGCGTCGCGGAAGCTCATCTGTTCCAGAGCTTGCTTCAGGCTCGCAACGATGGCGTCATCGCCGATCAGGGCATCTTCGGCTGCGGGCGGAGCGATCACCACCACGAACTCGCCCTTGAGCTCCGGCAATGGCGCGCCGCCACACGCAAGCTGGTCGAGCGTTCCCCGCGCGACCTCCTCATGCAGCTTGGTCAGCTCCTTGGCCACCGCCGCCTCGCGCGGCCCGAGCATCTCGGCCATGTCGGCGAGGCTCTTGGCGAGACGCGACGCCGTCTCGAACAGCACGAGCGTGGCCGGCACCGGCTTCAGCTGTTCGAGCCGCTTCCGTCGTGGACCGGACTTCACCGGCAGGAAGCCGCCGAACAGGAAGCTGTCGGTGGGAAGGCCAGTGCTGGTCAGCGCCGCCATCACCGCCGACGCGCCGGGGATGCTGGTCACCTTCAGCCCAGCATCCAAGGTCTCGCGCACGAGCTTGTAGCCGGGGTCGGAAATAAGCGGCGTCCCGGCATCGGAGATCAGCGCCACGGAGGACCCCGCCGTTATGCGGGCGAGCAGCCTCGGTCGCTCCCTCGTCGCATTGTGTTCGTGATAGGCCGAAAGCTCGCCCTTGATGCCGAAATGCGAGAGCAGTTTGCGGCTGTGACGGGTGTCCTCGGCCGCGATCAGATCGGCGCGAGCGAGCACGGCCAGCGCCCGCAACGAAATGTCGGCGAGATTGCCGATCGGCGTGGCGACGAGATAGAGACCGGGCTCTAGTGGCCGCTCCACGATCTCGGCGAGCACCTCTTGCGCGCGCTCGATCAAGCGGCGCGATGCATTGTGGTCGTCTCGTTCGCGGTCCTGCACGCTCGCGCTTATATCCCAGCCTGCCGCCGATGAACTGGTTAAAAGCGCTCCGGGCGCGCTGGCTGGGCTTATGCATGCGACATGCTATAGTGTTACTGCGCCATCACGATTGAGCCATGATTGCGGTCGAATTTCTTGTCCGGGGGCCCGCGGCGGCGTTTTCTGGGGCCCTAATGGATAAGCGTGCTCTTTTGCGTCTTCCGCTGGGATATCAGCCCGCATGAGCGCCTTTCGGCTCGCGGGCCTTGGAGCGAAGGGGGTCATGCGACGTCCTGGCAGCATAGGTCTGACCCTGCGAGTGGCAACGCTCGCGGCGGCGAGCCTCGTCCTCGCGGCTCTCGTCGCCGCGTGCGGCGGCGGCAGCGGACCGGGACCGAGCGGCCCCGCTTTCACCGGCTCGACCGGCACGGTGAAGGTTGCGCTGCTCCTGCCGATGACCGCGTCCGGCAACACGCCCGCCGTGGCCAAGGCGCTCAAGCAGGCGGCCGAACTTGCTTTGTTCGACTTCGACAATCCGTCGGTCTCGCTGATACCCAAGGACACACGCGGCACGCCGGATGGAGCCAGAGCTGCGGCACAGAGCGCGATCCAAGACGGCGCCGAGCTGATCATCGGTCCGCTCTTCGCCCAGGAAGTCACCGGCGCGGCGCCGGTGGCGCGCCAGGCCAATGTGCCCATGATCGCGTTTTCGAGCGATGAGAAGGTGGCGGGACACGGCGTCTATCTGTTGAGCTTCCTTGCCGGCCGCGACGTGCCGCGCATCGTTTCCTACGCGGTCGCGCGCGGCAAACGCAATTTCGCGCTGCTCATTCCACAATCGGCTTACGGCCGTCTCGCCGAGGAGGCCTTCGCTCGCAGCGTGACGCGCGCCGGCGGCCGCGCCGCGGTCCGCGCGAGCTTCTCGCCCAACGACGCCAACGCCATGCTTGGACCGGTGCGGCAGGTTTCGAATGCGATCAAATCCGGTCAGCAGGTCGATGCGCTGTTCTTGCCCGCGGGCCCGGAGGATTTGCAATTGATGGCGCCCTTGCTCGCCTCCGCCGGGGTCAATGGCAGCCGCATTCAATTCGTCGGCACCGGGCAGTGGGACCATCCCAGTATCGGCAGGGAGCGGGCGCTGATCGGCGGCTGGTATGCGGCCCCCGACCCGAAAGGCTGGACCGGGTTCACCGGGCGCTACGCCAGGACTTATGGCTCGACCCCGCCCCGCATCGCGAGCTTGGCTTACGATGCGGTGAGCCTCGCCGTGTCCTTGTCGCAAAGTCCGCCGGGCCAGCGCTATACGGCGACGACGCTCACGCGCGGCAGCGGCTTCGCCGGCGTCGATGGCTTGTTCCGCTTGCTCCCGGACGGCACCAGCGAGCGGGGCTTGGCCATCCTCGAAGTGCGGGAAAATGGGCCACAGGTGCTTGAGCCCGCGCCGAACAGCTTCACCTCCGCCCAATATTAGGCGGCAAGCTCGAGGATCAGTCGGTCGAGCACGAGCCGGCCTCGATCGGTGGCTTTGAGCCGATCGCCGCTTCGCCTGACGAAGCCATGCGCTTCGAGCTCGCGCAAGCGCGAGCCATCCAGTAGGCGGCCGTCAATCGCCTCGAGCCGCTTGAGGTCGATGCCCTCTTCGAGCCGCAAGCCCATCAGCAGATATTCATCCGCCAGCTCGTGCGGGGTCAGCAGCTCGTCCTGCTCGATGCCGTGACCGCCGGTCTCGACCGCCTCCAGCCAGGCTTCCGGCGATTTCAGCGTCGAAGTCGCGCGCTTGCCGCCGCCATGGCTGATGCGGCCATGCGCGCCTGGGCCGACGCCGGCATAATCGTGGCCGCGCCAATAAAGCAGGTTGTGGCGCGACTCCGATCCAGGGCGCGCGTGGTTCGAGACTTCATAGGCGGGCAGCCCAGCCTGGTCGCAAAGCTCCTGCGTCAGGGCATAGAATTGCTGCGCCAGATCGTCATCCGGGATCGTCAGGCTGCCCGCTTGGTGCCGGGCGGCGAAGGGCGTGCCGGCCTCGATCGTGAGCTGATAGAGCGAGAGGTGATCCTGCGCATGGGTGAGCGCGCGCGCGAGCTCGCCTCGCCAGTCCTCCAGACTCTGTCCCATCCGCGCATAGATCAGATCGAACGACACGCGCTCGAAATGGCGCTTGGCTATGGTCAGCGCGGCCAGCGCCTCTGCGCTGCTATGCTTGCGGCCGAGCGCTTTCAAGCTCTCATCCTGAAGCGATTGCACCCCGAGCGACACGCGGTTGACACCGGCGGCGCGATAGCCGGCGAAGCGGTCAGCCTCGACGCTGGTCGGGTTGGCCTCGAGCGTGACCTCGGCCCCCTCGGCCACGGTCCACAGCGCGGCGATGTGGTCGAGGATCGCGGCCACGGTCGCGGCCCCCATCAGCGACGGGGTGCCACCGCCAAAGAAAATACTGGTGACGCTGCGCCCTGGCGTGAGCGCTGCGAAGTGCTTCAGCTCAGAGACATACGCGGCAAGGAACTTGCCCTCGTCGATGCCGCCATGGCGGACATGGGAGTTGAAATCGCAATAGGGGCACTTGGCCAGGCAGAAGGGCCAATGCACATAGAGCCCGAAGGGCTCCCGCGCCTGCGTCGTGGCGCGCGCCAGTCTGCCGCCATGGGCGGCGGGGAAGCGAGGGGCCGGGGGTTGGCTAGTCGTCAGCATAAGAGATGGAACTGCGCACGATCAGCTTCTCGAAGGCGCGGGCGCGATGCGAGATGGCATGTTTGAGCATGGGCTCCATCTCGCCGAACGTCTCCCGATAGCCGTCCGGCACGAAGATCGGATCATAGCCGAAACCGCGGCTTCCCCGCGGCGGCCAGACGACCGTTCCGAACACCTTGCCTTCGAACACTTGCACCTGACCGTCGGGTACCGCAAGCGCCAGCGCACAGGTGAAATTGGCCTTGGCGTCCTTGGCGCCGACCGCATCCAGCTCGCGCTTGATGCGCTCCATGGCGAGGTTGAAGTCCCGATCCTCTCCGCTCCAGCGCGCCGAATGAATGCCGGGATCGCCGGCAAGTGCGGCGACCTCCAAGCCTGAATCGTCGGACAGCGCCGGGAGGCCCGAGGCCGTCGCCGCGGCGACCGCCTTCAGCCGGGCATTGTCGGCGAAGCTCTCGCCGGTCTCCTCCGGCTCGGGCAGTTTGAGCTTGGCCGCGGACACCGTCTCGATGCCGAGCGGCGCCAGAAGCTCGGCCATCTCCCGCACCTTGCCTTCATTGTGGCTGGCGATGACGAAGCGCGCGCCGCGCCGCAGGACCCCGCCCATGTCAAGCCACGGTGAGCTTCTGCAATTGCACGAGCTCGGCGATTCCCCGCCGGGCCAGCAGCATCAAGGCGTCGAACTGATCCTGGTTGAAGGCTTCGGTCTCCGCCGTGCCTTGCACCTCGACGATGCCGCCCGACCCGGTCATGACGAAATTGGCGTCGGCCTGCGCTTCTGAATCCTCGATATAGTCGAGATCGAGCACGGCCTCGCCGCCATATAGACCGCAAGACACCGCGGCGACGTGGTCGCGCAGAGCGTCGCTCTTGATCATGTTGCGGGCCCTCATCCATTGCAGCGCGTCGTGGAGCGCGATCCAGGCGCCGGTGATCGAGGCGGTGCGCGTGCCGCCATCGGCCTGGAGCACATCGCAATCGAGCGTGATCTGCCGCTCGCTGAGCACCCCGAGGTCGGTGACGGCACGAAGCGAGCGTCCGATCAGGCGCTGAATTTCCTGCGTGCGCCCGGATTGCTTGCCGGTCGCGGCTTCCCGGCGCGTCCGCTCCGAGGTGGCGCGGGGCAGCATGCCGTATTCCGCCGTGACCCAGCCTTTGCCGCTGCCTTTGAGCCAGGGCGGCACCGATTCGCCCACCGTGGCCATGCACAGCACATGGGTGTCGCCGAAGCGCACGAGGCAAGAGCCTTCGGCGTGACGGGAAATGCCGCGCTCGAGGCTGATGGGGCGCAAGGCATCAGCCATGCGTTTGGAAGGGCGCATTCTCTCTCCGCTTGAAGCCGCTAAATCGAGCGCACCCTAGAGGAGCGGGGCGTCACGATCAACGGACAGCCAGCGTTGCCCTGGCTCCGCCCCTGTGGACGAAAGGCTGGAAGCAGGTGCTGGCCTTGTCTGGGGGAAAAGGAGCGGGTACCACCCTTGACCATGGCCGAGGCGGAAACTGGGGCAGAAGCCGATCGCGTTGGCAGCACGGCCGCGGGCGTTCCCGCGCGCCCCGACGACGCGGCCACGCCGATGATCGCCCAATATCTCGAGATCAAATCCGCCAATGCCGATTGCCTGCTGTTCTATCGCATGGGCGATTTCTACGAGATGTTCTTCGACGACGCTTGCGTCGCCTCCCGCGCGCTTGGCATTGCCCTGACCAAGCGCGGCAAGCATCGGGGCGAGGACATCCCGATGTGCGGCGTACCCGTTCATGCCGCCGACGACTATCTCCAGCGCCTGATTGTGCAAGGTCACCGCGTCGCCGTGTGCGAGCAGACCGAGGACCCGGCCGAGGCGCGGAAGCGCGGCCCGAAATCCGTGGTCCGCCGCGACGTGGTGCGCCTGGTCACACCGGGCACGCTGACCGAAGAGAGCCTGCTCGACGCCCGCTCCCACAATTTTCTCACCGCCCTGTTCCGCGGGCCCCAGGACGAAAGCGGCGAGAGCGCCTGCGCCCTCGCCTCGCTCGACATTTCGACCGGCGAGCTGTTGACGGCGACGGTCGGCGACAGGGACCTGGCGGGGGAGCTTTTTCGACTTTCGCCGCGGGAGATCCTCATCGGCGACGACCAGGCCGCCGATCCATCGCTGCGCGCGATCATCCAGGGTGCGGGCGCCGCGCTGACGTCGGTCCCTCGCGCCCATTTCGATTCGGCCAGGGGTGAGCGCGCGCTGAAAGCCCGTCTCGGCGTTGCCGCGCTTGAGGGCTTCGGCGAGTTCTCCAAGCCCGAGCTTGCCGCCCTTGCCGGGCTGTTCACCTATGTCGAGATCACCCAGGTCGGCCGCCTGCCGCTGGTTCGCCCGCCGCGGAAAGAGGCGCCGGGGAGCTTGCTCCTGATTGATGCCGCGACCAGGGCCAATCTCGAGCTGATCCGCTCCAATCAAGGCGCACGCGCCGGCAGCCTGCTCGCCTCCATCGATCGCACCGTCACCGGCGCCGGCGCCCGCGAGCTGGCCAGCAGGATCGGCAGCCCGCTCACCGATGCGCGCGCCATCAATGGGCGCCTCGATGCGGTCGGCTACCTCGCGCGCGAGCCGCGCATGCGCCAGACGCTGCGCGAGGAGTTGAAGGGCGCGCCGGACCTGGCGAGGGCGCTGGCGCGCTTGGCGCTGGCGCGAGGCGGGCCACGCGATCTCGGCGC
>JBAUEK010000161.1:0-22233 GCA_049678565.1 Methyloceanibacter sp. | reverse complement strand
GGCAATAATGGTGGCGACGGCTTCGCCGCCGCGCGCCATCTGCTCGAGCGGGGCTACGCGGTTCGCCTTGGGTTCGATGGAGACATTGGGCGCCTGCCGCCGGATGCCGCTTCCATGGCCAAACGTTGGGCTGGCGCGGTCGAGCCCTTGGACGCCAAGCTGCTCGCCCGCGCCGACGTCGTGATCGATGCCCTGTTCGGGGCGGGGCTGGCGCGCTCCATCGAGGGCAAGCTCGCGGCGCTGATCGAGGCGGCGAACGCGAGCGCCATCCCCGTGGTGGCGGTCGACGTTCCAAGCGGCGTCGACGGCACCACCGGCGCCACCCAGGGCATCGCGGTTCGCGCCATGGCAACGGTCACCTTCTTTCGCCTGAAGCCGGGCCATCTCCTCCTTCCCGGGCGCGAGGCTTGCGGGGAGGTGAGGGTGGCCGACATCGGCATCGCCGCAAGCGTGCTGGGTGTCGTCAAGCCTCGGGCCTTCGTCAACGATCCGACTCTTTGGCTCCAAGATTTTCCCTGGCCCGAGCCGCAAGCCCATAAATATGCGAGGGGCCATGCCGTCGTGGTTTCGGGTCCGGCCTTCAGCACCGGCGCGGCTCGGCTCGGCGCGATCAGCGCCTTGCGCGCGGGCGCGGGCCTCGTCACCGTCGCCTCGCCCAGGGATGCCCTGGAAGTCAATGCAAGTCAGCTGACGGCGATCATGGTGCGGCAGGCAGACGATGCCGGCGCGCTTGCGGACCTGTTGGCGGATGCGCGCAAGAACGCCGTACTCATCGGCCCCGGTGCCGGTGTGAGCGAGCGGACCAAGGCGATGGTCTTGGCCGCGCTCGCCAGCAAGGCGGCCGTGGTTCTCGATGCCGACGCTCTGACCTCCTTCGCTCCTGATGCGCCGACATTGTTCGCCGCCATCGCCAAGCGGGACGCGCCCGTCGTGCTTACGCCGCATGAGGGCGAGTTTGCGCGGCTGTTCGGCTCTGAAGGCGAGGGCGGCAAGCTCGCGCGTGCCCGCGCCGCCGCCGCTCGTTCCGGCGCTGTTCTGTTGCTGAAGGGTGCCGATACCGTTGTTGCCGGGCCTGATGGCCGCGCCTCGATCAACGCCACCACCAGCTCCTGGCTGGCTACCGCCGGAAGCGGCGACGTGCTTGCCGGCATGGTGCTCGGCCTCTTGGCCGAGGGCATGGACGCCTTTGCCGCCATTTCCTGCGCCGTTTGGATGCATGGACGGGCGGCTCAGCTTTTCGGCCCTGGCCTGATCGCGGAGGACCTGCCCAACATGCTGCCGACGGTGCTTGAGGAACTGGCGGCCCCCCGCGGCAACGGCAGACTTTGATCGATCATATGGTCTGAGCGACCCTAGGTTGACATAGTTGGACATTATGGGGAAATGGGGCAGCAAGGGCCGAAAACAGGCCGGTTCTCGTCATGGGCTCATGACACCAAGGTGGCTAAAGCTTTGCGGGCTCGTCCTCGTCCTAAGTGCAGGCGCGGGTGAGGCCTTCGCCGACGATGTGACACTGCTCCGCGCGCGGGAGGGTGCCGCGGCACTCCTGCGCGGCCAATACGATAAAGCCGTCGCCGCCTATGACGAGGCCCTGTCCAATCCGGAGATCGCCGACTTCATCAAGGCCAGCATCTACAGCGACCGCGGCGTCGCCAAGTGGCGGCTGAAACAGACCAAGGAGGCGGTCGACGATTTCAATCAGTCGATCCAGATCTCCCCCGAGACCGCATCGGTTTACAACAATCGCGGCAATGCGCTCATGGATCTCGGCCATCCCGAGGAGGCGGTGAAGGATTTCGACCGCGCCATCACGCTCTCCCCCAATTACGGCGCGGCCTACAACAATCGTGGCAACGCGCGCGCGGCGCTGGCCCAGTACGAATCGGCCTTCCAGGATTTCCGTAAGGCGGTCGAGCTGATGCCGACAAGCGCCGTCCCCTTCAACGGCCGCGGCAAGGCGCATGCCGCGCTCAAGCGTTATCATGCGGCGCTGCGCGACTTCACGCGCTCGATCAGCCTCAACGCGAAATATGAAGCAGCCTACGAGAATCGCGGCGAGGCAAACCTCGCGCTCGGAAAGTTCAAGGAGGCTGCCGACGACTTCACCCAGGTTCTTGCCACCAAAGCGGAGCAGCCCAATGTCTTGCTGCTGCGCGCCAAGTCCTATGCGGGCGATAAGAAGTACAATCCCGCCTTGGAGGATTTGAACAAGGCGGTCGAGCTCAAGCCTGACTTCGTCGATGCTTATCTCGAGCGCGGCGATCTATACGCGCAGGTCCGCCGTTTGGACGATGCCATCGCCGACCTTACCCGTGCCATCGAGTTGGCGCCGCAGGATGCGAGGGCCTACGCCATGCGCGCCAATGTCGAGCTGCAGGCCAACCCCCCTAAGCCGCCGGCGCCGGTTGCCGAGTCCGTAGTGGCTAAGCAGCCGGCGGCTGAAAGCGCGGCTCCAGTCGGAACCGAGACTCCTCCCGATGCAAGCGCTGCGGCCGACGCCGATTCGCCGGGCGATGCCGCCGCCGCCGAGACACCAGTCGATCCAAACGCTGCCGTTGCCGCCGCCGAGACCCCAGTCGATCCGGGGAGTGCACCAGGGGTCGCTACTGGCGTCGAGGTCATTGCCCCGGCCGACCCCAATACCGTGGCCGCGGCCATCAACCAGTCGGCGGCCGTGGACCTTGCCGAGGTGGCCCTCCCTCCACCGGACCCCGTCGCTCTCACCGACGTCCAGCAGGCTCTCGCCTTGGCTCCAGACGATGCAACTGCCTTGCGCGTCAGGGCCGACGTCTATCGGGCCATGGGCCGCACGGATGAGGCCATCGCCGATTACCGCCGTGCGCTTGAGCTCGACCCCTTCCAGTCCGAGAGCCGGGATGCCTTGGTGAAGCTCGACCAGGACGTGCCGGCGGAGCAGGGACTGCCTTTGGGGCCAGCCGTCTCCGACTGGGTGATCAAGCAGCCGACTCCCGGCCGCTACATCGCCAGCAACCCGAAATATCCGAAACTTCGGGCCGAGCTTGAGATGTTCGGCTCGGGCAAGCCGAATATCCTCGAATGGAGCCTGATGAAGGACGCACTCGCCGGCATCGGGCTGCTCCGCTATTACGCCGGGGATCTGGGAGAGGGCGCTGAGCAGGACCTCGTCTATACGGCGATTGTCGACCTATGGGCCAACAAGGTGGTTTCCATCGAGCCCTATAGTTGGGGTGAGAATTCAGCCAAGTGGAACTGGCAGGCTTTTTCGGTGGTGGTCACCGACCCGGACGGTCGTGCCAACGAGATCAAGCTCAGGAAGCCGAAAGCGGCGAGGCCGGTCGCGCGCGAAGACGGGGGCTCACCCTGGGGAGGGCCGGGCCGGCGCGGCGGCGGCGGCGGCGGCGGCGGTCTCTTCGGTTGGTTCCGGTAATGGCTGACGCATCCTCTTTGCCGTCGCCTGGCCTCGCCGGGCGATCGCTCTTCCTTGCCAGCGTGCGCGATGCGGCCGAGGCCGAGATTGCCCGTCTCGCCGGGGCCGACATCATCGACTTGAAGGAGCCGAGCCAGGGGGCCCTTGGCGCCGTCGATCCCGAGACGACCAAGACCATCGTTGCCGCTCTTGCCGGGCGCGCCGTCATCAGCGCTACGATCGGCGATTTGCCCATGCAGCCGCAAGCGATTGGCGATGCCGTGCTGGAGCGCTCGCGCTTGGGCGTCGATTTTGTCAAGATTGGGCTCTTCGCCGATGGCGATGCACGCGCTTGCCTCGACGCGCTTCGTCCCCTGGCGCGGCGGGTCCGCCTCATCCTCGTGATCTTTGCCGACCGCAGGCCGGCCTTCGACCCCGCTGCCGCCGCGGCCAGCCTGGGAGCGTTCGGAATCATGCTGGATACCGTGAACAAAAGCTCCGGTTCGCTTCGCCACCATGTCACGCCGGCCGAGCTCGCCGGCTTCGTGGCGAGCGCCAAAGCCCACGGGTTGACCGCCGGACTTGCCGGGTCGCTCACCCGGGAGGACGTGCCGGATCTGCTTAGATTGCGACCGGACCTGCTCGGGTTTCGCGGCGCGCTTTGCCATGGCGCCCGCAACTCAACCCTCGATCCTGTGGCTTGCGCCGGCGTCAGGGCGCTGATCCCCGACGCCGATCCCGCGCCGGGTCTCCGGCCAAAGGCCGAATTGCCGGAGGCGACAGCGCCAGCGTTATGCTAGGGAGGGCGGCTTGAGCCCTGACGGAGTCCTGCGCCGATGGCAGAAGAGCGAATGACGCGAGCCGGTCATATCTCGACCGGCGGCAGCGGAACCGATGCGTCTTACGACCGCGTCTTCGTGCATGACCTCGTGCTCGACGCCGAGGTCGGCGTCTACAGCAACGAGAAAGGCGTCACCCAGCGTGCGCGCTTCTCCGTCGACATCGAGGTGACACCGGTCCAGCAAGCGGTGGAGGACGAGATCGCCCGGGTGCTCGACTACGACATGATCATCGCCACGATCAAGGAGGTCCTGGCCGAGGGCCATATCAATCTGGTCGAGACCATGGCGGATGAGGTCGCCGGCCGCTGCCTCGCCCATCCGCGCGCGGCCACGGTGAAGGTCAAGATCGAGAAGCTCGACAAGGAGCCGGGCGCGGTCGGGGTGGAAATCGTGCGCCGGCGCCAGAAGGCCTGAACGCCGTGAGCCGGCAAGCATTGACGGCAAAGATTGTCGAACAGCGTCTCGCGCCGGCGCCGCGTCCCGTCGTGGTCAAGCTCGGCGGCAGCGTGGTTCGCTCCTCGGAGCTGCAAGCCTGGCTCGACGCCATCGCCGCGAGCGCGCGTCCGATCGTGGTCGTGCCGGGCGGAGGCGCGCTCGCCGACGAGGTGCGCGTCTCGCAAGCCGAACTCGGCTTCGGCGACGGCGCCGCCCACCGCATGGCCTTGCTTGCCATGGACCAGCTCGCCTGGGCCGTTGCCGGGCTGCGGCCGGGCCTCGAGGTTGGCGATACCGAGGCTGCCTTGCGCCGGTCGCTCGATCAGGGACGCGTGGCGGTATGGGCGCCTTACGCGCTGGTCGCGGGCCGCACCGACATTGCACAATCCTGGACCGTCACCTCCGACAGCATGGCGCTTTGGCTCGCGCGCCGCTTGGGCGCCGAACGCTGCTTCGTCATCAAATCCGTCCGCCGGCAGCGCGCCGCCTTCAGCGCCGAGCAACTTGCCCGCGACGGCGTGGTCGACGCCGCCTTTCCCGCCATGGTGAAAGACGCTGGGCTCCCGATTTCTCTGCTCGGGCGCGGCGACCAAGCGGCCTTTGCCCAATACCTGGCCACGGACGAGGGGAGTTGCGGCGCCATCATCGATTGACTTTGGATCCAGACCCAAGCGCACGTCATCAGAAAGCTGCCGCTTGCTCGTCATACCGGCGAAAGCCGGTATCCATTTTCCTTCGCGCGTCCCGCGCGAGCTGGATTCCGGCGTTCACCGGAATGACGCGCTTTGCTCGGCTCTGCCCCTTAGCGTTCGCGCAGCCGCTTAAGCGCTTCGGCAAAACCGATCCGCTTGTCCCACAACGACAGGGCCTCCGACCACTCCGTCAGACTTTCGCAGCAGGCCCGCGCATCGCCGCGACAGCCGCGAGCGCGCCGGCAGTTCGACTTGCGGCATAGACGCCACAGCTCGAACAGTTGAGCCGCGCGTTCGAGGTCTGTCGTCACGTTTTTCACTAGGCGTGCTTCATCCTCGCCGCGACGGGGGCCGTCCGGAGCTTGCGTCTTTCCCTGCCGCGCGCGCGTGCGTGTGGCAAGGGTCAGGGCGCGCCGAAAGGCACGGTCCAAATATGGCGGCACGTCCATTGCTGGACGTGCGGGCGCCTTCCGGCGCGCCACATGCGCATCACACAGCGAAGCGTTAGCGCATGCTTCCACGCGGCGTTTATGCGATGCCGGGCCGCGCTTTCCGTTTGGGACTTGCGGTCAAAGGCAGAGGGCCATCGCGCGAATTTCTTATTGCGCTATCGGCCTTCGGCCTGCTTGAGCGCGAATACCCAAAACATCAGCCAGCTCCTGGCAGGGACTCGTAGTGGTCCCGGGCGGAGCCCCGGCATCGCCCGAGTGCCGAACGTCGCGCGTTCGGCCCGCAGGCGCCGCGGCCTCGTCCCTTCACGACGCCTCGCGAAGCGACCCTTGGCGGACAAGGCCATGGGCAGCATAGGGGAGGTTTAAGGGGCGGGGATAAAGAGGGGATTGCCTCGAGCGATCGCTCACCCGGCTTGGACCTAAATGTCCAAGCCACCCTTTCCCGTGAGGGGAGAGGGGACAGGCCGGGCCCTGACGAGGCTCCTCAGGGAGTGAGGTGGTTAACCCCCACCCGGCGCGCGGATAAATCCACGCGCCGACCTCCCCGCAAGGGGGAGGTATGAAGCGGCTATGCCCTCGCGCTTCGCGGCCGGGCGGGCTAGAAGTCGGGCTGTCAATTTCACCTGCAACCGAGATGGCCGAAAACATCCTTTTCCTCACCGGACATTTGGCCCGCCCCAGGCTGGAGGCGGTGCTGTCCGGCATGGAGCCCGATTTCGACTGGAAGATCCTCGATATCGGGGTGAAGGTCGCGGCGCTGATGACCGAGGACATCATCGCCCGGCGCCTGCCGAAGCCGGTCGAGGTCGACCAGATCATGCTGCCGGGCCGCTGCCGCGCCGATCTCGACCGCCTGAGCGAGCGCTTCGGCGTGCCCTTCCGGCGCGGACCGGACGAGCTCAAGGACATCCCGGGCTTCTTCGGCCGCGCGCGCAAGGCGACGGACATGACCAAATACGACATCCAGATCTTCGCCGAGATCGTCGATGCCTCCGCCCTCTCCATCGCGGCGATCCTTGCCCGGGCCGAGGACTATGGGCGCAAGGGCGCCAATGTGATCGATCTCGGCTGCTTGCCCGACACGCCCTTTCCGCATCTCGAGGACGCCGTGCGAGCGTTGCACCAGGAGGGCCATAAGGTCAGCATCGATTCCGCCGACCCCGATGAGCTGCTGCGCGGCGGCACGGCCGGGGCCGATTTCCTGCTGAGCCTGAACGAAGACACGCTGCATCTCGTCGACCAGGTCGACTCGACGCCAGTGCTGATCCCCAAGGATCATGGCGACATGGCCTCGCTCTATCGCGCCATGGATGCGCTCGAGGCCAAGGGCCGCGCCTTCCTCGCCGATCCCGTGCTCGATCCGATCAATTTCGGCTTCACCGCCTCGCTCGAGCGCTACGCCCAGTTACGGCGCGAGCGCCCGCGGGCGGAGATACTCATGGGCACGGGCAATCTGACCGAGCTGACCGACGCCGACACCACCGGCATCACCGCGGTTCTGCTCGGGATCGCCTCGGAGCTGAACATCAGAAACGTGCTCGTGGTGCAGGTCAGCCCCCATACGCGCCGCACGGTCGAGGAGCACGATCTCGCCCGCCGCATCATGTTTGCCGCGCGCGCCGATCACGATCTGCCCAAGGACTACGCCTCCGGCCTGCTGGCCTTGCATGCGCGCGACCCGTTTCCGCAGACGCCGCAAGAGATCGCCGAAGCCGCGGCCGAGGTGCGCGACGGGAATTACCGCATCGAGATCGCCGATGACGGCATCCACATCTATAACCGCGACGGTCATCACATCGCCGATGACGTGTTCGAGCTCTATCCCAAGCTCGACATCGAGAAGGACGGGGCGCATGGCTTCTATCTGGGCGTCGAGTTGGCGCGGGCCGAGATCGCCTGGCGGCTGGCCAAGCGCTATGCCCAGGACGAGCCGCTGGATTGGGGCGTGGCCGCCGATGCGCCCACGGACGACAAGACCAAACTCAGAGCCGCCGGCCATACCCTGATCGCCAAGAAGAAGCGCGACGCTCTATGAGCGGAGATTTTCAAATGGAGCTGAACCAACCATGCCGATGATCCGGGAGACCATCGTCACCACCCTGAGCCCCGAGGGCACGGTCCATATCGCGCCGCTCGGTCTCATTGCCGAGCCGCTGGGGGCCGATGGCCACGGCTGGATCATCGCGCCCTTCCGCCCCTCGGCCACCCTCGACAATCTTCGCGCCAATCCTCACGCCGTGGCCAATTTCACCGACGACGTGCTGATCTTTGCCGGCTGCCTGCTCGGCAATCGCGATTGGCCGACGCGGCCCGCGACCCGCGTTCCCGGCGCCGTGCTCGATGCGGCTCTCGCTCACACCGAGCTCAAGGTCGATTGGGTGGAGGAGGACGAGCAGCGGCCACGCTTCCACTGCAAGACGGTGTTCGAGGGCGTCCATGCGCCGTTCCAGGGCTTCAACCGCGCCCAAAGCGCCGTGATCGAGGCGGCGATCCTGGCCAGCCGCCTGCATATGCTGCCGCGGGAGAAGATCGAGCGCGAGCTTGGCTATCTCCAGATCGCGGTGGAAAAGACCGCCGGCCCGCGCGAGCATGAGGCGTGGCGGCTGCTGGTGGAAAAGATCGAGGAGCATTTCAAGCATCCCCCTGAGGCGACGCGCTAAAGCGCCGCGCGCTAAAGCTGGGCCGCCATTGCCGCCAGCTTGGCCACCGTGTTGATGTTGCGCGCCGTCCCCGCCTTTGCCCCTGGGATCTTCAGCTTCGACGCGCAAGAGAGCAACGAAGCCAACCCACGCGACAGAATAGGACCGTGGCGATGACCGCGATCAAGGACGTGACGGGAACCGCCTTTATCGTGGCCGAGTTCCGCGCTCGCGAAAATACCGAGCCCCATCCGCTCTATCTCGATCGGATCGTTCCCCTCTTTCTCGATCAGAGGACGCGAGAGGCAGCGGACGCGATTTCGAACGAATTCCCGGCGGCCGCGACCAATGTCAGGATCAGAACCCGTTATCTTGACGACCGGCTGGAGCAGCAGATCGCGCGCGGCTGCGGGCAAATCGTCATTCTTGGCGCCGGGCTCGACACCAGGGCCGTGCGCAAGCAAGCGCCAGGGGTCCTTTATTTCGAAATCGACGATGCCAACACATTGGGTTTCAAGAAGGCACGGCTTACGGAAAACGGGATCGACCCCGCGGCAATTTTCATCCCTGGCGACTATGTCGCCGAGGGCGTGCTCGCGCTGCTTGAGGCCCACGGCTTCAAGCGTGACGCGCCTGCCTTTTTCATCTGGGAGGGCAATACCATGTATTTGACCAAGGCCGACGTGATGAAGGTCTTGACGGAGCTTGCGCGAGGCGTGCGCGAGTTCAGCATTTCGTTCGACTATATGAGCGAGGAGGTCATCGCCGACGCGACCGGCGATCAACGGGCCTCAATCTTTGTCGAGCGCTTCGCGGCCATGGGCGCGCCGTGGCGTTTCGGTCTCAACGATGTGCACGCTCTGGCGAAGGAGGCAGGCGTAGGCGTCGTGGACGCCGTGACCACGGCCGAACTCCATCGGACCTATTGGCCGGGCCGGCCCTTGGACTCGATCATGTATCAGCACTACTCGCTCTGCACGCTGGCGCGTGCCACTGCCGTCTAGGCCAGTTCGGGGCGCTATCTCGGTCCGATGTAAGGATTGTTGTAGCGGGCGTCGACGCAAGCCACGCCGTTCCAATAGCGGAACTCGCCGCAACTTGCCGGGCGTGGCGGCAGGACTATGACCGGGGCAACCGGCACGCCGTCAATGATAGGGGTTTCGACCACGACCGGCGGCACCACGACGACCGCGGGGGGAACGGCATAGGGATGGGTCCGGTAATAGCGGCGCGGGAAAAGCTGGACCTTCTGCACCATGTCGCCACCTACGGCCGAGGGTGGTGCGGTCAGGACTGGCCCTGGGGTAGCCTGGCTCGACCCAACCGCGAACATGAGGCCGGCGGTGACAGCCAGCATGGCAATGAGAACCTGACGCATGTGATGCTCCGTTTCTTCGTTACGCTCCGCTTCGGCCTGGAACTTAACCCAAGGACGTCCCCGCGCGCCCAATAATTTGTTGCAAAGAGTAAAAACGCGGGTTCTTAGCCCTTCGATGCTTGTGCGCCTCGAGCGAGTCTTCCGATCAGGCGGAATGCCAGCCACAAGAACAAGGCGACCAGAACCACGGCAATCAGCGGCGCCGCCAGGGCCAGAAGCGACACGAGCAGCGCGCCCCCGAACTCAGCCGTGGCGATGACCGGGTTGCCGAGGCCGCCGGTGAACAGGGTGGATTTCGCCCTGAGCACCGCGGTCACGCTGTGCGTCAATCCGGCGACACCGCCGCCGGCGATGACGGCCGTGGTCCATTTCAACATCGGCGGCAAATCGGTGATGACCGCCGCCGCGACGAGCGTGCCAGCGGCGAATGCGGCTGGTGTCGCCAGCGTATCGAGCAGATTGTCGACGCCCGGGATGTAGTAGGCGAGAATTTCCGCGAGCGCCGCGATGGCGAGCATGATCAGGGCGGACGGCGTTCCAAGCCAGGCAAAGCTCTGGCCCAAGGGGAGATATCCGGCATAAGCCGCCGCGCTCATAACGAGCATCGGCAGGAACACCCGAAAGCCGGTCGCCGCCGCGAGCCCGAGCCCAAGCGCGACGGGCACGAAAAGATCGAAGTCAGGCATCACGTCCTCCTATTGGCTGGAAGCCGGCTGTGCCTGGCGATTCGGCGAGCAACGCCACGGCGACAGCTGGGGCGCAGCGGGCGGCAAGCTCGCGGGCCTCCGGCGCCGAATCGACGATCTCGCCGAAATCGAGATAGGGATGTCCGAGCCGCGCCGCCAGTTGCTTGGCGACGAAGCGGCCGCAGCCCGCGCCGATCACCGGCGCCGTCTGGACCAATTGCTCACGCGCGACAAGGGCCCGCGCCGCCGCCTCGATTTGGCTGAGCTGGCACGAGGCGAAATAACAGGCAAGCGCGATCCAGTCGTTTGGATCGGCGTCGCTTGCGTCCCGGCCGAGCATGCGCGCCAGCCGCGCCGCGCTCTCATCCATGCTCTTCCCCCTCTGGTCCGCCGCCGGGTAGGGGTCAGCATCGCCGGGGAGATCGCCCACCAGGCGCCAGACATCGGCCATGGTGGCGAAGCGCTCGGCCGCGATCCCTTGCACGCGCCCGCGGAACGGCACCTGTTGCGTCACGGCCATCACCGGTGTGCGCACCACACCGGTATAGACGAGCTCGCCTTCGGTCAGCCGCTCGGCATCGGTGGCGCCGCGCGCGGCGACGGCGCCTCTAGCAATGGGAATAAGATCCGTGGTGGTGGTGCCGACGTCCAGGAGCAGGGCCGCGGCAGAATGCCGGGCGGCGAGGGCGGCGGTCGCGTGCCAATTGGCGGAGGCGACCTCAAGCACCCGCTGCTTGGCTTCCTCGGGGGCAAGAAAGCCGGCGCTGCCGGCATAGATCAGAAGCGGTCCGGCGGCGACCTTCCGCATCAGGTCGACCAGATAGGCGACGCCCTCTTGCCGGTGACTGAACACGTCGGAGAGCTCGCCGGTCATGGTCACGGCATGCAGTGCCGCAGCGGGTAGGAGCGGCAGGGCCGCTTCCATCGCCAGATCGAATTTGCCGCGGTTGGCGACCAGCGCGCAGGGGATTTGGACCACGCGCTCCACCTTGGCCGCCTCGACCCAAGCGAGTTTCACATTGGCGCCGCCCAAATCCCAGCCGATCACGCGTGTCATGGCTCTTCTGTCAGCCAAACGGTCGTTCTATTCAAGTCAGGCAAGAGGCGTGAGGACTGGCCATGCGCGACTTTGCCGTCATTCCGGTGATCGATCTCAAAGGCGGGCAGGTGGTTCACGCTCAGGCCGGCGCGCGCGCCGACTATCGGCCGATCGAGACGCCGCTGGGATCCGCGGACGATCCGATCGACGTCGCGCGCGCCCTGCTCGCCATCACCCAATCGCCTTTGCTCTATATCGCCGACCTCGATGCCATCGAAAGCCATGGCAATCATTTTGCCCTCTGCCGGGAACTTTCCGATGCGCTGCCTGGCACCGCCCTGTGGATCGATGCGGGGTTTTCCAGCGTCACCGACTGCGCCTTCTGGCTGCCGCTCGGCGCCACCCTGGTGGTCGGCAGCGAGAGCCTCGCCACCATCGAAGCGTGGCAGGAGCTTCGCGCCGGCTTCGGTGAGAGCCTCGTGCTGTCGCTCGACTTTGCCGCGGAAGGATTGCGGGGGCCCGGCGCGCTCCTCTCCGATCCGGCGCTGTGGCCCAACCGGATCATCGCCATGTGTCTTGCCCGCGTCGGTGCCGATCGAGGTCCGGACCTCGAGCGTTTGAAGACCGTGGTCGAGCTGGCGGGACCGCGCGCTGTCTATGCCGGAGGTGGCGTTCGCGGTATCGACGACCTCGAGGCGATTGCAGCTGGCGGCGCGTCGGGCGCATTGATCGCCACGGTGCTGCATGCGGGCAGTGTTGGCCAAAACGAAATCGCCGCCTTCCAGGGAAGGCGGCGATCTCGATCAGATCAGATCAGAAACCCAGCTTCTTGAGCCACCGCTGAATCGGGCCCGGTGGTTTGCCGGTCGTGTCCCGACCTGGGGGTTCTCCCCTTCAGCCAGCGGCAAACGGATGGTGAGCTGCGTCCTTCTTCGCGGTAACCTCGGAGGACTTAGGATCGCCCTTGACGGCGCGAGCGAGAGCTTCCTTGGTGGCGCGATAGTTGAAGTCCTGGATCTTCTTGTCATCCTTGGCTTCCCAATGGATGAACACGCCGACGCAGACATAGAGATCGTCGGCTTCGTTGGCCGGGATCACGCCTTCGGCGACAGAATCGGCGACGGCCTTGGCCACGGCGTATTGCGCCGGACCGAACATCTGCACCGCTTGGCGTGCGTCCTTGATCGTCACCTTGTTGTAAAGAATCGTTGCGGGCTTGCACAAAAGGTTCGGCGCGATCACCGCCAGAAGGGTGGTAAAGCCGTCTTTGTTGTTGGTCAGGGCATTGCAGAAAGCCTGTTCGACGGCGCTGCCACGCGGACCAATCAGCAAGTCGATATGTGCAACTTCATTTCCATCGCCAACGAGCGATTCTCCAACGCCTACTCCACTAATCTTGGCCATTGAACCGAGCCCTCCCTAGTTCGTTAGAATTATCACACCAGCATCGGCCGTCGCGAGGATCGTCGACGGCATGAAGACGAAAGTGGCTGAGCGCGCCTCCGCCTCGCAACTCCGGGGTCGGAGCTACGCGACCAGAACATAAGCCGGGGCCCGAAGGATCGGCAAGTCGATTGTTCGCCTCAGATTGGACTTAGCAGGATTTTTCCAAGCTGCGAAGTGAAGCGGCGAACAGAGTGGCAACAGTAAGATCGGCGCTCGTTCCCGGATTCAAGCCGCGCTGCTTCAGGGATCGGTCGAACGCCAGGAGTTCGGGCACATGGCCTTGAGGATTCCCGCTTTCCTCTAGAATTACCAAGAGATTCTGCGCCTCTTGCATCACTTGCACGGCCTGCGCGGTGCCGAATTTGCGCTCGATCAGCGTGTCCGGCGCCGCCGCAAGGAAGCCGAGATAGACCGAAGTCGTGGCCAAGGGTAGCGATTCCCAGCGCGCCATCGTCTGTTCAAGCCGAGGCATGCCCACATCGAAAATATCGGCGAAGCCGTGGCTATAGTTCCAGGCGATGCGGTCGTATGTCTCAGCCGCCCGCATGGCTTCGAGCAGCGTGACCGTTGGATCCGCGTTCACATCGTGCCGTGGCGCGCCGCCCAAGCCTCCGGGCTGCGCGTAGCGGATGGCGACATAAGTCTCTTTCGCATCGTCGACGGTGAGGCCGGAAAGAATCTCGGCGAGCTTGCCGCGCAAATCTCCCGAGCTATCGTTGAGAGCCGCGGCTGCCAACGGCGCGGCGAGCAGAATGATACCGAGATTGGTGTTGTGACCGACAACGTCGATCGTTGCCTCAACGCAGAGCCGGATGCGCACACCGACCGAAAGCATCGGCATGGCGAGCGCGGGCGCAGCAACGCGCGCGCTCGTCTCGAAGTCGGCGACGCTCATGCGCGGGTCGTCGCCGAAGCGATGCACATTGCCGGGCTTCAGCGCATCGAGCTCGGCCAGGCAAGCTTCAAGGAAGACGCGGGCGATCTTCGCCGCTGCGAGGGGCGGCGTCACGCGCCCTCTTGGTTGCTTGCGGTCCTCGGTCCCAGACACGCATCGAGGAAGGGTACGACGATGCTGTCGGCGATCTGAGTTCCGGTGACTCGCTGCAATCCCTGCCAGGCCGGCATGCTGTTCACCTCGAGCACGAGATGGCGCCCCTCGCGATCCTGGATGATGTCGACGCCCGCATAGTCGACGCCGACGCAGGCGGCCGCGCACAAGGCAAGATCGACAAGCTCCTGCGAGGGGATGGCGGCCTCGGCCCGGGCGCCTTGTTTGATGTTGGTGATCCAGCTCGAGCCATGCCGGATCATCGAGGCGACGACGCGACCGCCGGAGACGAAGATGCGCCAATCGCGATAAGCGCCATCGGGCTTGGGAATGAACTCCTGCAAATAATACGCGCCGCTCACCTCTTCTTCGGGCGCAAGCTCGTCGAGCCGGCTGATCAGACGCAGGCCCTCGCCCTGGGCCCCGAACAGCGGTTTCTGCACGAGTTGAAGCCCTTGTCCGAGCAGCGTGCGCACCTCCGCGCAGGCCTCGTCGCGATTGGCGCCGGTCCAGGTCCGCGGCGTCGGAATGCCGGCTTTCTGCAAAAAGAAGGTGGTGGTGGATTTATCGACGCAACGCTCGATCGCACGCGCGTCGTTCCAGACCCTCACGCCAAGCTCGCGCAAGGCATGCAGCACCCCGAGATAAACCGTGACCTGCTCGAAGCTTCCACCGGGGACGAACAGAACCAGCGCGCCGCGCGGCAGATGGTCGCCCAGGCCCGGGATGGCGAGCCCGGTCCGCGTCGCGGTCGTGAACCCGCAAGCCGAGAGGGACACCGTATGCGGGCTGATCCCTCGAGCCTTGAAGGCGCGCGTGATGCTCCGTCCGTGCCACTTCTTTCGCTCGCAGAAGAGGAGGACGTCGGCGCCCATGAGGTCAGCCGAAGGAGCGTGAGAGCATGGCCGTGTCGATGTGACCGGATTCGAAACTCTCACCCGAATCGAGTGCCGTCACCGTCACCTTTGCCGGGCTGAACAACATGCGGTCGATGGCGTAGAAATCGCCTTTCACCGCGGCAAAGATCTCGGCGAAGGGTTTGCCGTAGTCCTTGGACTTGATGCTGGGAAGGCGTTCGGCCAGGTCGCGCGCGGCCTTGGCCGGCCCCGACACATAAAGCTGCACCCGGCCGCCGAAGATAATGGCGTCGTTGGTGCGGCCCATGGCCTCGATAAAGTTGGGCGAAGGCGGCGGCACTGGCGCGGTGGCGATGCCGTCGACGATGTCGTCCAGGGGAAAGTGCAGCTCATGCGCCTTGTGCAAGGCGACTTCGAGACACCTTGCCGCGATCTGCACCGTCCCGGCGAGGCTCGACGTCGGCGCATAGACGAAGGTCAGGCGGTCAGCCGGCAGTTTGCAGGCCTTGGCCACGTGCTCGACCAAAGCCGTTGGCGGGGCGCGGTCGGCTTCGATCACCAGATAACCTCTGTCAGCCTGGTCGCGATAGCCAAGCTCGTCGAACAGTTTTTCGGAGGAGCCGAGGGCCCTGGCCGGCCCGGAGCCCAACACATGATAGGATTTTCCCTTGTCCTGGACCGACAGGCTCCAGCCCGCATATTGCGAGCCGAGACAGGCGAGCACGGGCTGGCTCGTATGCACCGTCACCATGAAGGGCCAGGCCTTTTCCGGCTCGGTGGCTTCGAGCGACACGCGCCCCAGGCCGCCGAGGCAGATTTCCGACATGACGCGCCCGGCTTCAAGCCCGCCAATGGCATTGACGCCGCAATCGATGAGGCATTCGCCCAGCGGCCCGCGCGTGACCTCGACGCGCAAGGCGCGAGCGTCGCGGATCAGGCCTTCAACCAGCGGCGCCACCTCCTTGTTGATGCTCGGCCATTCGATTTTGCTTGCCGTCACGGCTTGCTCTTTCGTCGCGCTCACTGGGTCCCCCCTTGATTGCCGCCGCACTCGGCCAAAATCATCCCAATTCTGTCCTCGACCAACCGCCTTGCCGTGACCCCCGTCTCGGCGCGGGCCAACACAGTGCATATAGGACGGTTTTTGTCGATCCAATCCCCGCAACCGGGCTGATCGGCCGCCCAGTCGGGCCAAATCATCTCTGCTGACACCATGAAGGGCTCGGACGCGTAGACGATGGCGGCCGAACTTGCCCCTTGGAGACGAAGCGGACCCTCCGGTAGCCGGTGAGACAGCACGGCGTCAAGGTGGAGGCCGAGCAGCGGCTCATCGTCGCTGTCGAAAATGTCGAGGGTCGCGCCCGGGCGCGGGTTGATCTCAAGCAGAAAGGCAGCGCCATCTCGCCCCTCGCCCACGAGAAAATCGGCGCTGCCGAGACCTTTCAGCTGAAAGGCGCAGGCAACCCGTTCGACGGCCTCGGTCATTCGCAGCTCGAGTTCCGAAAAAAGTTCGGCGGGCCGCACGGCGCCGCCATAGCGCCAGCTCGAAGCCCGCGTGGGCGCCGTCCATTGCTGGCTGAAGCCGAGAACGCGGGCTCTGGCGCCATCGCCGACGAACAGGGCCGAGACGGGCCGGCCCTCTACCTCCTCCTGGAAATAGCTGCGGTCGGAGAGCGTCGGCGTCTGGGGCTGCCCGGCCACGGCGACATGGCTGCCGCCGGCGCCGCCCCGGCGCTTGGTGAGCCAGCCCTTGCCCGCCAAAGGGGGATCGATGACGGTTCTGGGATGGCTGACGCCGAGACTGGCAAGCTCGGCAAAGAAGCTCTCCGGCGCCTTCACGCGCTCGACCTCGCGCGGCCCATTACCGAGAAGGGGCCAGCGCTCCGCCAGCTTCGCCAACAGCTCGACGCGATCCTCGAAGCCCGATCCATAGATGAGGCCGAGCACGGGCGAGGGCGCTTCCCGCGCTAGCGCTTCGAGGGCCGGGTCCAGGGAGGCCCAGCGCATTCCGTGTTTGAGCGGGCTGTCGAATTTGCGGCAGGAATGAGCCATGCGGCCGGTATCGGCGTCGGCGAAGAAATCGGCCACAAGGGGGGTAAGACCCGCCCGCCTCGCCGCGGCGGCCAGTGCCCGTCCCGAAATCGCCGCGATCAGAACGGAAGCGCCTTCAGCGGGTAAGCTTTTGGGCAAGGGCGTAAGCGTCGCGGAAGTCGAGATAGAGCGGTTTTTCCGATTCGATCATGCATTCGAACAAGCCGGCCTCGGTCCGATACTTGATGTTGCCGACCGTGAGCGCCCCGATACCGACCGCTCCGGTGCCGGCGATCGGTGTGGCGTCGTCATTGACGCCCACGCCTTCAACGCCGGCTGGCGGCACCGCATTCACGTCGGTGGCGACGAGGAGATGACTCGCCTGCCTGAGCTGCTCGCTCGTCAACAGCCTGCGTCCGGCGGGACCGGCGGAGAAGATCACCTCGGCCTCGCGCGCAAGCTCGCTCTTCTGCTCCTCGGTCGAACCGTCCGCGTAGCGCAGATTGACGGAGAAGCGGGCGTTGGCTTCCTCTGCCAGCTTGCGCACGCGCTCCGGCCCGTCATAGCCGACGAGGACCGCATCGGCGCCCTCGATGGCGGAGATGACGGCGGAGGCGAAAGCGACGACCCCGGTGCCCCCGAACACCACCACGCGCTTGCCCTTAAGCTCGGTCGAGAACTTGTCGTTAAGGGCCTTTTCGGCGCAGGCGACCATGGCCGCGGCCGTGGTGAAGGACCCGGCCGGATCGGCGAAGACGGAGATCTCGAACGGCGGCACCATCGCCGCCTCGGCCTTTTTCATCATGTCGAGCGCCTCGATGGCGCGCTTTCCGCCGATGAACATGCCCGTGCGCTTCACGCCTTCCGGCCCACGCGAAAAGATCGCGTCCTGCACCAATCCAGTCACGTCCTCGACGGTCACCGAGGTATAGGGAATCGCGGCATCGAAGCCCGCGTCGAGGGCCATGTTCACGTCGAAGGGGCTCATATGTTTGAGCGGCGTGATCATGTGCAAGATGCGGGGATGCGCCATGGGTCGTCCGGTCTCCATCTGTCGGCTGGCTGGTTTGCGCGCGATATGCCGCGAAGCTCCCCTTAGCACAAGGGGGATGGGGGAAATCGCCTCACTATCTGGTGAAGCGCCGCCGGTTCCTGTCAGCCGGCCTCGATCGTTGCCGGGCTATTCCGCCCATGGACGAGCTCGAAGCGGAGGTCTTCGCCGCCGGCAAGGGCCTCGGCCGCCGCGAGCAAGGCTTGGCCGTCGGCCTCGGAAGCAGCGAAGGCAAAACCCGTCGGACCCCAGGAGCTTTGCCCGAGACCGGTCACGCCTTCGGCCGCGAGCCCGTCGAGCACGGCGGCGACGCCGGCGCTGATATAAGAGCCCCCTTGGATCGGCGCGAAATAGGCGGCCATGCGCTGCTGGAGATAGCCGATCTGATCGGAGAAGGTCGCGAAGTCGTGCTCGGCCAGCGCCGGCAGCGCACTGAGCAGCAACCGCCGCCTCAATTCCGCGGTTTCCGCTTCCGGGAACGCGGGCAATGCGGCGAAGGCCGAAATCTCGCTCGCACCATGCGTTCCAACCCCCTTGGGATCGAAGATGAGAAGAACGCGCCACTGGGGCGGGAAGGGCAGGCGGCTGAGCACCGGCGGTAAGGTGTCGGTGTCGGGACCGCCGTCAAGCACCACGCCGCCTTGGCCGAAGGTGCCGATGCCGATGCCCGAGCGCTTGCCCCGATCGAGGCGTGCCGCGATCGCGCTCAGATCGAGAGGAAGACCTTCGAGCACAGCGACGCTCGAGCCGATGGCGAGCGCAAGCTGCGTGCCTGAGCCGAGACCCGCATGCGCCGGGATCACCTCGTCAAGGTGCAGATGGTAGGTGGGGGGCAAGCCGAAGTTCGCGGCAATCGCGTGCAGATAAGGCAGCGCGCGTTCGCAGTCTACGCCCGTGATCTTGAGCTTGGGTGAACGCCGGACCGTCAGCCTCGTTCGCGGCCGGTCGAGCGCAAGGCCAAAGCTGCCGAAGGGACGCGGGCCCCGTCCGCTTGGGTCGAGAAAGCCGAAATGCAGCCGCGCACTCGTGCTGACCGAGACGAGGTCGCGCCGCGCGGATGAGTTATCGGCGCCTGGACGCGCGGAAGGGAAGGCTTCCTGCATTGTTGGTTCGGAGCCTCTGGGATATGGTTGAAGATGCAGGGGCAGTGCCTCAGTTTTTCACAAAGACAGGACCTATGGCAACTTCCGAGCGAACCTATTCCGACGCCGAGGTGGAACAGCGGCTCAAAGCCGAGCTGCCGCATTGGCATCTCGAAGGCGGCTGGATCAGGCGCAAATACAAGACGAGTAGTTGGAAGGGCACGCTGATGGTGATCAACACCGTCGGCCATCTGGCGGAAGCCGCCTGGCATCATCCGGACATCACCGCCTCTTATGCCTGGGTCGAGGTGAGGTTGATGAACCACGCCGCCAAGGGCATCACCGACAAGGACTTCGCGCTGGCCAAGAAGATCGAGGAGGTGGTGCATTGGCAGCCAGGCCTCGAGGGCAAGGCGCTCGAGGGCACCCCGGCTGAAGACATGCGCTTCGCCTATATCAAATACGACAAGCCGAAGACTTAAGAAGCAGCCTTCTCACGTGCTCCTTTTGCAGTGGCCGACGTTGGATCTCGCGGTCAAGCGCGCTTGCACCCCTCCCGGCACCTGTTTAATGGTGCGGCCTCATGGCGGCGTACCTCAAAGGGGAGAGTATCGATGAGGCAAGCGCGCTTGCAGTCGCGGCGGAATTACTCGGACGGGCACGATTGCCGGTGATCGGCGGCCTTCTCACCGATATCGCCGGAGCCGAGGCGGCGCTCGCTTTGGCGGCAAGGCTCGGCGGCGTCATCGACCATGATGCGGGAGACGCGCTCTCACGCGGCGCGCGCCTGATGCGCGAGACCGGCGGGTGCCCGGCAAGCTTCGGCGAGGTGCGCAACCGTGCCGATCTCGTCGTCTTGCTCGGCGATGCACCCTTGAAGCGCGATCCCGGCATCGTGCTGGAATTATTTCCACCCGGGGAAGGACTGCCGAGACCTGGCGACAATCCGCGCGAGCTGGTCGTGCTTGGCGGCGGCAGGCTGAGAGCCGGAGCTGAGGTCCCCGTGACCGCCATCCCTCTCGGCGCCAGGGACTTGCCGACCTTGATCGCCATGCTGGCGGCCGCGCTTGCCGGGCGAGGGCCTCGCACCAAGGCGAAAGCGGCAGACGCGAAGATCGCGGCTCTGGCCGAGAGGCTGCGTGGAGCGGCATTCCCGGTCTTCGTCTATTCGCCTTCGGACCTCGACGAGCCCGTCATGCATGTCGTGCTCGACATGGTGCGCCGGCTCTGCCTGACCATCAGGGCGGCGACCTTTGCTCTGGCCGCGCCCGGCAATGGCGATGGGGTGAATCTATGCTCGGCCTGGACCTGCGGCCTGCCGGTGCGCACGCGCTTCGTCGATGGGCTGCCGCTGCATGATCCCTGGCTTTATGCCACCACGCGCCTGATCGACAGCGGCGAGACCGACGCGCTGCTTTGGGTCGATGCGCTCGAGGCAGAAACCGCAAATCCACCGCGCGGGGTGCCGACGGTGCTGCTTGCCGGCAACGAACCGCAAAAGGGAGCTGCCGATATCGTCATCCAGGTTGCGAGCGCCGCGCGCGACCATGATGCCGAACTCTATCTGCCGCGCATCTCCGGCATCGGCGTGATCGAGGCGGCGCAGCCGAACCGGGATCGGCCAACGGTGGCCGCGACGCTCGACCGTATCGCCGGGCTCATCGCCAGGCCGGAGTCTCGCCGATGCTGATCCGCTTGCAGGGCGGCCGCGTCATCGACCCGGCGCATGGCCGCGATGCCATCGGCGATGTGTTCATCGACAACGGGCGCATCGTCAGCCCGCCCGAACCCGGCCGCAAGCCGGACGAGACCTATGATGTGAGCGGCAAGATCGTCATGGCCGGCGCCGTCGACATCCACTCCCACATCGCCGGCTCCAACGTCACCATGGCGCGCTTATTGATGCCCGAGCTGCCGGCGCTCGCCGCCGACAAGGGTGTACCGATCGCGCCCACGCCAGCGGCCTGGAGCGCCTACGCCACCGGCATCCGCTATGCCGAGATGGGTTACACCACGGTGACCGAGCCCGCGGTGGTCCCGACCCACGCCATCCAGGCGCAGCGCGAGCTGTCGCGCATTCCCATCATCGACGTTGGCGGGCTCGCCATCCTCGGCAATGACGATTTCACCCTCGGCATGTTGCGGGATCGCGCCGGTGCGAGCGAGATCGAGGACTCTGTCGCCTGGACGCTTCAACATTCGAAATGTCTGGGACTGAAGGTCATCAATGCCGGCGGCAGCGCCGCATTCAAGTTCAATGCCCGCACCTTCGACCTCGACGATGTGGTGCCGGCCTACGGCGTCACCTCGCGCATGATCGTGCAGGCCTTGCAGCGCGCGGTGACGAGCCTCGGTGTGCCGCATCCGGTTCATGTCCACTGCAACAATCTCGGCGTCGCCGGCAATGCCGATACCGCGATCGCGACCATGGAGGCGGCGGAGGGCCTGCCGATGCATTTGGCTCACATCCAGTTCTACGGTTATGGCGAGGAAGGACCGAAGGGCATCTCCTCCGCCGCGCCGCGACTGGCCGAGGCCATCAAGCGTCACCCGAATGTCAGCGTCGATATCGGTCAGGTGCTGTTCGGGCAGACGATGACCTTGTCGGCGGATATCCTGCGCCAATTCGACGGACGCCTGGCGGCGAAACCACGCAAGTGGGAGATCATTCAGGACGAGGGCAACGGCACCGGCCTGGTGCCGTACAAATACCGGTCCAAGAATGTCGTGAACGCGCTGCAATGGGCGATCGGGCTTGAGATCATGCTTCTCGCCGAGGATCTGTGGCGGGTTTTGTTCTCGACCGACCATCCCAATGGTGCGCTCTTTGTCCGCTACCCCGAGATCATTCATTTGCTCATGGATCGCGACGAGCGGGCCCGCTGGCTCGAGCGCGTGCCCGCGGAGGCGCGCGAGCTCTGCAATTTGCCCGGGCTCACGCGCGAGCTCAGCCTGTCGGAAATCGCCATCGTTACCCGCGCCGGCCCGGCGCGCGTGCTTGGGCTCACCGACCGCGGACATCTAGGCCAGGGCGCCGTTGGCGATGTTGCGGTCTATAGCGATCAGGCCGATAAGACCGCCATGTTCGGCAGCGCCGACCTCGTATTCAAGAACGGAGAGCTTGTCGTGCGCGGCGGCGATGTGGTCAAAGTCACCTGGGGCCAGGC
>JBAUEK010000160.1:0-7809 GCA_049678565.1 Methyloceanibacter sp. | reverse complement strand
GCTGCGCTCTCCCAACTGAGCTACGGCCCCTGAAAACAGAGGACATTTAGAGATCGGGCTTCCAGCCTGTCAAGCGAGGCTCTGCCGCAGGCCGGAAGTGGGGGTTGCCCTCATCATCGCCTGTCCGTTAGATGGTGCTCCGTCCGAGGAGAGGCTTCATGGGTCCATTGATCAACTTCATCGTCTACCTCATCCAGCTCTATATTTGGGTCGTGATCGCCAGCGCGATTTTGAGCTGGCTCGTCGCCTTCAATGTGGTGAACACCAACAATCGCGTCGTGCTCGCCATCGCCGACATGCTTTACCGCCTGACCGAGCCCGCGTTGCGGCCGATCCGCAGCATCCTGCCCAATCTCGGCGGCATCGACATCTCGCCCGTGATCCTGATCCTGTTCCTGTTGTTCATTCAAAACGTGGTGCTGCTCGGCTGGCTGGCGCCGGCTGTTATTGACCCATGATCTAGCCTTGTCCGCCGCAGGCCCGGTTGCGCTCACCCTTCGCCGCGGCCGCCATGGCGTCACCTTGCCGGTGCGCCTGACGCCCAAAGCCAGCCGCGACGAGATCGTCGGCGTCGAGGACTATGCCGGCGAAGGCGTGCTCAAGGCGCGCGTGCGGGCGCTGCCCGAAGCTGGCCGCGCCAATGCCGCGCTCGAAACCCTGATTGCGCGCTGGCTCAAGCTGCCGCCGTCGAGCGTAAAAGTGGCGCGAGGGACCAAGTCGCGACTGAAGCAGGTCGCGATCGAGGGCGACGCCGAGGCTGTGTCGCGCTTGATCGAGAGCCGCGCGGCCGAGCTGGGCTAGCTGGCGAGAGCAGACCCGATCTCGGCGGCGATCGCTGCGGCGGCACCGCGCGGGTCCTGCGCCGCGGTAATCGGGCGCCCCACCACGAGATAATCGGCGCCGGCGGCGATCGCCTTTGCCGGGGTCATGATCCGCGCCTGGTCGTTGGCGGCGCCGCCTTCGGGCCTGATGCCTGGCGTGATGATCAGGAACCCCTCGCCCGCGGCGTCGCGGATCGCTCTTGCCTCTTGCCCCGAGGCGACCACGCCGTCAAATCCCGCCTCCTTCGCCAGCATGGCCCGATGCAGGACCAGCTCGGCTGGGGGCATGTCGATGCCCTGTTGCACCAGATCGGCGGGCGCAAGATTGGTCAGCACCGTGACGCCAAGAAGCTTGAGCCCGCTGGTCCCGCGGCCGCGAAGCGCGGCATCGAGCGTCTTGCGGTCCGTCGCGTGCACCGTGAGGAACTGCGCGCCGGTCCGCGCCACGGCGGCGGTGGCACGCTCGACCGTCGCTTCGATGTCGAGCAGCTTAGCGTCGATGAATACGCGTCGGCCTTGCGCCACCAGTTCGCCTGCGAGTTGAAGTCCACCCGCGAACAGGAGCTCGAGGCCGATCTTGTACACCCCGACGCTGCCGCCAAGCGTGTCGATCAGCATGCGCGCCTCATCGGCGCTTGGCACATCGAGGGCGACGATCAGACGGTCGCTGGCAATCATGGCGAGGCGAATTTTCGTGCGGCGATGGCCAGCGCCTCGACCACGCGCTTGACTGCGTGCTGCTGCGCCTCGTCCTTGAGGCTACCATCCTCATCGAAGGCATCGCCCGCGCGCGGCAGCGCGAGCTGTTGCGGGATCACCGTCGCGCCGACCCCGACCTCGAGCACCTGGCGGAGTTGCAACAAGCTCCGCATCGCGCCGTAATAGCCTCCCGACGCGCCGCTGATGGCGAACACGCGCGATCTGTACACTTCGAGCCCGTTCTCGCCCTTGCTCCTGACCCGGGTCACCCAGTCGAGCGTGTTCTTCAGCAACGGCGTGATCGAGGCATTGTATTCGGGGCAGGCGATGAACACGCCCTGATATTCTCCGAGCAGCGCCTTGAACTCGACCGCCTTTGCTGGCGGACCGTGCTCGGCCTCCAAATCCCCCTCATAAAGCGGCATGGGATAGTCCCTGAGGTCGATGAAGACGCCTTCGATACCGTTGGCGCTGGCGATGTGCTGGGCCAGCCGCGCGAGCTTCTTGTTGTAGGACGCCTCACGCGTGCTGCCGGCGAAGAACAATAATCGCATCGATCCGATCCCTGACTACGGCCTCTCGACAGGCTTAACCGGCAAGGAGCGGCCTATCAAGCCAAGCGCGGCTGACTTACCGCGTTTCCTCGTCATCCGCGCCGAACAGGCGGCGGAGCGGCACGATGGCGGCCGCCGCCAGCGGCGTGGCCAGGGCAAGCCCGAGAATGCCGAACAGGGCGCCGAGCACGAGCTGATTGAGAATCACCACGGCTGGCGGCAATTTTACCGCGCGCGCCTGAATCAGCGGCGTGAGCAGATAGCTTTCCACGAATTGCACGATGACATAGAGCCCGATGACCCACAGCGCGAGATTGAAGCTTTCGCCCCCGGCGACAAGCACCATGGGCACGGCGCCGATGATCGGCCCGAGATAGGGGAGAAAGCCGGCGAGGCCCGCGAACAGCGCCAGGCCAAAGGCGATGGGC
The DNA here is from genome assembly GCA_049678565.1 of Methyloceanibacter sp. Lineage (GTDB taxonomy): Bacteria > Pseudomonadota > Alphaproteobacteria > Rhizobiales > Methyloligellaceae > Methyloceanibacter. The sequence continues at coordinate 5,307 of JBAUEK010000160.1, read as the reverse complement.
ACATTGAGGATCAGCAGCCCGACATAGGTCACCCCCCCGATCACCGCCATGGAGATGCCTTGCCCAATGAGCCAGCGCCGCAGCAGATCGCCGGTTTGGTACAGCATCAGTTTCGTGTCGTCGCGCTGGTCCTCGGGCGCGATGCGTGAGGCAAGCTGGACATAAGTGTGGGGATCGGCGGCGAAATAGATGCCGAAGAAGAGGACGATCAGGAGCGCGCTGATCGCGCCGAAGACGGAGACCGCGACGGAGGTCGCGCCGGAGGCGATGCCCCAGGGGCTGAACTGGCTCAGCAGCTTGGTGATATCCATATCCTGGAACAAGTTTCGGTCGTCCGCGGCCGTGGCGACCTGTTGGGTGATGTTGCTCACCCCCGTGGCCACGCTCGCCGCGAGTTGCGTGAATTGCTGGGCGATGGTCGGCCCCGAGGTGACGAGGACCACGGTGAAGAAGCCCGCGATCAGCACGATGACGGCAGCGAGCGTCACCAGACGCGGCAGCCCGGTGAGGTTGGAGAGAGCGCGGCTTGCGCCGTAGAGCACGATCGCGGCCAGGATCCCGGCAAAGCCCAGGAAGATCGCGGTCCGCGCGTACCAAAGCGCGGCGGCGACAGCAAGGACGAAGACCACGCCAAGCGTGGCGCGCAAGGCCGTGTGGAAGATTGGCCGGGCGATCCCGCTCGCCTGGCTGAGCATGGGGTTCTTAGGGCTGGGTTTGCGATCGTTCATGGGCGTCACCGTGCCGGGTTGGCGTTTGCGGCGAGAGCGTCTGAGGTTTGCTACTCTACGCGAAAGCGACAATTGCTGGCAGGGGTGGAACGCTGAAGCCGATGGCGCGCTATTCGCCCTCGAAGAATTCCTTCACGCGCGCGAAGAAACCGGTCGAGTCCGGGTTGGTGCTGTCGCTGGAGGCCCTCTCGAACTCTTTCAGCAGGTCGCGCTGCTTGCGCGTCAGGCTCTTCGGCGTCTCGACCTCGACCTGGATGTAGAGATCGCCCAGCTGCTTTGAGCGCAGCACCGGCATGCCCTTGGATTTGAGGCGGAACTGCTTGCCGCTCTCGCTCCCTTCCGGGATCTTCACGCGTGTCTTGCCGCCATCGATGGTCGGCACCTCGATCTGTCCGCCCAGCGCGGCCGTGGTCATGGCGATCGGCACGCGGCAGAACAAATCCGCGCCGTCGCGCTGGAAGAACTCATGCGGCTTGATCGAAAGGAAGATGTAGAGATCGCCGGCGGGGCCGCCGCGCAGGCCCGCCTCGCCTTCACCGGCAAGCCGGATCCGGGTGCCGTCCTCCACCCCCGACGGGATTGTCACCGACAGGGTGCGTTCGCGGGTAACCCGGCCCGCGCCGTTGCAGGTCTGGCAGGGCGTATCGATCACCTCGCCCCGCCCCTGGCAGGTTGGACAGCTGCGCTCGATGGTGAAGAAGCCCTGGGTGGCGCGCACCTTGCCGATGCCATTGCAGGTGCGGCAGGTCGAAGGCGCGGTGCCGGCACGGGAACCGGAGCCGGTGCAGGCGTCGCAGGTCACGCTGGTGGGCACCCTGATCTGCGCATTCTTGCCCTCATAGGCCTCGTTGAGGGTGATCTCCATGTTGTAGCGGAGGTCTGAGCCCCGCTCGCGCGCCGAGCGCTGGCGCGGGCGGCGCTGACCCATGAACTCGCCGAACAAATCGTCGAACATGGCGGACATCGAGGCGGAAAAATCGGCGCCGAAGCCGTGGCCGCCGCCACCCTCGAAGGCGGCGTGGCCGAAGCGATCATAGGCCGCCCGGCGCTGGGGATCCTTCAGCGCCTCGTAGGCCTCGTTGACTTCCTTGAACCGGCCCTCAGAGGTGGTGTCGCCGTTGCAGCGGTCGGGGTGGCATTCCTTGGCGAGACGGCGGTAAGCAGCCTTGATCTCCGGATCCGCGGCCGCTCTCGGGACACCCAAGATCTCGTAATAGTCTCGCTTCGTCATACGCCCCTTCCGGCCTTCCACACCAGCCGCCACCCCGCGGGCGGTTGCGCTTAGCCTCTGCTTTTGGGCTTGGGCGGGGGCCGCACGGGAAGACGGTGCAAACCCTCGCCAACGCCGTCAACGCTTACCTATGCAGACTTCTTGCTGTCGTCGTCCTTGACTTCCTCGAAGTCAACGTCGACCACGTCCTCGGAGCCGCCGCCATCCTCGGCCGGCCCGCCAGCCTCTCCTTGCGCCGCACCCTGGCTCGCCTGGTAGAGCGCCTCGCCGAGTTTCATCGAGGCTTGCGCCAACGCGTCGACCTTCTGCTTGACCAGCTCCTTGTCCTCGCCGGTCAGCGAAGACTTAAGCTCTTCGAGGGCCGATTCAACCGCACCCTTATCGGCCGCCGAGACCTTGTCGCCGTAATCCTTGAGCATCCTCTCGGTGGAGTGGACCAGGGCCTCGCCCTGATTCTTGATCTCGACCAGCTCGCGCCGCGTCTTGTCTTCCTCGGCGTGGCTCTCGGCCTCTTTGACCATGCGGTCGATGTCGGCGTCGCTCAGACCGCCCGAAGCCTGGATGCGGATCGACTGTTCCTTGCCAGTGGCCTTGTCGGTCGCCGCCACATTGACGATGCCGTTGGCGTCGATGTCGAACGCGACCTCGATCTGGGGCACGCCCCTCGGCGCCGGCGGAATACCGACGAGATCGAACTGGCCGAGCATCTTGTTGTCCGCGGCCATCTCCCGCTCGCCCTGGAACACGCGGATGGTGACCGCGTTCTGATTGTCCTCGGCGGTCGAGAACACCTGACTCTTCTTGGTCGGGATGGTGGTGTTGCGGTCGATGAGACGGGTGAACACGCCGCCTAAGGTCTCGATGCCGAGCGAGAGCGGGGTCACGTCGAGCAGCAGCACGTCCTTGACGTCACCCTGGAGCACGCCGGCTTGGATCGCGGCGCCGATGGCCACGACCTCGTCCGGGTTCACGCCCTTATGCGGCTCGCGGCCGAAGAAAGTCTTCACCGTCTCGGCGACTTTCGGCATGCGCGTCATGCCGCCGACGAGAACCACCTCGCCGATCTCGGCCGCCTTGAGGCCGGCATCCTTCAACGCATTCTGGCAGGGGCCGATGGTCTTCTGGATCAGGTCGTCGACAAGGCTCTCGAGCTTGGCCCGGGTGAGCTTCATGGTGAGATGCTTCGGCCCGGATTTGTCGGCGGTGATGAAAGGCAGATTAATTTCGGTCTGCGTCGTCGACGACAGCTCGATCTTGGCTTTCTCCGCGGCTTCCTTCAGCCGCTGCAGGGCGAGCTTGTCGCCCCTGAGATCGATGCCGCTCTCCTTCTTGAACTCGTTGGCGAGATAGTCGACCAGGCGCATGTCGAAATCCTCGCCGCCGAGGAAGGTGTCGCCATTGGTCGACTTCACCTCGAACACGCCATCGCCGATTTCGAGGATGGAAATGTCGAAGGTGCCGCCGCCGAGATCGTAGACGGCGATGGTCTTGCTCTCTTGCTTCTTTTCGAGGCCGTAGGAGAGCGCCGCCGCGGTCGGCTCATTGATGATGCGCAAGACCTCGAGCCCTGCGATCTTGCCCGCGTCCTTGGTCGCCTGGCGCTGGGCGTCGTTGAAATAAGCGGGAACGGTAATGACCGCCTGCTCGACCTTCTCGCCGAGATAGGCTTCGGCGGTCTCCTTCATCTTCTGCAGGATGAAGGCCGAGATCTGAGAGGGGGAATATTTGGTGCCACGGGATTCAACCCAGGCGTCGCCGTTGTCGGCGCGAACGATGTGATAGGGGACGAGCTTCTTGTCCTTCTCCACCATCGGGTCTTCGTAGCGGCGCCCGATCAGGCGCTTGATGGCGAAGAAAGTATTTTCCGGGTTGGTGACGGCCTGGCGTTTGGCTGGAAGCCCGACGAGCCTTTCGCCGTCCTCGGTGAAGGCAACCATCGAAGGCGTGGTGCGCATGCCTTCGGCATTCTCGATAACCTTGGGGGTCCTCCCCTCCATGACCGCGACACAAGAATTCGTCGTGCCGAGATCGATTCCGATCACTTTCGCCATCAACAGCCTCTCTTTCTGGCAGACCGTCCGGGCCCTTCGATCGGCACCCGGCCAACACTCGCATGCGCCGCGCTCAGCCGCGCGGCTCCGGTCCCCTAATACTATCGGCGCGACCCGTCGACTCATCCGGCGGGTGTCCCGCGGTTATATAGGAGCCAAGCATTTGGGTCGCAAGGAGAAGCGGGGACGCAGCGGTCGCCAATCGCATGTTTTTCAAGCGATATGCCTCCAGGCGGCGATCATGACCGGCGTCAGACAATGATAGCGGCCAGTGGCGGCGGCCTCGGCCATCTCCGTCCGGAACGAAGCTGCCCGCGAGGGATCGGCGAGGCCGAGTTCCGCCCCCGCCGCATAGAGGCCGTCATAAACCCCGATCAGCATGGCGGACATCTTGGACAGCGGCAGGAAGTTGACCGCCGCATGCGTGCCATCCGGGGCCCCGAGACCCGCGGCCTCGAATTGCGCCGGAAGCTGACGCCCGGCTCGCATATTGCGGCCATGGCCGCGAAACACACCCTCGAACAGGCGGTTGAACTCAGCCATCGCCGGACATGGCGGCTCGACCGCGATGGCGCCGAAGTCGAATTCTTGCGCGACCACAACGCCGCCTTCCTTGGTCCAGTCCAACATCTTTTCGAGCACGGCCACGGGATCGCGCAGATGCATGAGCAGGAGCCGGCAGAAACTGAGGTCGAACGGCGCCCCTGCCGGCCGGTCGAGCTTGAGCACATCGCCCTGGATCAGCTCGAACCGTGCCCCACCTTGGGCGCGAAGCTCAAGCAGCGCTTCGGCCCCAAGTGCGGGATCGATCTCGATTCCCGTGACCAGACCGTCCGGCCCCACGCGGTCGGCCATGAGCCGCATGACCGCGCCCGGTCCCGAGCCAATATCGAGGCAAGACATGCCGGGCTTGAGCCCAACCTTGTCGAGCACCTCGGCGGTCGCGGCTTCCCACATCTGTGCCTGATCGCGCAGACGCTGATATTCTTGCGCGTCGCGCGCATGGACATAGCCGTCGGGATTGAGTTTGCGGGCCTTCGCCATGATCTCCTCGACCTTGGTCAGAAACGCGCGGCGTGGGGGGATCGTAGGACGGCTTGGTGGTGAGGCAAAGGCGTGGCGGTTGAATATCTCCCTGGAAGGATAGGCCGAAGCCGGCAGACGGAACTGGTTCGGGCGCTGCGGGCCATCATCGCCGTGGCGCCGCTCTACGTCCCCACCATGCCGCGCTCGGGCAAGCCGATGTCCGTGCGCATGACCAATGCCGGTCCGCTCGGCTGGTTGACCGACAAGGAGC
>JBAUEK010000159.1:0-4327 GCA_049678565.1 Methyloceanibacter sp. | reverse complement strand
GCGCCGAGCGCCATGGCGACCACGTCCTGAACATCGCCCACCATCAGGCCATAACGGGCGAGCTGCGATCGATTGGGATCGACGTTGAGGTAATAGCCGCTCATGGCGCGCTCGGCATAGGCGCTGGTGGTTCCCGGCACCGCTCGAATAACCGCCTCGATCTTGCGCGCCAGATTCTCCATCTCGCCGAGGTCCTTACCGAACACCTTGACGCCAACGGGCGTGCGAATGCCGGTCGCGAGCATGTCGATGCGCGCCTTGATCGGCATGGTCCAGGCATTGGAGACGCCGGGGAATTGCAGCGATTTATCCATCTCGGCGATGAGCGTGTCGACGGTCACCCCGTCCCGCCATTCGCCCTCCGGCTTCAAATTGATCACGGTCTCGATCATCTCGGTCGGAGCCGGGTCCGTCGCCGTCGAGGCACGCCCCGCCTTGCCCCAGACCGACTCCACCTCGGGAAAGCTCTTGATGATCTTGTTCTGGGTCTGCAACAGCTCGGCCGCCTTGGTGACGGAAATGCCCGGCAGGGTCGTTGGCATGTAGAACAGCGTGCCCTCGTTGAGATTGGGCATGAACTCGCTGCCGAGCTTGGAGGCTGGCCAAAGGCCGCCGGCGAGGATCAGCAGCGCGAGCCCGATCGTCGCCACTTTGAACCGCAGGGCGAGCTCGATCACCGGGCGGTAGATCCAGATCAGGAACCGGTTCACCGGGTTCTTGCGCTCGGGCATGATCCGCCCGCGCACGAGCAGGACCATCAGCGCCGGCACCAGCGCGATCGACAGGAAGGCGGCGGCGGCCATGGCGAAGGTCTTGGTGTAGGCCAGCGGCTTGAACAGCCGGCCTTCCTGGCCTTCGAGCGCGAAGATGGGCAGGAAGGAGACAGTGATGATGAGTAGGCTGAAAAAGAGCGCCGGGCCGACTTCGACCGCGGCCTCGATCAGAATTTCAGTCCGCGATTTGCCAGAGAGCGCCCGCTCAAGGTGCTTGTGGGCATTCTCGATCATGACGATGGCGGCGTCGACCATGGCCCCAATGGCGATGGCAATGCCGCCAAGGCTCATGATGTTGGAGCTCAAGCCCAGGAGCCACATACAGATATAAGCGATCAGAATGCCAAGCGGCAGCGTGATGATGGCGACGAAGGCGCTGCGCGCATGCAGGAGGAAGATGATGCATACGAATGCGACGATGACGCTTTCCTCGATCAAGGTGCGCTTCAGCGTATCGATGGCGCGATAGATCAGGTCGGATCGGTCGTAGACAGTCTCGATGCTCACGCCTTTGGGCAGGCTCGGCGTAATCTCCGCGATCCGAGCCTTCACGTTCTTGATCACCGAGAGCGCGTTCTCGCCGAAGCGTTGCAGAGCAATGCCGGTAACGACCTCGCCTTCACCGTTCAGTTCGGTGATGCCCCGGCGCTCATCCGGGGTCAGCTCGACCCGCGCCACATCCTTGAGCAGGACCGGTACGCCGCCTTCGTTCTTCACCACGATCTGTTCGAGGTCGGAGAGGCTCTTGATGTAGCCACGCCCGCGAATAACGAACTCGGTCTCAGCTATTTCGACCGTGCGTCCGCCCACATCCATGTTGCTCTCGCGGATCGTGTCGCGAATCCTGGAGAGGGGGATGCCGAGGGCCTGGAGCCGGCGCGGGTCGACGACGACGCTGTATTGCTTGACGAAGCCACCGACACTCGCCACCTCGGCCACGCCGGGCGCATTGACGATGCCGAAGCGGACATACCAGTCCTGGATGGTGCGCAGCTCGGCGAGGCTATTCTGGGCTCCCCGCACGACATATTGATAGACCCAGCCGACACCGGTGGCGTCGGGGCCGAGGCTTGGGGTGACACCCGCCGGCAATTGCTGCGCCGCCGCGCTCAGATATTCCAGCACCCGGGAGCGCGCCCAATAGAGATCGGTGCCGTCCTCGAAGATGACATAGACGAAGGACACGCCGAAAAAGGAGAAGCCTCTGACCACCCGCGATTTCGGCACGGTCAGCATTCTCGTGGTCAGCGGATAGGTGACCTGATCCTCGACCACTTGCGGGGCCTGGCCTGGATATTCGGTAAAGACGATCACCTGCACGTCGGAAAGGTCGGGGATCGCGTCGAGAGGCACGCGCGATACCGCGTAGAGGCCGGCAAGCGTCACGAAGATGGTTGCGAGCCCGACCAGGAAGACGTTTCGCGCCGACCAGCGGATGATTCCGGCGATCATAGCGGCGGCTCCGGCTTGGCGAAGGCGCGCAGCGCCGCCCTCAAATTGCTCTCCGCGTCGATCAGGAAGTTGGCCGAGATCACGACCTCTTCGCCGACCTTCAAGCCGTCCTCGATCTCGGTATAGCCGTCGCCGCGCCGCCCGAGCTTGACCTCGCGGGGTTCGAAGCGTCCCTCGCCCTTGGCGACGAGCACGACCTGGCGCGTGCCGCTGTCGATGATCGCGCTCGCCGGGACGGCGGTGACCGGCACTCCCTCGGCACCTGGATGGAAGACCACATCCGCATACATCCCGGGCTTCATTTTACCGTCTGGATTGGGCAGCTCGATGCGGACCGAAATGGTGCGCGTCTCGCGTTTCATGATTTCCGGATAGATGAAGGTCACCGTGCCCTCGCGCGGCTCGGTGGCAAATGCCCTCAGGGTTACGGTGGCGGGCGTCCCAACTTCGATCGCCGCAATGTCAGCCTCGGCCACCTCGGCGATCACCCAGACGCGAGAATGATCGGCGAGGCGGAAGATCTCGTCTCCGGCCATGACGCGCTGACCCTGGATGACTTTCTTTTCGATGACGTCGCCGGTTGCGGGCGAAGGCCAGTCCAGCGTCCTCGGATTGTCCTTTGTCTTGCGGACTTCATCGATGCGGACCTGGGGCACATCCAAGTTCCGCAATTTCTGCGTCGCGCCCTCGAGGTCGTTGTTCGAGTCGAGCCGCCCTTGCGCACGCATGGCGACGATGAGGTCCACCTGCGCCAGTTGAATCTGGGGGCTGTAGAAGCGGAACAGCGGCTCGCCCGCCTTGACGTGCTGACCGGTCTTGTCGACGAACAGATCCTCGATGTAGCCATCCGAGCGAACCGTGACGATGGTCAACAGCGACTCATCGTGATCCACGATCCCCGGGGCGCGGATGGCGCGGGAGACGATCCTGGCCTCGACCTTCTCGGTCTTCACCCCGCTCCGCTGGACCTTGTCGAGGCTCACCTTGACGGTTGTGCCGTCGTCCTGCTCGTCGGCATAGACCGGGATGTAGTCCATGCCCATGGAGTCCCTCTTCGGCGCCGGGGAGGTGTCGGGAAGCCCCATGGGGTTGCGGTAGTACAGGATTTTCCGCTCGGATTTCACCGGCGCGGACTGCTCCGCGACAGCAGGCGTCGCGATCGGCTCAGGACGATGGACATACCAGTAACTGCCCGCGGCTCCTGCGGCCGCGCCGATAAATAATGTGATCAGACTGCCAAGACGCCCCATGGCGCGTCTCCATCCTCATGCGTGATGTCTGCCGAGCCAGGTTGCGGCTCAGCGTAAAGCAGATCGCGAAAGGCTTGCGGCCTTCACGATGCAGCACACTCAGTGAGGGTTCAGATGCGGGGGGGCGGTAGAGGCGGGTTCTCGGACAGAGCGCGCAAATCCAGCGGGACGAGTGGCGACCGCTTCAAAACGGATGAGGCCTGCGCCAGGAGAAAGAATGGAGCCTCGGAGACTGGAAGCTGGAAGCACTGTAAGACGCAACCCGCCGCGGAGCCGCAATCATCCATGTCGTTGTTGCATGGCGCGCCGTCACGGCAGCAATCGGCGTGGGGTGCGGTCAAGACTGTGTCGGGCGACATGGCCCGGGCCATGCCACCCGCGAGCGGGAGCGCGGCCACCGAGAGGGCGACAAGACCGATCAGAAGGGCTCGAACGCTGTCCATGCCTCCAAAGGTCTAGCGGTTGGACTCGACCGGGGTCAAGTCACAGGGCGGTGACAGGGTAAAGCCAAGGAAAAGATTTGGTGGCTGAAAGCTCGGCTTGACATCCTGGCTCAATATCGTAAAACTTAACCTAATGGTTAAGTATCAAGATACGAGCCTGGATCGCACCTTCGCCGCGCTCGCCGACCCCACCAGGCGTGCACTGCTGGCGCAGCTCGGCGAGCGGGAGAATGTGTCGGTGAGCGAGCTGGCGCGACCGTTTCCGATCTCGCTCCCGGCGGTGATGAAGCATCTCGACGTGTTGTCGGATGCCGGCCTGATCTCGCGCAGCAAGACCGGCCGCATCGTGGCCTGCCAGTTCGAGGCAGCGCCCATGGAAGAAGCCATGAACTGGCTCAATCGCTACCTA
>JBAUEK010000158.1:0-4198 GCA_049678565.1 Methyloceanibacter sp. | reverse complement strand
TATGTCGCCAAGTTCCTGGAAACCTTCAAGAGCTATCCGCCGCGGCAAAAGCCCGCGAGTTTCACCGTGGGCGGGCAGATGGAGGTGCTCGAGAAGTCGCTGATGAGGCTCGAGAGCGATATCCAGTGACTATGATATCGCATGGGCGATATTCCAGAACGCGATCGGGAATTGGGTTCACGCCCAGTGCGGTTCGGGGCCGCGCTGGGCTGAACCTATCTCTGTTCGGAAGCCTCGGATTTGCCGCCGTTTGCGCGCGGACCGTGGCGCGCGCGAAGGAGAAGCTCAGCCCCGGCAAGCACCGGATCGAAGTCGATACGATCATCGCCAAGCCGGGAGCACCGGCGGAGGTCGTGCTGAGCGTCGATGGGGCGGAAGTCGGTCACACCACGGTCAAGCGCACGGTGCCCGCAGCCTTCACCGCCAGCGAGACCTTCGATGTCGGCACCGATCTCGGTTCGCCTGTCTCTCTCGACTACTTCGAGCGCCGGCCTTTTGCCTTCAACGGCACGATTGAGAACGTCACTGTCGACTAACAGCAGGACTCCGCCAGGAACGCCAGCGATGCATAAGGGAGGAAACGATGCGTACAACTCGGCCCAACATCGAAGCTATGACGTGTTCAGTGAGCGCGTCTGGCCTGACGTCGCTTCTCAGCATGTCAGCCCTCGTATTGTTCATGGGCTTTCAAGCCGCTTGGGCACAGGTGCCGCCGCCCCCTGATGGCGAAGAGGTCTTGTCCGGTGCTTACAAGGGAAAGGCCTACTCACCCTACGCGCAGCGCGGCTTTCCCAGCCGGCCGCTCTGGGGCGACACCCATCTTCACACGGCGATGTCCATGGACGCAGGGGCTTTCGGCAACCGCCTCGGTGTGCGGGAGGCGTATCGCTTCGCCCGTGGCGAGGAGCTGAATTCGGCAACGGGGCTGCCGGTGAAGCTTTCTCGCCCCCTCGATTTCCTCGTCGTGGCGGACCACTCCGACAATATGGGCTTCTTTCCCGACCTGTTTGCCGGCAAGCCGCACATCCTCTCCGATCCAAAGGGCAAGGACTGGTATGAGCTGATCCAAGCGGGCAAAGGCGTCGAGGTTGCGCTGGAGCTGATCGGGCTTTTCTCGCAAGGGCAGTTCCCAGAGTCTCTGATGTATACGCCGGACTCCCGGCCATACAAATCCGCGTGGAAGGAGACGGTGGACGCGGCCGAGGAGTTCAACGATCCCGGCAATTTCACGGCCTTCATCGGCTATGAATGGACGTCGCTGGCCAAGGGCAACAACCTGCACCGTGTTGTCGTGTATCGCGACGACGCTGATAAGGCGCTCCGCATGGTGCCTTACACAACGATCGAACCCCAAGGCAGTACCGATCCTCTCGAACTCTACAAGTGGCTCGACACGTATGAGAAATCGACGGGCGGGGACGTTCTCGCGATCGCCCATAACGGCAATCTATCGAACGGCATCATGTTCCCTATTGATGCGCAATACACGGGCCGCAAGCTCGACAAGTTCTATGTCGACCAGCGGGACAAGTGGGAGCCCCTTTACGAGGCTACGCAGATCAAGGGTGATGGTGAGACTCACCCGCTGTTGTCACCGAACGACGAGTTCGCCAACTACGAGATATGGGACATCGGTAATCTTGACGCCTCTCAAGCCAAGACCGACGACATGTTGGCCGGAGAGTATGCTCGTTCGGCCTTGAAGCGGGGGCTCGTGCTCGAAGAAAAGTTTGGGACCAACCCCTACAAGTTCGGCATGGTCGGCTCCACCGACAGCCACACGTCGCTGGCGACTGCGCAGGAGGACAACTTCTTCGGCAAGCATTCGGGCGCCGAACCGAGCCCCGAACGCATGACCCATCCTTTCATGAAGACGGACGTCGGCACGATCTACGGCTGGCAGATGGTGAGCTCAGGGCTCGCCGCCGTTTGGGCCCCGGAGAACACGCGGGAGGCAATCTTTGACGCCATGGAGCGCAAGGAAGTCTACGCGACCACCGGCAGCCGCATGGCCGTGCGCTTCTTCGGCGGCTGGGAGTACGACGATGAGGATATCGCCAGCCGGGCGCCCGCCTTTGTCGGTTACGAGAAAGGCGTGCCCATGGGTGCGGATTTACCGGCGAAGCCCGAGGACGCCAAGGCGCCAACCTTCATGGTCTATGCCCTCAAAGACCCCATCGGCGGCAATCTCGATCGCATTCAGATTATCAAAGGCTGGCTCGATGAGAGCGGTGAGACCCACGAGAAGGTCTACGACGTCGTCTGGAGTGACGATCGCAAGGCTGGTGCCGACGGGAAGGTGCCGCCGGTGGGCAACACTGTCGATGCGAAGACCGCCAATTTCACCAACACGATCGGCGACTCTGAACTGGCGATCGTCTGGACCGATCCTGATTTCGATCCGAAGCAGCGGGCCTTCTACTACGCCCGGGTGATCGAGATTCCGACACCGCGCTGGTCGACCTATGACGCTTTCCGCTTCGGTGTCGACATCCCGAAAGGCGCACCGGTCTCGACGCAAGAACGCGCCTACACCTCACCGATCTGGTATTCGCCGAAAGGATAGGGGCGCGCGATCGGCATGGCCTTCGTCTCGAAAATCATCCGGGAACCGCTGGTCCACTTCGTCCTGATCGGCGCGGCGGTGTTCGGGCTCTACGCGCTCGTGGCCGATGATGCGCAGGAGGGAGCAGGCGACAAGATCGTCGTAACCGAGGGACGGGTGCAGCAGCTTGCGCAAGTCTTCGTCAAGACCTGGCAGCGGCCTCCAACGCCGGAGGAACTGCGCGGTCTCGTCGACGCGTACATTAAAGAGGAGGTGTATTACCGCGAAGCGCTCAAGCTGGGTCTCGATCGCGACGACACGCTGATCCGCCGACGCATGCAGCAGAAGATGGAATTCGTGATCGAGCCGAGCGACGAGGTTCTTGTCGCCGACGACGCCGAACTCCAGGCGTTTCTCGATGCCCACAAGGCGGCGTTCCGGGTCGAGCCGCGTCTCGCCTTCGACCAAGTGTTCCTCAATCCCAAGAAAGCAGGAGAACCCGCAGCGGTCCGCGCCAAGCACGCCCTGGGTGTCCTGAAGGTCTCGGAGCCGAGCGCTGTCCCTCCCGACGTCGGCGATCCGACGCTGCTTCCGGCCTCAATGCCACTCTCCCCGTTAAACGGCATCGCTCGCAATTTTGGCGAGACCTTCGCGGCCAACCTCACCGATCTACCTGAGGAGGAATGGGCTGGACCGATCAAATCGCCTTACGGCCTCCATCTGGTGCGCGTCACAGAGCGGGTCGACGGTTATGACCCGAAGCTGGCTGAAGTACGCGATGCTGTCGAGCAAGAGTGGCGGGAACGGAAGCGCGACGAATTCCAGGATCAGACCTACGACGAGTTGCTTGCCAAATACGATGTCGTGCTGCCTGCCGCTAAGGCCACTCCGCCCGAGCCGGAGCCCGGGCCATGATCCGTCTCCTGTGCGCCCTCGCTCTCTTGCTCATGCTGCAAGGCGCCGGCCTTGCCCACGAATTGAGGCCCGGCTTTCTGGAGATCAGGCAAACCGGCGCTGAAAGCTACGACGTGCGCTTCAAGGTGCCGGCGCGGGGCGACATGCGTCTCGGCTTATATGTGCGCCTGCCAGGCGAATGCTCCAATGAGGAGCCGCCACGCACGGAGCATGCCGGCAACGCTTTGCTGGAGCATCTCGTCGTCGTTTGCCCTGGCGGGCTGGCCGAGCGTCACGTCTCGATCGATGGGCTTGCCGGCACGTTCACCGATGTCGTGGTCCGGGTGGAGTCGGCGAACGGCTCGGTCCAAGCGGCCCGGCTAACTCCCGACCAACCGGCTTTCACTGTGGCCGCCGCAGCTACGTGGCTCAACACCGCGCGCACATATTTTCTGCTCGGCGTTGAGCACATCCTACTCGGCGTTGATCATCTGCTGTTCGTGCTGGCGCTTCTCCTTCTCGTCCGCAACACATGGATGCTGGTGAAAGTCATCACAGCCTTCACCGTGGCCCACAGCATCACCCTCGCCATTGCCGCCCTTGGCTGGGCGCAGATCCCGCAAGCGCCGGTCGAGGCGGTGATCGCGCTCAGCATCATGTTCGTGGCGGCGGAGACCATTGGCCAGAAACGGAACCAGAGTGATCTCGCAAGCAAGGCGCCCTGGGTTATCGCCTTTGCCTTCGGCCTCTTGCACGGTC
>JBAUEK010000157.1:0-10511 GCA_049678565.1 Methyloceanibacter sp. | reverse complement strand
GCCCTGGCCCAGGTCTTCGCCGTCAAGGGCGGCGAACGCGTCTGGCTGCAAGGCGAGCTCGTCGGCAGAGGCCTCGCCCGCGTCTATTCCTTCACCGACAATCATGCTTGCGTGAGCGAATTGCTGGTTCGCGAAGCCGCGGCGCGGGCGAAGCGCGCCGGCATTTGGGGCGTCTCGACCTATCGCGTGCTCGAGGCAAGCGATGTGGAGCGTCTCGGACGTCTTACCCGCAGCTACCAGCTGGTCGAGGGCGTGGTCGCGGCGGTCGGAGGCGCTGGCGGCCGTGTCTATCTCAATTTCGATAAGGACTGGCGGCGCGATTTCACCATTGTCGTCGAGCGGAAAGACAGTGTGGCGCTCAAGGCCGCAGGTCTGGATGTGAAAACTCTGGCCGGCAAGCACTTGCGGGTGCGGGGCTGGGTCGAATGGCGGAACGGCCCGATGATCGCGGTCACCCATGCCGAGCAGATCGAGCTGTTGCCCGACGCGCCCTCATCCCCGGGAGGGGCGCCTGAGGCACCCGGGGCGCGGGGGGCTATCGCTCTCTAGGTGGCCTGGGATTGCTGGCGCCGGCGGGCTCCCTTCTCCCAAAAAGCTTAGGCCCGGCAAAGGCCGGGCCTAACCATGCAAACCATCATGCCTTCAGTTAGGCCGCGCGGTTGCGCGTATCGGCCTCCGCCGCCATCTTGGCGTGACGGGCGGTCTTGGCCAGCACTTCGTCGATCTTGGCCACGGCACTGGCCTCGTCCAGGCGCTCCACCGCCGCGATCTCCCGGGCCATGCGATCCAGGGCCGCTTCATAAAGCTGCCGCTCCGAATAGGACTGCTCCGGCTGTGCCTCCGAGCGATAGAGGTCGCGCACAACCTCGGCGATGGCGACGAGATTGCCCGAATTGATCTTGGCCTCGTATTCCTGCGCGCGGCGCGACCACATGGTTCGCTTGACCCTGGCCTTGCCCTTCAGCGTACCGAGCGCCTTCTTCACGATCTTGTCCTCGGAGAGCTTGCGCATGCCGACTATCTCAAGCTTACCGGTCGGTACCCTGAGCGTCATCTTGTCCTTTTCAAAGTTGATGACGAAAAGCTCAAGCGTCGCTCCAGCAATCTCCTGCTCCTCGATGCTCACGATGCGGCCAACGCCATGCGCTGGATAGACGATGTACTCGTTGGTACGAAAACCGTGTCTTTGTTGGGGTTTCTTTTTTTCCACCATTACTCCGTCTCACTTTGTTAACCAGTGGGCCAGGGCGAAGCTAATAGGATATAGGTCGGCGCTTGCCGGTTTTAACGAGGCTACGACCACTTTCCGCCAAAAAGCGGCCAGTGATCCGGCCTCCGCGGCAGTGGGCACAAACAGAGGCGTCGATCAGGAGCCTGATCGCGCGACTTCCCTCAAGTTGGAAAAAAGCGTGCCTGCAAGGAGGAACGCCTCTCCTGATGCTCACTGGCAGTTCCGCCAGCTCAACCACAGGATAACATAATCTTAGTGAATCCGGAAGGTGTGCGGTGCGGCAGGTGGGTCCTTTCGGCACCGCAACATGCGACATTTTGACAGTAAGGTGAATTTTTTGCCCCCACCGGGCGGCTAATCCCCCTGGCCGGGTTCGGCACTGAAATATTTGTCATATTTGTCGGGTTCGCTGACAAAGGCATCCGCGTCGGGGGGCGCCGGCCGTTTGATCGTAATATTGGGCCAGGTTTCCGAATATTGGCGGTTGAGGTCGAGCCAGCGGTCGAGGTTCGGCTCGGTGTCCGGCTTGATGGCGTCAACCGGACATTCCGGCTCGCAAACGCCGCAATCGATGCACTCGTCGGGGTGGATGACGAGCATGTTGTCGCCCTCGTAGAAGCAGTCGACCGGACACACTTCCACGCAGTCCAAATACTTGCACTTGATGCAGACTTCAGTGACGACGTAGGTCATCTCTTCCACGTGGCTTTGGATCGGGGCGCCAGGGCCGTCCAGGCCCTTATGTCCCAAGAGTTGGGCCGGGCGCTTTGCCTATCCCAATCGCGCTACCAGTACAAGGCGACCCGTCGGCTGCGCCAAGGCAAAACTGGGCCGGCAAAGTCGTCGGCGGCGGCGTTGAGGCCGACGGCGCTATCACCTCGCCAAGCGCCGATTGACGCGCCGCTCAGCTTCCGTCGGTCTTGATCGCATCGAGGCGCCTGCGGTCGCGCTTGGTTGGCCGCGGACCGGGATGGATTTGGACCCTCGCCAGGTCCAGGGCGGGCGCGGGGATCTCGGGCGTAAGATCGTCGTAGAGCAAGCTGGCGCTGCTGGCCGGTCCTCGCCGTTCGGCCTCCCCGGCCACGCGCACGATCATGAGCCGATCGGCGACAGTCGCGGTGATGACGTCGCCAAGCCGCGCTGGGCGGCTTACTTTGACAACGCGCGCGCCATTGACGCGGACCTTGCCTGCCTCGATCAGTTTTGCCGCGAGCGAGCGGGTCTTCACCAGCCGCGCGCACCAAAGCCATTTGTCGAGCCGTTGCCCGGTCATGCGCGGTCGTCAGCCACCCTCCGGCCGCCGCGCGGCGAGATTGCGCCGGAGTTCGGCGAGCACGCCGAAGGGAGATGCATCGGGGGAGCGGACGGGCTCCTTCCGTTTTGGGCGCGGCTTGGAATCGCGCCGGCCTTGGTCCTCGGACTTCGAGCCGCGGCGTCGAGACTTGACTTCGGCTTCGTCCCGGCGCTCGGGCCGGGTGTCCTTGCGCCTGCCGGGGCGCCAGACCTCATCGAGCACGGGCGCCGGCTCGCTAGCGCTGTCGCTTGCCTCCGCGCCGGGATGGTCCACGGCCTCGACCGGCGCCGCTTCGGGTAGAGGCGGCTTCACCCGCTCCAGCTTGAAGCCGAGCGCCTTCAAGATCGAAGCGAGGTCCTCGCCCGAGCAGCCGACCACCGACATCAATTCCGGCACCACCCGAAAGCCGCCGTCGCCGGTGGCGCCCGCGGGGGCGTCGGCGCCGCCGTCGATGGGCCGCCAGCTCACGCGCGAGCGGATGAGATCGGAGAGCCGCTCAAGCATGTCGATGCGCACCGCGCGCGAGCCAGCGATCTGAAAGCCGGCCGCGTGCCAATAAGGTTCGGGCACGCTCATATCGGCCTCGACCGAGGTGAGTCCCTGCTGGGGCCGGGGTGGCATCGCCTCGCTCTCGACGCCGTGATGCCGTCCGGAATGAAGCGCCCAGAGCAGCAACAGCAAATCCGCCGCCGCCGGCTTGAGTAGCGTCGGGATGTAGATGTTGAAGGCGCCGAAGCGCACGCCATATTGGCGCAGCTGCGCCCGCGCGCTCTGGTCGAGCGTCTTGACCTCGGCGGCGACGGCGTCACGGCGGAGCACACCGAGATTCTCCACCAGCCGGAAGGCCAGTCCGCGGCCGAGGCCGGAAAGGTCCGAGGCCTCGCTCAGCGCGACCAGAGGCGCGAGCCGTCCGCCGAGCTGGGCGGAAAGCCATTTCTCCAGGCGCTGGAACACCTGCTCGCGCTCGCCCGGCCCGAGATGCTCGTCGGCGAGCAATTGGAGCTTGGGCTTGAGCGCGCTCTCTCCGGGTTCGAGCCGGGCGATGTCCGAGCCCCGCCAGACAATGCGGCCATTGGTTTTGAGCGCGATGGCGTCGTCCTTGTCGGCGGCAAGCGCCGTGGCGCGGGCGGCAAGCTCATGCGCCAGCACCCTGACGGCGGCATGGCGCGCGGCTCGGCCGTGAATGCCGTCGCTGCCTGCATCGGGGGTGAAGCGAAAGCCGTCGAGCGAGCCGACGAAATGGTCTTCCACCAAGATGCTGCCGTCGGCGCCAATTTCGGCCAGCAGCTCTTCCTTGTCCCGCAAGCGCCGCATCAACACGCTCGTCCGCCTGTCGACGAAGCGATGCGTCAGCCGCTCATGCAAGGCATCGGAGAGCATGTCCTCGATGGCCCTGGTGCGCTCCTGCCAATGCTCCGGATCCTCGAGCCATTGCGGCCGGTGCGACACGAAGGTCCAGGTCCTGATCTGGGCCAGACGGTTGGACAGCGTGTCGAGGTCGCCATCGGTGCGATCGGACAGCGCCACTTGCCGGGCGAGCCAGTCGGAGGGAATCTTGCCGCCGTCGCCGATGACGAAGCGGTAGAGCGTGGCGACAAGCTCGGCATGGCTCGCCGCCGAAATCTTGCGGTAGTCCGGGATCTGGCACATGTCCCACAGGAGGCCGACGGCCGCCTTTCCCGACACGAGATCCCGCAAAGTCGAATCATGGGTCACGTTCTCGAGGGCGATGACGTCGTCGACCATGCGCGAGCGAATGAGGCGTGGATGGTCCGGCGTCTCGCGCAGGCTGTCCTTCAGACGTTCAATTGAGTCGAAGTCGAGCTTGCGATTGCGCCATTGCAGCATGCCGACCGGATCGAAGCTGTGGTTTTCGAGCCGATCGACGAGCTCCGGCTCGAACGGGGCCACTTGGGCGGTCACGCCGAAGGTGCCGTCATTCATATGCCGCCCGGCGCGGCCGGCAATTTGGCCAAGCTCGGCGGGAGTAAGATTGCGGTGCGTCTGCCCGTCGAATTTGCGCAAGCCGGCAAAGGCTACGTGATCGAGATCGAGATTGAGGCCCATGCCGATGGCGTCGGTGGCCACGAGAAAATCGACGTCGCCATTCTGGTAGAGAGCGACCTGCGCATTGCGCGTGCGGGGGCTGAGCGCGCCGAGCACGACCGCGGCGCCGCCGCGCTGGCGTCTGACGAGTTCGGCGATGGCATACACGTCGCTGACGGAGAAGGCCACGATGGCGGAGCGCCGCGGCAGCCGCGTGATCTTCTTGTCGCCGGCGTAGCTCAGCTTGGAGAGGCGTGGCCGCGAGACAATATTGGCGCCCGGGAGCAGATCGCGAATAGCGTCGCGCATGGTGGCGGCGCCAAGGAGAAGCGTTTCGTTCAAGCCTCTGGCATGGAACAGGCGGTCGGTGAAGACGTGACCGCGCTCGGCATCAGCGGCGAGCTGGATCTCGTCGACGGCGACGAAGTCGGCCTCGAGATCGAGCGGCATCGCCTCGACCGTGCAGACATAATAACTGGGCGAGGGCGGCTTGATCTTTTCCTCGCCCGTGATCAGCGCCACTTTGCTCGGGCCGATGCGGGCCACGATCTTGTCGAAGACCTCGCGCGCGAGCAGCCGCAGCGGCAGCCCGATGATGCCGACCTCGTGCGCGAGCAGGCGCTCGATGGCGAGGTGGGTCTTGCCCGTATTGGTGGGGCCAAGCACGGCGGTGACGCCACGCCCCTTCAAAGGGCCTCCAGAATTCGACGCGAATGATCGGCTCATAGTGGCAATCCTAGGCCCATATCGTGGGCCTGAGGCGCCCGCGGCCAAATTGGAACGAGGGAGGAACGAATCTCGTCCGAATCGCTTACACGGCCCATTCGGTCTTCGTTCTCCAAAGCACTCTCGGGGTCCAGCCTACTCCGATCGATCCTGTCGCGACGGCTGCTTTCGAGGGGGGAATCAATCCGTTGGCGTGCCGGCGGCCCGTGGCTCAGCGAATATGGGAACAATTGGGAACGGAAGCGGGGCGAATCAGGGGAGTCCTAATTTTCATCATCTGTTCGCTACTACATGTTGGGTTTTGGGGCGCCTCTGTTAACCTTGGCGCCTCGATCGCTCACCCTTCGGCGGGAAACGGCGTTCGCCTAGTTCAGGCTCGCGCGCCGGGCACCCCTCTGGATTTGGAACGAGGTCGACGTCGCCGAGCCATAGCCGACCAGGGTCGGCAAGACAATGCGATAGGGGACGTACATGTCGGTGCCCGGCAGGGACACGAGCCAGACTTCGATCTTGTCGGTCTCCGACATGAGCCTGATGCCGGGATTGTCCGGGCGATAACCGGAGATCGGAATGAATTTCACGTGGCACACCGCGGCGAAGCCCGAATAGCCGGTCGAGGCATCCTTTTTCAACTTCATGGTGCCCTTCGATTTGAGCACGAGATCGAAGCGCTGCTCGCCGTCGAAGACCGGGATGGTCTGATCGCAGACCTTCGGGTCGCCATTGGGGTTGCCGGAGCGGGCATAGAGAAAGGCGGCGGTCATGGGATCGAGCACGCCTTCGAGTTGCTCCTTGGTCGTCGGGATGACGTGCGGATTAGGCTTCTTGCGCGGCACCATGGAAACGCCCGTGACCGCGCCGCCGTCAAAGGTCATGCGCAGCTGTAGGCTTTTCTCTCCTCCACCTTGGAAGTTCAGGGCGTACATAGTCGGCTCGGGGGAGCCGGAGTCCAACACCGTACCCTTGCTTGCGGTGGTGCCGCGCCATTTGAACAGCAGACCCTCAAGCACGGAAAACTGTCCCTCGCCCCGCATCTCGTAGCCGGAGCCGCGGAAGTCCGTCGTCAGGCGGAAATCGCCGAGATTGAATCCGGCCAGATCGACACGGTAATTGGCGATGATCCGGCGCGCGGGCCCCTTGCCGTCACCGGCGAGGGCCTCTTCACCCGTGGGACTGCCGCTCAGCCCTAGAGTGAGGACCGCAACCGCGGTTAGGCTTAGGCTGTGTCTTGCTGTAAGCATGGCCCCAGATCCTGGGCTCGCCGTGCCCGAAGGGCAGGCTCTTCTAGCCCAATGTCGGGTTATTCGCAGAATTCGTCAATTCTGAGGTTGGATCTCAGGATTTCATCGCCTTGACCGCTTCCGGCTGGGCCCGTATATCTCCCGCCAACTTCGCGTGAACGCTGGTTGTTCGGCCAACGCGTTCCGCATTGACTGTCTCCAGGCATGATTAGCAACAAGGAACTGACACGATGGCCCGTCGTTGCGAGCTGACCGGCAAAGCGGTGCTCACCGGCAACAATG
The DNA here is from genome assembly GCA_049678565.1 of Methyloceanibacter sp. Classification (GTDB taxonomy): domain Bacteria; phylum Pseudomonadota; class Alphaproteobacteria; order Rhizobiales; family Methyloligellaceae; genus Methyloceanibacter. The sequence continues at coordinate 3,691 of JBAUEK010000157.1, read as the reverse complement.
TGAGCCACGCCAAACGCAGAACGAGGCGTCGCTTTTTGCCGAATCTCTGCAGCGTGACGCTTGAGAGCGAAGCTTTGAAGAAGCGCGTGCGTCTCACCATCAGCGCGGCGGCGCTGCGCTCCGTCGAGCATCGCGGTGGGCTCGACGCCTTTCTCGTCAAGGCCCGTGAGGACGAACTCTCGCTCAAGGCCAAACGCCTCAAGCGTGAACTGGCCAAGAAGCAGCCGGCGCAAGCCGAGAGCAGCGCGGCGGCGGCGGCGACTTAACGCGCGGGCTCGGCCAGCACGGGCTTTCCCTCCGGCAGGACGAATTGCATCACCAGCGTCCGCTGCAGCGCGCTGAAATTATCATCTGAGATCAGCGTCAGGATCGTTTCTCCGCCGGGCGAGCGGTGGGCGGCGATCCCTTCCATATTGTCGATGTTGTAGGAATCGTTCGCTTCGAGCAGAACCTCTCCCACGATCAGAGCGCCGGGCTTCAGGTCCTTGGCGCTGACGCGGCGAATGCGCATCTTCACCCCCTCGCTGTAGCGGAAGCGGCGTTCGAGGATAACGATGCCGCCGTCGGGCAGCGGCGCCGCGTCGGTGAGGTCGAACCCGCCGATGCTCTTCAGGGCTATGGCGCCCGGGGTCTGACCTCCAAGCAACCAGCCACGAAGATTGCCGCTTCTGTCGAGCAGGCGCTCGGAGAAGGCGACCGTCGTGCCCTTCAGCCTTCCGGTTCGGATCGGCGCCAGGGCCTCCACGCCACGGTTCGCGTTCATTCGCTTCGCCTCGGCCGGAAGGGCGAGCGCGCCCTTGGGCGGACCGAAGCTGTCGGGGGTGAAGGGATAGCGCAGGATGCGGTGGTCGCGCTCGAAGGAGACATAGGCCGTCCCCTTGGTGGTGTCGCCCTGGACCAGGGCGAGGCCTTCGGCGTCGCGCGCGCGGTCGCTGCCGAGCGGCTTGCCGTTGCGATCGAGGATCGGGCCGATGGTCGCCCGCTCCAAGCCTTTGAGCTTCCGTCCATCATAGTCGAGATCGGCTCTAAGCCAGGTGCCGGCATCGGAGATCGCCAGGAGCGAGCGGCCGGAAGCATCGACGACCAGGGCGGAATAGCCGCCGAAGAACGCCGACTTGCCGAAGAGATTGATGCCACCGCGCCAGATGAGCTTGCCGAACTCCTTGCGCTTCGGGTTGTCGCGGTCGAAATCGATGGGAATGGCGGTGATTGCCACGGGCTCGACGCGAATGAGCACGCTCGCCGGCTTGTCGGCCAAGGCCGGGGCCATGGCGAGCATTGCCGCCGCGGCGGCAGTTGTCACGCTCACCGAGCCTAAGGCTCTAGAGGGAAGGAGCGCCATGCCGCGGCGCTAATTCAGCTTGCGGCGCTGGACGCGCGCCGTCTGTGGCGCGGCGCGGTAGAGACTCCGCCAGGCGATGCTCTCGTCGAACAGTTCGGCCAGCTTGTCGGTCATCACGCCGGCGAGTTCTTCGGCGTCGGTCACGGTCACGGCGCGGCGATAGTAGCGCGTCACGTCATGGCCGATGCCGATGGCGACGAGCTCGACCGGAGAGCGGGTCTCGATTTCCTCGATGACTTGACGCAGATGGCGCTCGAGATAGGAGCCGGAATTCACCGACAAGGTTGAATCGTCGACCGGCGCCCCGTCCGAGATCATCATCAAGATGCGCCGCTGCTCGGGGCGGCCGAGCAGCCGCTGATGCGCCCAGGCAAGCGCCTCGCCGTCGATATTCTCCTTGAGCAGACCTTCGCGCATCATCAGGCCGAGATTGCGCCGTGCTCTCCGCCAGGGCGCATCGGCGGATTTATAGACGATGTGCCGAAGATCGTTGAGCCTGCCGGGGAAGGCAGGCTTGCCCGCATTCAGCCATTGCTCGCGCGCGTGACCGCCCTTCCACGCCCGGGTGGTGAAACCGAGGATCTCGACCTTGACGCCGCAGCGCTCGAGCGTGCGGGCGAGAATGTCGGCCGAGCAGGCCGCGACCATGATTGGACGACCGCGCATGGAACCGGAATTGTCGAGCAGCAGCGTCACCACGGTGTCGCGGAAGGTGGTCTCGCGCTCTTGCTTGAAGGTGAGGGGATGCATGGGATCGACGATGACGCGGGCGAGCCGCGCCGCGTCGATCTGACCTTCGTCGAGATCGAAGTCCCAGCCCCGGTTCTGCTGGGCGAGGAGCCGGCGTTGCAGGCGGTTGGCAAGCCGCGCCACGGCGCCATGCAGGGCTTGCAGCTGCTTGTCGAGAAATGCGCGCAGGCGATCGAGCTCGTCGACGTCGCAGAGGTCCTCGGCGCCCACGATCTCGTCAAAGGCGCGGGTGAAGACCTTGTAGCCGAAGGCCTCCGGGTTATCGAGCACCGAGAGATTGGGGCGGAAGGGCTCGGGCCGGCGCGGACCTTCGGGCGCGTCGGAGTCGCCGTCGAGCCGGTCGGCGCCACCATCTTCCTGATCCTCGACCGCCTCCTCGCCATTTGCGTCGTCATCGGCTTGGGCGTCGGAGGCAAGCTCGGCGCGCTCGCGTCCCTCGGCGTCGTCACCTTCCGCCTCGACCGAAGAGGGATCGACCTCGCTCTCCTGGTTCTCCAGGCTCTCATTGCCGCTTTGGTCGAGCTGGTCGGCGAGATCGAGGGCGGCGAGGAGGTCGCGCGCAAGGCGGCCGAAGGCATCCTGATCGGCGAGCGTCTCCGGCATGCGATCGAGGACCTGCCTGGCGCGATCCTCGATCCAGGACCGCCACAGATTGACGGTCGGACGCGCATTGGCCGGAGGCTGAAGCCCCGTCAGCCTTTCGCGCACGAGAAGGGCGAGGGCTTCCGGCAGGGGGGCCTCGGAACGGTCGCTGACCTCGTTCAGCCTGCTTCGTTCATAATGCTGCTCGAGGCGGGCGGCGAGATTGGCCGAGACCCCTCGCATCCGCTTGGCCCCGATGGCTTCCACCCGGGCTTGCTCGATCGCCTCGAACACGGCGCGAGCCTCGCCGCCCGAGGGCGCAAGCGTCGCGTGCAGTCTCGGATCGTGGCAGGCGACGGCAAGGGCCGCGGCGTCGGCGTGGCCACGGATCACGGCGATCTCGCTTCTGGTCGGAACCCGCGAGGGCTCCGGCACCCGCGCCGTCTTGCCGAACAGGCCGGGCGGCTCGCTGGTGAAGACGACCTCGACAGCGCTGTCGCAGGCGATCGACCGCGTGGCAAGCGTGAGCGCGCGCTTGAACGGATCGAGCGGCGCCTCCTTGCGCTTGGTCACGCCCATGGGTCAGCTCAAAGCGATATTGGCGGTCGACTGCGGCAAGTCCTCGCCAAAGCAGCGTTGATAGAACTCGGCGATCAGACCGCGTTCAAGCTCGTCGCATTTGTTGAGGAAGGAGAGCGCGAAGGCGGTGCCGATGTCGCCGAAGATTTCCGCGTTCTCGGCCCAGGTGATCACCGTGCGCGGGCTCATCACCGTCGACAGGTCGCCATTCATGAAGGCGTTCCTGGTCAGATCGGCGACCCGCACCATGTTGCCAACCGCCTTGCGGCCGGTGTCGGTGTTCCAGCTCTTGGCCTTGGCTAGAACGATCTCGACCTCGTCGTCATGGGGCAGATAGTTGAGGGTGGCGACGATGGACCAGCGATCCATCTGGCCCTGATTGATCTGCTGGGTGCCATGATAGAGACCGCTCGTGTCGCCGAGCCCAATGGTGTTCGC
>JBAUEK010000156.1:0-3556 GCA_049678565.1 Methyloceanibacter sp. | reverse complement strand
AGCTGGCCAAGACCCCAAGGACTATGCCGCGATCCGCCGCTTGGGCCGCATCGCGCTTCTTTCCAACCGGCTTGACGACGCGCAGAAATGGCTGGAACAGGCCATCGCGCTCCGGCCAGGTGACGACGACGCCAAAGTCATGCTGGCCGAAGCGTTTTATCGCCGCGACGATTTCCAAAAGGCGGCGGCGGCGCTGAATGGCGTCGAGGTGAGCACCAACAAATTGCTTATCGAGCAATATCCGACCCTGAATGTGGCAAAGATGCAGAGCTTCAAGGGCCAGACGCCCTATGAAGTGCAGGGCGACGGGCAACAGACGCGGCTCAAATTCGTAAAGACGGAGCCGCTGCCACTGGTCAACGTGCGCGTGAACGGCGGCGAGGAGGTCACGTTCTTCATCGATACCGGTGGCTCCGAAGTTGGGCTCGACACCGACTTCGCCCGCGAGCTTGGCCTCCCCCAATTCGGCGCGGTGCAAGGCACCTTTGCCGGCGGCGAACACGCTGACGTTCAGCAATCGCGGATCGATTCACTCACCCTCGGCGACTGGACGGTCAAGAACCTGCCCGTCATCACCATTGCCCTCCGTCAACTCTCCAAGGGCTTCGGGGTCAAGCGCATCGACGGCATCATCGGCACCACTCTGTTTTACCATTTCCTCGCCACCCTCGATTATCCGAACGGCGAACTGGTGTTGCGCCGGAAAGACGCAAAAAGCCGGGAGCAGTTCGCGGCAGAGTCATCGGCCAACAGCGTCGCGGTTCCGATCTGGATGGCGAGCGACCATTTCATGGTCGGCTGGGGCCGGGTGGAGACGCTGCCGCCGACGCTCCTCTTCGTTGACTCAGGCCTTGCCGGCGCTGGCGTCAAGCTGGCGGAGCCGGTGATCAAGCAGGCCGGGATCAAGCTCGATGAAGACAAGGCCTATGAAGGGGCGGGGGGAGCCGGGAAGCTGAAAATCGTGCCGTACACCGTGGGCCGGCTCTCCTTCGGCGGCATCCAGGAGCACAACGTCCCGGGCCTCTACGATGGGCCGTTCCCGTGGGAAACCTCCTTTGGCTTCGACCTCGCTGGCATGGTCGGCCACGATTTCCTCAAGCCCTACGCCGTGACTTTTGACTTTGACAACATGCGGATTTTTCTAAAGTAGCAGCTCCGGTCCAGCGCGCTTGGAGCGAGAGCCGCAGCAGCTAGGGAGGAAGGCATGCTTCGCAACTTGATTCTCGTGACGGCTTCCACCGCACTCATTTTTGGCGCGACCCTTTCTGCGCGGTCAGCTGAATACGGCACCAAGGAGGAGGCGAGGGCCATGCTCGACCAGGCCGTCGCCGCGGTGAAGGCTGACGAGGCCCAGGCGCTCGCCATGTTCAACGATGCCGAAGGGGGCTTTCGCGACCGCGATCTTTACGTGTTCTGCGCCAACGCCTCGGACGGCATCGAGACGGCGCATCCGACGGCCAAGGGCCAACAGCTCGGCGATATCAAGGATGTGAACGGTTTTGCCTTTGGCGGGGAGATCCTCAATAACGCGACCGAGGGCAGTGTCGGTGAGATCGACTATTTCTGGCCGCGTCCCGGCTCCGACACGCCGGCGGCAAAGTCCACCTTCTTCACCAAGGTCGGCGACCAGATTTGCGCCGTCGGCTACTACAAATGAGCCGCTAAGGCTGTCTAGTTCAGCTTGCTCTTGAGCCCGTCGATGCTCTCGGTCACGAGCTTGCCGGCCCGGCCCGGCGTCAGCTTGGCCGCGATCAGGCTTTGGGCCGCGGCCACCGCCGTGTCGACGGCGATGCTCCGCACTTCTCGAATCGCATCCTCTTCGGCGCGGCCGATCTTGTCCTCGGCCAGCTTCATGCGGCGATCGAAATGCTCCTTCACCGATTGGCGCGTCTCGGCGGCGAGGGCCTCGGCCTCCTTGACCGCGAGATCGACGATGTCTTTCGTCTCGGCCACGGCCTCCCTTTGCTTGCGCCGGTAGTCGGCGAGCACCTTCTCCGCCTCGTCCCTCAAGCGGCGCGCCTCTTCGAGCTCCTTGGCGATGAGCGCGGCCCGAGCATCGAGCGCGGTCGCGATCTTTCGGTGCACGCCGAGATAGAGCACGAGGCCGACGAAGAGGAAGAAGGAGACCGCGACCCAGAATTCCGGCTCGTACATGAACTCCATGATCACCCCTTCCGCGCCGCTGCGACCGCCGAGGCGATCTCGGGCGCGGCCGGCGCGACGCCGATCAGCCGGCGCACGATCTCGGCCGCGGTGTCGGACGCGACCGCGTTCACCTCTTTCAACGCTGAGACCTTGGCGGCGTCGATGCGGGTTTCGGCCTCGGCCGATTTGGCGGCAAGGTCTCGGTCGAGATCGGCACGTTCGGCCGCGACTTCGTCCTTCAGCCTATCGCGTGCTTCTTGCGCGATGGCATGCGCCTTGGCCTTGGCTTCGGCCAGCGCCTGCTCATAGGCGGCGATGGCTTCCTGCGTCTCGCGCCGGAATTTCTCCGCGGCTTCGAGGTCGCCAGCGATCCGCTCCCGCCGCATCTCGAGCACGCTGCCGATCTTCGGCAACGCCACCTGCTTCATCAGCAGATAGAGAATACCGAAGGTGATGGCGAGCCAGATCAGCTGGGGCGCCCAGTCGAGTGGGTTGAGCTGCGGCATCGTCGCTTTCCTGGCGGGTTCGGAGTTGTGCCTAGAACACGAACAGGATGATCAGCGCCACCACCAGGCCGAACAGGCCGGTGGCTTCCGCCAGGGCGAAGCCGAGCAGAAGGTTGGCGAACTGCCCCGGCGCCGCGGATGGGTTGCGGAGTGCGCCTTGCAGATAATTGCCGAAGATCGTGCCGATGCCGACGCCAGCGCCGACCAGCGCGATCGAGGCAAGTCCCGCGCCGATCAATTTTGCTGCTGATGGATCCATTTTCTCTCTCTCCTTCAAGGATTGACGATTGCCGGTGACGCCTTTGGCGACGCCTCTAATGATGCATATGGAGCGCGTCGTTCAAATAGATGCAAGTCAGGATGGCGAAGACATAGGCCTGTAGGAACGCGACCAAAATCTCCAAGCCGGTGAACGCCACCATGAAGCCGAGCGCCGCCCATCCGCCAAGCACGCCGAGCGCCACGACGAAGGCGCCGAACACCTTCAACATAGTGTGGCCGGCCATCATATTGGCGAACAGCCGCACCGAGAGGCTCAAGGGCCTCGTCAGATATGAGATCACCTCGATGACGACGAGGAGCGGCAGCATGACGAACGGCACGCCATCGGGCACGAAGAATTTGAGGAATTTTGGACCGTGCTTGACGAAGCCGATCACCGTGACGGCGATGAAGATGAAGGCCGCGAGCGCGAAGGTGACAATGATGTGGCTGGTCACGGTGAAGGAATAGGGCACCATGCCGAGCATGTTCAGCGCCAGCACGAACATGAACAGCGTGAACACGAAGGGAAAATACTTCATCCCATCGGTGCCGACATTGTCCCGCACCATATTGTGCACGAACTCGTAGGACATCTCGGCCACCGATTGCAGCCGCGACGGCACCAGCGCCCGGCGGCGCAT
>JBAUEK010000155.1:0-1696 GCA_049678565.1 Methyloceanibacter sp. | reverse complement strand
ACGCGGTTTCGCACCTATGGCGTGGATCTCGCCAGCTTCGGCGACGACGGCCAAGCCGCGGACTACGCCCGTGCGGTCCTCGACCTGCCCGAGATGGGCGAATGGACCGAAGGCGCGAAGGCGGAGGCACGAGAATACGCGGCGGCCTGATCCAAGCCTCACGCCCGCCCGACACTTCAGCTGCGGGTCTTACGCCGCCTGAGGCGATTGAGAATTGGCGCAAGCAGGGAGACCCGCTCGCTCTTCGCTTCGGTACGGTCGGTGAGGAGATCGGCAAGGGCACGGAATTGTTGCGCCGCGGAGGATTTGCCGGAAACCTCCTCGATCATCTGGCCATTATTGGCGGCGGTGCCGAAGAGTTGCGGGTCGAAGGCGATGACCGCCTTCGGCTCAAGTTCGAGCGCCTGACCGAAATCCTTCACCGAGATTTCCGGGCGCTTGGGCAACCCGACCTGATTGAGCACAAGCAAAGGCGCCCGGTCGCTCGCCCGCGCCGATTTGAGCTGGTCGACGAGGTTCCTGGCATTCCGCAGATTGGCGAGGTCCGGCACCGCCGTGATCACCACATGGTCCGCTCCGAGCACGACCTGCTTGGCCCAGCCGGTCCACAGATGCGGAACGTCGATGGCGACAAAGGGCACATTCGCCCGCACCGCGTCGAGCACGGTCTCGCACGTCTTAGGCTCGATGTCGTAGGCGCGATCGAGCGTTCCGGGCGCGGCAAACAAGCTTAGATGGTCTGAACAGCGGGAGAGCAGGCGATCGAGGAGCGCCTCGTCCAACCGCTCCGGCGCGCTCAACGCATCGGCGATGCCCTGAATGGGGTCCTGGCTGAAATTGAGGCCAGCCGTGCCGAAGGGCAGGTCGAGATCGGCGATGACCACATCGCTGCTGCGCATCGCGGCGATGGCGAAGGCGGTATTGTGGCAGACGGTGCTCGACCCCGCGCCGCCCTTGGCCCCGACGAAGGCCATGACCTGACCGACCGGCCCCATCTCGGCATGAGCGCGGATGGCGGAGATGCTGTCGATGATTTGCCGGGCATCGAGTGGCGCCACGACATAGTCGCTGACGCCACGGCGCAGGAGCTCACGGTACAGGAACACGTCGTCGATATGGCCGATGGCGATGACCTTGGTGCCGGGGTCGCAGATTTCGGCCAGGCGGTCGAGATCGTCGAGCATCTCCTCCCGGTCGAGAAGTGACTCGATGAGCACGAGGTCAGGTTCCGGCGCGTCGCCATAGAAGGCAATTGCGGCCTGCACCCCGCCCATCCGCACCGTCACATGAGCCTGGGCGAGACGCCTGTCCTCGCAGGCTAGCTGGATCGTGGCCGCGGTGTCCCGGTCCTCGCAGAACGCCCGAATATGGACGCGCGGAACCGGCCGCTCGTGGCCCGCCTGCAGCCGTGGTCCATCCTCCCGGTCGAGCGCGGTGGCGCCCCCAGGCGTCAAGTCGAGCGCATAGGCTGCGTCGCTGATCACTCCCCTCCCCCAGTCGCATCGAGGTCGATGGCGTTGGCGTGCTCACGCGAAGTCCATTTGGAGCCCGTCGCATCGCCGGCGGCGCGCTTATACCAACTTGCGCTGATCAGCATGCATTTGCCCAATCGCGCCTGCCGATGGACATGATTTTCCACGGCTGATCGACAAGTTTGTTCCAGGCCTCGCAAGCGAGTGCGACGATCTCTTCGTGA
>JBAUEK010000154.1:0-3881 GCA_049678565.1 Methyloceanibacter sp. | reverse complement strand
GCTGGGAGCCCGTATTTCTGCTGCATCTCCCTAACGGCCGCGCGGGTCGCGGCGCCGACCACGCCGTCGATCTTGCCGACGTCATAGCCGCGCTTGGCCAGCAGCTGCTGCACCTGCTTGGTCTCCGCCACGCCCAAGCCGTCGATCGGCCCGTTGCCGCGGCTCATCGACGGTGCTCCGGCAAGGCGCGTGGCGTAATAGGCCGCGCTCGTGGAATAGACGAGCGACTGGTTCCATTGGAGATAGACATCGAAATTCGGGTAAGCGAGAAACGCCGGCCCGTTTCGTCCCATGGGCAGCACCAGGCCGGTGGGGACGTTGTCGGCGGGTAGAGCCTTGCCGCCGCGATAGGTGACGCCGCTTTGCGCCCAATATGCCCGGGGCTTCTTGATGGTGACGTCGGCCTGGCTCCAATCCATATTGGACGGGACCACCACTTCCTCGAGCCAGGGCTGATCCGCCTTCCAGCCGAGCCCGTCGAGATAGTTGGCGGCTGAGCCGAGCGCGTCGGACGTGCTCCTGACCATGTCGCGCCTGCCATCCCCATCGAGATCGACGGCATATTCGAAATACACCTTGGGCACGAATTGGAACTGGCCGACTTCGCCCGCCCAAGGGCCACGCATGTCTTGAGGCCGCAAGTCGCCGCGCTGGATCACGCGCAGCGCGTTGAGAAGCTGCTCGCTGAATTCTTCAGGGCGCCGGCAGTCATAGGCAAGCGTGGCGAGCGAGCGCAGCGTCTCCATATTGCCCATCACCTTGCCGAAATCGGTCTCCAGTCCCCAGAAGCCGACCAGAACCGGACCGGGCACGCCATAGCTGCGCTCGATCTTGCCGAAGGTGCCGGCATATTTCTTGAGCAGGCTGGTGCCGACTTGGAGGCGATTCTTGCTGACCATGCGGTCGGAGAACTGCAGAAAGCTCTGCGCGAACACACCCTGGGCGCGGTCCTTGGCCACGGTGGCGGGATCGTAGGTCACCCCATCGAGCCCCACGGAAATCACCGCCGGCGAGATGCCTTGCGCCGCGGCCTCCTGCTTGAAGCTCTGGAGCCATTTGTTGAATCCCGCAGGGCCATTGCCGCAGGTCGCCGCGAACGCCGGCGTCCCTGCCACTCCGAGCAGCATCGCGGCGCTTAGCGCGGCGCAAGCTGCATGTCGCATCATGCGTGTTGTATGCCTAACCATGGGAGGCACTTGAACCGACGTGGGCTGCCACAGTCAAGGGATGACGGCAGCTAAAGACGTCAGCGGTCGCCTTTTTGATAGGTGCCGATGAGTTCGGCCTCGGCCAGCACATGGGTTTTCATCGCCGCTTCAAGCTCTGCCTTGGTTGCGTTGACAAGATCGAGCGTGGTGTCGAGCGCATAGAGCTTGTGGAAATAGCGATGCCGGCCGATCGGCGGACACGGTCCGCCATAGGCTGTCTTTTTGAAATCCGTGAGCCCATGCACAGTCCCTGCGGGCAGGCCGGCTCTATCCGCGTTGTGGGCAAGCCCCTTCGCTTCGCGCGGCAGGTTGTAGAGCACCCAATGCACCCAGACGCGCTTCGGCGCCTTCGGGTCCGGCGCATCCGGATCGTCGATGATCAGTGCGAGACTCTTCGTCCCCTCCGGCACACCGTCCCAGGCCAGCGGTGGCGAGACGTTCTCGGCCTCGCACGTATAGATCGAAGGGATTGAGGCACTGGGTTCGAAGGCAGGAGAGGTCAGCGTCAGGGCCATGGCTCCATCCACACCTTGCAGCGCCCCGGCCGCGGATAGCAGCATCAGGACGACAAAAACTTGAAGGGGACGAGACCGGATCATTGCCAGGCCGCTGCAGAAACTATCTGGTCGCGCAGGCTAATCGGTGTGGGGCGGCAGATCCCCGAGACGCAGTCTCTCCTGCAGCCTGTAGATGCGACGCTGTGCTTCGGTCTTGCTCAAACCTTCGTCAAACGCCTGCGGCTCCCGGATTTCCTCCGCCAACCGCCGGAGCGAAGCGGCCTGCGCCCCGGTCATGGGCTCGCCTGCCTGGATCCACGATCCGCCATCAACCATCATCGACGCGCCGGAACTCACCTCTTGTTGAACTTGCGCGTCTACCCTTTTTCTTTTCTGCATCGCCTTGATTTTCCAGCCGTCCTTGGGGTTCTATTTGGTCCAATAAATATATGTAGTGCCCGAAAAGGGCGATGATTAGGCGGGCTTTGACCAAGAGTTATGCCGAGTTGAGCACAGCCTATGGCAAGTGCAGAGGCGGGTCACTACATGCTCGTAGAGCCTCTTGGAATCGTGCGTAGCTTTGTTTATCGATGGTATGAGACACATTGTCGGCTAGACCAGGACGCCCAAGGCCGAACCCCGGACAAGGGAGACGATATGAAGCGAATTCTGCAAATCTGCTCAGCCGGTTGTCTGGCGGCCCTGCTTTTGCTCATCGGGGCGACCGGCCCCGCCTCCGCCCGGATTCAATGCAAGGGCAATTTTCAGGTCACGAAATATGGGCTGATTGCGACCCCCTGGTGCGAGGAGGAGCAAATCGCCTTGGTGGCGCGAAGCTACGGGCAGAAGGTCACTGGCTCTCAGGTCCGCAACGACCCGCTGTTGAAGGTCTATCTCTGTCAGACCATCGGCGGCGACAACAGGCTGAAAGGGTCGTGCGCCGGTTATGGGCCAGACGCCTACGCTCCGGGCCGTTAACCTTCATCGGCGCGCGACGGGCGCCGATCTCGGGCCACGCAAAGATCGTCGGCAAGGGCGCCGGATTCAATGAATCTGGCGCTTTTTTGCGCCCACTCCATTACCGCCCCGCGGCGGCACGCGGCCCCGAGATGACGGGACCGGCGCAATAAGATTAATCAATCTGCCGCCAAATTGCCCCTCAATCACCCTCGGGCAGCCGATTTATCGCCTTCTTAGCCAGTAGGTTACCGGCACGCACTCATGCGCAAGGCCGGCTTGATTCGTCGTCGGCCCTTTCAATCCCAAGACAATTGAATAGGAGACAAGAACGCATGTTCGAAATGCGAGCTAAAATCGTTGCTGTGGGTCTCATCGGGGGGGCCCTGATGGTGTCGCTCAACCTCGCTCATGCCGAGCAGGTGGGCCACGCATCCTGGTATGCACTTCATTCACGCACCGCGAGCGGGGAGATGATGAACCCGAGCGCTCTCACCGCCGCACACCGTTCGCTGCCCTTCGGCACCAAGGTCCTGGTGGAAAATTTGAGCAACGGCCGCTCGGTGGTCGTGCGGATTAACGACCGTGGGCCCTTCATCAAAGGGCGGATCATCGACGTATCCAAGGCCGCGGCATCAAGCCTTGGCATGATCGGCTCTGGTACGGCACGGGTGAAAGTCAGCGCTCGCTAAGCGTTCGTCGGCGAAGCCTGCGACGGGCAGTGTCTGTCGGCTTCGGGACCAACACCTAACCTCTGAAGAAACCATTCGGGGCACCCTCCAGCCCCTTCAGCTGCGCGAACGCCGGGCCTCAGGGTCCGGCGTTTGACGTTTTGCCGGGAGGAGCTGCTTCCAGACCGACCGGCGGGGCGAAATATCGAGGCAAAGCAACCTGATGCCCTCCCCAGCGCGAAAATGCGGAAACCCTTGGAGGCCCATCCCCACCCCGGATTTTGCTGGGCAACGGTGCCCAAAGGCGGCATAGTCCGGGCAGAGGCGGCGCTACGCCGTTGGGGCCGAAAGGCTGGGGACAAACATGGTCTGCAAGAAGCTTCTCATCGCCGGTGCAACTTTGTGCGCCGTTGTCGCCTTCGTCGCCGTCTCGCAGCCGGTCTATGCCGGCAGCTGCGCGGTCGCTACCGCCAAGTCGCGAGGCCTGCTCAAGGTCTCCGTTGACCAGCGGGCGGCCAAGAAGCTGAACCGCCACGTCAACCGGTGGG
>JBAUEK010000153.1:0-4641 GCA_049678565.1 Methyloceanibacter sp. | reverse complement strand
TCGCGGATGCGATCGCCGGAGGTGGTGATGACGCTGAGCTCGACCGCGCCATCTTGCAGAGCGTGAGCGGCGGCAAGGAGCGCCCGCACATGCTCCGCTTGCCACAACGCGAGTGGGCTTCCTCTCGTCCCGATCAGTAACGGGCGTTTTGGCAAGCTCTTGACTCCCTTGGCTCAATGGGCGCGAGGGGCGCCGCGCCAGACAGATCATTAATGGCCTGATCCGCCTCCCCCTTCAATCGGCCCGGTGTTATCTGTAAAGACGCAGGATGACCACTGGCCCAGTTGAGGGTGCCCTGCTTGTCCTCGGCATCGAAACGAGCTGCGACGAGACCGCCGCCGCCATCGTGCGGCGCGACCGCGACGGCAAAGGGGAGATCCTGGCCAATGTCGTGCGGGCGCAACTGTCCCTGCATGCCCGCTATGGCGGGGTGGTGCCGGAGATCGCCGCGCGGGCCCATATCGATGTGCTCGATGCGGCCATCGCCAAGGCGCTTGCCGATGCTCGGCTTGAATGGACCGCCATTGACGGCGTGGCCGCGACCGCGGGCCCGGGCTTGGTCGGAGGGCTGATTGTCGGCGTCACCACCGGCAAGGCGATGGCGCTGGGACTCGGGGTCCCCTTCATTGCCGTCAACCATCTCGAAGCCCATGCCCTGACCGCCGGACTGACGCACGGGCTTCGTTTTCCCTATCTGCTGCTGCTCGTCTCCGGCGGCCATACGCAGCTTCTCATCGTCAAGGGCGTGGGCGACTACAGCCGCCTTGGAACCACCCTCGACGATGCGCTGGGCGAAGCGTTCGACAAGGCGGCGAAGCTTCTCGGGCTCGGCTATCCGGGCGGGCCCGCGGTCGAGGCATGCGCTCGGCGCGGCAAGCCCTCGGTTCCTTTGCCCCGGCCCATGCATGGACGGATTGAACCGCATTTCTCGCTGGCGGGGCTAAAGACCGCATTACGGCACGAGGCCATGGCACGGGCGCCGCTCAGCGAAGAGGACGTCGCCGATCTCTGCGCCAGTTTCCAGGAGGCCGCAGCCGACGTGGTCAGCGACCGGACCAAGCGGGCCATGGACATCTACGTCGAGCGACTGGGGCCCGAGTCCCAACGCGTCCTGGTCGTCGCCGGCGGGGTGGCGGCCAATCAACGGCTCCGCGATGCCCTGGCGGCGATCGCCGCTGCGCACGACTTCGATCTGATCTTGCCGCCCCCGGAGCTGTGCACCGACAACGCCGCGATGGTGGCCTGGGCGGGGGCCGAGCGGCTGGCCCTGGGCTTGACCGACGACCTCGCCACGCCGGCGCGCGCGCGCTGGCCGCTCGATCCCGATGCCCCTCCCGCGCTCGGCGCCGGGGTCAAAGCCTGAGGACGCGGGCGGTTCCTTTCCTGTATGACAGCATCGGGAGCGCAGGTGGACATGGCGTTGCAGACGGTTGGCATTGTCGGGGGAGGCGCCTGGGGCACGGCGCTTGGCGTGAGCGCACGGCGCGCTGGGCGCGATGTGCTCCTTTGGGCGTATGAGCCGGAGACCATCGCCGAAATCAACGACAAGCACCGGAACTCGCTCTATTTGCCGGACATCGAGCTCGATCCCGCCATCGAGGCGACAGCCAGTTTCAGCGACGTCGCCGCGCGCGATGTCGTGTTGCTGGTGACGCCGACGCAGCATGTGCGCGCCATCGCCGGCGAGCTCTCACCCCATATGCGGCCCGATCAGCCGCTCATCATCGGCGCCAAGGGCATCGAGCAATCGACGGGGCAACTTCTGTCGGAGATCGTGGCCGAAGTGCTGCCACAGACCGAGGCCGGCGTTCTCTCAGGACCGAGCTTCGCCGCCGATATCGCGCGCGGCCTTCCCGCCGCCTTGACCCTGGCCACGGCGAGTGAGGCGCGCGGGCGGGCGCTCGCCCATGCCCTAAGCCACGCGTCGTTCCGTTGCTATTGGAGCGACGATCTGGTCGGGGCCGAGATCGGCGGCGCGCTGAAGAATGTCTATGCCATCGCGGCCGGCATCGTCGTCGGCAAGAAACTGGGCGCAAGCGCGCATGCCGCCTTGGTGACACGAGGCTTCGCCGAGATGATGCGGTTCGGCGTGGCGCTCGGCGCCGGGCGCGACACCCTCACCGGCCTCTCCGGCCTTGGCGATCTGATCCTGACCTGCGGCAGCCTGCAATCCCGCAACATGTCGCTCGGCGTCGCGCTGGGCGAAGGCCGAGCCTTGGGCGAGGTGTTGAAGGCGCGCGTTTCGGTGACCGAGGGCATGTATACCGCCGGCGCCGTGGTGGAGATGGCGGCGGCACGAAGCATCGAGATGCCGATCGCCTCGGCGGTGCATGCGGTGATCTCGGGGCTGTCCACCGTCGATGAGGCGATCGAAGCCCTGCTCTCCCGCCCCCTGAGGTCCGAGGGCTAGGCGTGCTGCGGTGCAGCGCGTTGGGTGCGCCGTCCATAGACAGCGCCAACGGCTCCCATTAGCTTCCGGCGCAAGAGGGACATGACGATGCTCTACGCACTGATCTGCACCGACAAGCCGGACAGCCTGGCCCTGCGCAAGGCGAACCGCCCCGAGCATGTCGCCTATCTCAAGAGCCTCGGCGCGGCGCTGGTGTTTGCCGGTCCCTTCACCCAAGCGGACGGCGAGACGATGAATGGCAGCCTGGTCGTGATCGAGGCGGCTTCGCTGCCAGCGGCGGAGAGAATTGCCGCGGGCGATCCCTTCGCCAAGATAGGCCTGTTCGCCTCGGTCGAGATCCGTCCCTGGCTGTGGACGTTCAACAAGCCCGACGCAGGCGGCCTGTGAGCCGGATCGTTCGATGAATTATTGGCTGTTCAAGTCCGAGCCGGACGCCTGGTCCTGGGATCAGCAGAAAAAGGAAGGCGCCAAGGGCGCCGAATGGGACGGCGTGCGCAACTACCAGGCCCGCAATGCCATGCGCGCCATGCGCAAGGGCGATTTTGGTTTCTTCTATCATTCCGGCGAGGAAAGACGCATCGTCGGCGTGGTTAAGGTGGTGGCCGAGGCCCATAAGGACTCGACCGACGGCACCGGCATGTGGGAATGCGTCGATGTCGCGGCGGTGTCGGATGTGCCGCGCGCGGTGACGCTGACGGAGATCAAGGGCGATCCGAGACTCAAGGATATGGTGCTCGTCAAGAATTCGCGCCTCTCGGTGCAGCCGGTCACGGCGGCCGAGTGGCGCAAGCTCTGTGCCATGGGCGGCCTCAGCAATCCGCCAAGCTGTTAGTGCCCGAAGCGTGCCTGCTGAGGTAAAGTCGGCGCGCACACGACCCAGGGAGGGGAGCCTATGACCTTCACGGGAATAAACTACGCCGCCGTGGTCATCGCCGCCTTGGCGGGGTTCGGCCTCGGGGCGATCTGGTACATGGCCCTGTCCAAGCCGTGGCTGCACGCCATGGGCAAGACGGCGGCCGAACTGAGCCCGGAAACGGGGTCGGCCAAGGCAATGCCCTTCATCATCTCGATCGTCGCTCTGCTGGTCATGGCTTGGATGCTGGCGGGGCTGATGGGCCATTTGGGCGACGTGACCGTCAGGGGCGGCGTCATCATCGGGTTTTTCTGCTGGCTCGGCTTCGTCATCACCACCATGGCCGTCAACCACGCATTTGGCAGAGCGAAGCCGATGCTGACGCTGATCGACGGCGGGCATTGGCTGGCCGTGCTGCTGGTCGAGGGAGCCGTAATCGGCGCCTTCGGAGTCTAGGAGTTACAGTAAGCCGGTTGTAGCGCGCGGAGTGAGGAGCGAGCCGATGGCGGAGGAAACTGTCTACAAGGTCCCCAAGGACTGGAAGGAAAACGCGTTCATCGACAAGGACGAGTACCAGAAGCTCTATGGGAAGAGCGTGGAAAACCCCGAGAAGTTCTGGGGCAAAGAGGGCAAGCGGATCGACTGGATCAAGCCCTACACACGCGTCAAGGACACCAGCTTTGACTATCCGGTCTCGATCAAATGGTTCGAGGACGGCACGCTCAACGTCTCGGCCAACTGCATCGATCGCCATCTGAAGCAGCGCGCGCACCAAATTGCCATCATCTGGGAACCTGACGATCCCTCCGAGGCGCCGCGGCACATCACCTATGGCGAACTTCACCGCGAGGTGAGCATCTTCGCCAATGTGCTGAAGTCGCTCGGCGTTACCCGCGGCGACCGCGTCACCATCTATTTACCGATGATCCCCGAGGCGGCCTACGCCATGCTCGCCTGCGCGCGGATTGGCGCCATTCACTCCGTGGTGTTTGGCGGCTTCTCCCCCGACTCGCTTTCAGGCCGCATCACCGATTGCAAATCGAAACTCGTGATCACCGCGGATGAGGGCTTGCGCGGCGGCAAGAAGATCAAGCTGAAGCACAACACCGACGAGGCGCTGACCAGATGCGCCGGCGACGAGAAGGTGCTGGTGATCCGGCGAACTGGCGGCGAATGCGCCATGCGTGAAGGCCGCGATTTCTGGTACCACGATCTCGCCGGGCAGGTTTCGGACGATTGCCCACCGGTGGAGATGGGGGCCGAAGATCCGCTCTTCATCCTCTACACCTCGGGTTCCACCGGGAAGCCGAAGGGCGTGCTGCACAGCTCGGGCGGCTATCTCGTTTACGCCGCCATGACCCATCAATATGTCTTCGAT
>JBAUEK010000152.1:0-8517 GCA_049678565.1 Methyloceanibacter sp. | reverse complement strand
CCCTTCTCCTCGTCGATCTTCGCCCGCATGGTGAGAACGTCGGCGGCAATTTGCGCGCGATCGCGTGGACGGCGCAGCACCTCGGAGATGGTGCGCTCGATGACCTGCCGAAGCTCGGGCGGACCCGACACCACACGCGCGCGGGTGAGCGCCAGATGCTCCAAGGTCCAGGCGGAATGCTCTTGGTAGTCGATGAAGCTCACAAGCTTGGTCGCGACCGGGCCCTGGCTGCCCGATGGCCGGAGCCGCATGTCCACCTGATAGAGTGAGCCTTCCGCCGTCTGCGCCGACAGCGCCGCGATCAGCCGCTGGGTGAAACGCGTATAATAGTGGCTCCCTGGCAGGCTCTTTTGTCCATCCGATTCCGCATCCTCGCCGGTGAAGTCGTAGACGGTGATGAGATCGAGATCGGACGCGGCCGTCATCTCTCTGCCGCCAAGCTTTCCCATGGCTACCACGGCGGCCTCTCCGCCCAGCATGCGTCCATATTGGCTTTCGAGCTCGGCTTCGACCCGCGCGGCGAGTGAGCCGATCAGCGTTTCGGCGAGGGTGGCGTAAGCCGCACCCGCCTGCGGCGCCGAGACGGTTCCCGACAGCACGCGCACGCCGATCAGGAACCCCTGCTCGCGGCCGACCATGCGGGCCCGGTCGAGCGCGTCCTGGTAGTCGGGCGCTTCGGTCAGCGCCCTCAGCACGATTTCCTCGAGCTTGCCCGGCGTCGGCACAGCGCCGAAGAAGCCGGGGTCGAGCACGACGTCGAGCAGGCGCGGCCTCCGGCCGATGATGGCGGCGAGTCTCGGCGCCGTTCCCATGATGTCGGCGATCAGGCGCAATAGGCTCGGATTGGCCGCCAGCAGGGAGAAGAGCTGAAGGCCCGCGGGCAGGTCCGCCATCACCTTGTTGAAGGTGCCCAGCGCCAAATCCGGCTCGGCTGTGTGGCTGAAGGCATCGAGCAGCGAGGGAAGAAATTCGCTCAAGCGCTCACGGGCGCGGGCGCTCCGCGTAGCGGCATAGCGGCCGGACTGCCAGGCGCTGACCGCGGCCATGGCTTGTTCCGGATTGCGGAAGCCCAAGCGTTCGAGCGTTGCCAGCGCGGCCGGATCGGCCTCGTCGCCCGGCAAGACGATGCTTGGGGCGTCCTCCGGCAAGGGCGGCAGCTTCTCAAACAGGGCGCCGTAATGGGCTTCGACCCTGGCAAGCTCCGCCAGCAGGGCATGGGCAAAGTCGTCGGTGTCGGCAAAGCCGGACAGCATGGCGATCCGGCGCAGCTCATCTCCCTCGTCCGGGAGCGTATGGGTCTGCTCGTCCCCAATCATCTGCAGCCGGTTCTCGACCCGGCGCAGAAAGAAATAGGATCGAGTAAGGTCCTCCGCCGCGCTCGGTGCGATCCAGTCGCCTTCGGCCAATTCCTTCAACGTCTCGATCGTGCCGCGAGTGCGAAGCTCGGGGTGGCGCCCCCCGGCGATGAGTTGCTGCGTCTGGGCGAAGAACTCGATGTCGCGGATCCCTCCCCGTCCGAGCTTGATGTCGTGGCCCGCGACCGCGACCTTGCCGTGTCCCTTATGCGCGTGCACCCGCCGCTTCATCGCATGGATGTCGGCGATCGCCGCGAAATCGAGATATTTGCGCCAGATGAAGGGGGCAATTTGGTCGAGGAACTCCCGGCCCGCGTCGCGGTCGCCGGCCACGATGCGCGCCTTGATCAGCGCCGCGCGCTCCCAATTTTGCCCGAAGCTTTCGTAGTAGGAGAGACCCGCATCGGTCGAAAGCGCCACTTGCGTTGCCCCGGGGTCGGGGCGCAGCCGGAGATCGGTGCGGAACACGTAGCCGTCGCCGGTATGCTCCTGCAAGAAGCGCACGAGTTCCCGGGTCAGCCGCACGAAGAAGTCCGAGGGCTCGACGTCTTTCGCCAATCCAGCCTGGTCGGCGTCATAGAAGACGATGATGTCGATGTCGCTCGAATAGTTGAGTTCGCGGCCTCCGAGCTTGCCCATGGCGATGACGAAATAGCCTCTGGGCGCCGGGTGCTTGATCTGCCCGCTGGCATGGGCTTGACGAAACAGGAATCTGACCGCCTGGTCGGCTGCGGCTTCCGCCGCGACGCTCAGCGCTTGGATCGTCTCTTCCGTCCACCAGACGCCGCCGAGATCGGCCAGACCCACGAGGAGAGCGATCCGCCGCTTGAACCGGCGGAGCGCAATCATGACCTCCTTGGAGTTCGTCGCGGCATCGGCCGCTGACGCAAGACCGGTGCAAGCCTCATCGAGATGGACGTCTGGATCGCGTAACAGACACTCGGCGAGCAAGCTCGGATCGCGCGTGGCGAGAGCGGCGAGATAGGGCGCCCCGGACAGGGACGCCGCCAGCAGCTGGCGGACCTCGGGTCTCTCCTTCAGCAGGAGCGCGGCAGGCGCGAGCCCCTCGGAGGCTTCAAACCCCTTCGCCAGACTCTCGAGCAGATCGGCTCCGCGCATCTCGTCAAAGATCGGCGGACACTCGCTGATGCGCTCGAAGAAGGCCGTCACGCCGGCTTCAGCTCCGGCCCGGCGGCTGCATGTTTTGCGGTCTCGTTGTCGAGCGGTGGCGCTTCCGCCGGCAAGGACAGGACCACCTTGAGCCCCGGGTGATTATCCTCGAGCCTAAGACCACCGCCATGGAGCCTTGCCACGGCCGCGACCAAGCTCAACCCCAACCCGCTGCCGGGTTCGGAACGGCTCGCCTCAAGCCTGACGAATCGGCCGAGAACGCGTTCACGCTCGCAAGTCGGCACGCCCGGGCCTCTGTCGGTCACCACGATCTCCGCCATTGGTCCCACAGCCCCGGCCGTCACGCTCACCTCCGGCCTCTCTCCGTTGACGCCTTGAGCCCGGTCGGGCGCGCCATATTTGATGGCATTGTCGATGAGATTGGCGATGGCCTGTCCGAGCAGCTGGCGATCGGCGCGGGTAAACACCGGGTCGACCGCCTCCGCCTTTAGCATGATGCCCCGCTCTTCGGCCACCGGCTCGTAGAGTTCCGCCACGTCGCGCACAAGCGCCGCCACGTCCAGCCTCTCCTTGTTGTCGCCTGCCGCTCCGGCCTCGAGCCGCGCGATGGAAAGGAGCGCATTGAACGTCTTGATCAGCCCGTCGGCCTCTTCGATGGTGTGCTCAAGCGCCTCGCGATAGGCCGTCTCCCCATAGGGCTCCCGCAGAGCGGCTTCGACCCGGTTGCGCAAGCGGTTGAGCGGCGTCTTCAAATCGTGGGCGATGTTGTCGGAGACCTCGCGCAAGCCGGCCATCAGCTGTTCGATTCGCGCGAGCATGAGATTGAGGTTCTGCGACAAGCGGTCGAGCTCGTCGCCGGAACCGGTCACCGGCAGGCGGCCAGTGAGGTCGCCTTCCATGATGGTGCGCGCAGTTTCGGTGACCGCATCGATTCTCGCAAGCAGATTGCGGCTGACCAAATAGCCGCCGCCAATCCCAAACAGGGCCATGACGCTCAGTCCCCACAGCATGGCCGAGCGGATCACGCGCCCCAGCTCCCGCCGGTCCTCGATATCGCGACCGACGATCAGGCGATAGCCACCAGGCAGCCGGAACACATTGGCGAAGGCAAGCCGGGTCTCGATGCCGCCCTCGGCCGGACGGCGATATTCGAACTCGACGGGGCCCAAGCTCTTGGCCAGCTCCTCGGAAATCGAGGTGAGATTACCGGCGACGCGGCGGCCGTCGGCATCGGCGACGAAATAGAGGCTGTTGCCCGGAGTCCGGCTGCGATCGGCCACGGTGCGGACCAGGCGGTTAAGGCCGCCACCGGTATATTGCTCGGCGAGCCCCGTGAGCTCGGCATCGATCGTGTCGTGCAGCTGCCGGGTCAGCAGCACGGTGGTGTTCCAATAAATATAGAAGATGGCGACGACCGCAGCCGCGCCGAACAGCGCGAGATAGGTCAGCGACAGTCGAAACGTGGTGGTGCGAAAAAGTTTAGTGAGCGCTGTCACGGATCGAGTAGCCGGCGCCGCGCACCGTGTGTAGCAGCGGCGTCGCAAAGTTCTTGTCGATCTTGGAGCGAAGCCGCGACACATGCACGTCGATGACGTTGGTCTGCGGATCGAAGTGATAGTCCCATACGTTCTCGAGCAACATGGTGCGGGTCACGACCTGACCGGCATGTTTCATCAGATATTCCAGCAGGCGGAACTCTCGAGGCTGCAACAGAATTGCCTCGCCCGCGCGCGTCACTTTATGCGACAGGCGGTCGAGCACAAGATCGCCGACGACGAAGCGCGTGCTCCCCTCCTCTGGCGAGGTGCGCCGCGCCAACGCCTCGATCCGGGCGAGCAGCTCGCTGAAGGCGTAGGGCTTGGTGAGATAGTCGTCGCCGCCCGCGCGCAACCCCTTGACCCGGTCGTCGACCTCGCCGAGCGCACTCAGGATCAACACCGGGGTCCTGATCTCCTCGGCGCGGAGAGTCCCGATCACCGCGAGTCCGTCCAGCTTCGGCAGCATGCGGTCGACGATGAGAATGTCGTAGGCGTTGGCTCTCGCGAGGTCGAGGCCAGTCTGGCCATCGGCGGCGTATTCCGCGACGTGACCCTGTTCCTTGAGCGCACGCCTGAGGAAGCTCGCCGTTTCCTGATCATCCTCAATCACCAGCACGCGCATGGCTGGGCGTCTCCTTGCGGCAACTGGTTGTTCGTTCGAGGCAAGAGCCATGGGGACCCCTGCAGAAGTCAAAAACGGGTGGGCGGCGCGGTGGGGGGAAACCGCGCCACCCTCCGGCGTAGAAGGTCTAGACTTTGGCCTTCTTCAGGGAAAGCGCAACAAAGCGCGTCTGGTCGCCGGTCTTGACCTGAATAAGGACGTTGACCTTGTCCTTGTCCTTGGACTTATCCATCGCCTTCTTGACGCCCTTGGCCACATCGCCAGGTTCCGACACGGTCTCGCCGGCGACTTGAAGGATGACGTCACCAGCTTTGAGCCCCTTGTCGGCGGCATCGCTGTCGGGATCGACTTCCGTGATGACGACGCCATCCTCGCCGGCGCCAGGGACCTTCATCGCCGGTGCGAGCGAAAGACCAAGGCTATCGAGCTGCTCGCCAGCGTCGGGCTTGTCCTCCTCGAGGGCCGCGAGCTTCTTGCCGCTCGGGAATTTGCCGAGCTTCAAGTCGACCTGATGCTTGTCGCCATAGCGCATGATGCCAAGCTTCACGGGCGTATCCGCATGCAGCTCGGCGATCTTGCGAGCGAGGTCGCGCGAATCCTCGATCGAGTCGCCATTCACCTCGACGATCACGTCACCGGCCTTGACGTCCTCCTTGGCGGCAGGACCGTCCTCGGCCACTTTGGTGACCATGGCGCCCTTCGCCTCGGTCATGCCGATCGAATCGGCGATGTCGTCGCTCACATTCTGGATGACGACGCCAAGCCAGCCGCGATCGACGGTGCCATGCTGTTGCAGCTGACCGACGACCTCCTTGACCAGGACGGCAGGCACGGCGAAGGCGATACCGACATTACCGCCGGAGGGCGAGAAGATCGCGGTGTTCATGCCGATCACTTCGCCGTCCAGGTTGAACGACGGACCGCCGGAGTTGCCGCGGTTCACCGCTGCATCGATCTGGAGATAGTCGTAGGGACCCGAGCCGATGTCGCGATTGTGGGCGGAGATGATGCCAGCCGTTACCGTGCCACCGAGACCGAACGGATTACCGACCGCAAGCACCCAGTCACCGACACGAGGGTTCTTATCGGAGAACTTGACGTAGGGAAATTCCTTCGACGCCTTGACCTTGAGCACCGCAACGTCAGTACGAGGATCGGAGCCGATCAGTGTCGCGGGGAACTTGTCGCCATTCTCCATCGTCACCGTAATGTCTTCGGCGTCCTCGACCACATGGTTGTTGGTGACGACGTAGCCGTCGGCCGTAACGAAGAAGCCCGAACCTTGTGCCAGCGTCGGCTGCGGACGCGGCGGCCGCTGTCCGTTGGGCATGCCCTGGCCCCGGAACTGCTTGAAGAAATCGTAGAGTGGGTTGTCTTCCGGAATGTCGGGCATCCCAGGAATCTGGAACTCGTTCTGGGCGACCTTGGCGTCTCCCTTGACGTTGATGCTGACGACCGCCGGGCTGACCTTCTGGACGAGGTCGGCAAAGCTCAGCGGCGCCGCGCCATAAGGTGTCTGCACGGTCTCCGCCGGCTCGGCGGAAGCAAATTGCATGTCTTGGCCGAGCGCGAGCCCCAACGCGCTCACGGCAATCAGCGCAGCTGCCGTCACCGCGAGTGGCCCACGCGCAAGCTTGCGCTCGCGCGGGCTTTCGCCGATCACGGGGCTCTGGTCAGGATGATTCATTAGGTCACCTCTCTCCTGGAAAAAGAAATCCGCATGGTCCCGAGCCCCGCGTGGATCAAAGCGAGGCTTCTGGTTGAGAAATATAGGGGTTAGGCAATTACGCCTTGGTTTCGGGGGAATTAAATTTCGGTAAGGTTGCCCCTGGTCCAAGACCCCGTTGGCGTGAGCCGAAGCTCCCGCAGCCCATATGGGGGGTCAGCCCCGTCGCGACAATCAGCGATCGTCTAGCAATTGCTTGAGCCGGCGCTGCTCGGACTTGTTCAGGGCCGCGGAGCCGGGAGCGGCGGACCGGCGCCGATAGGACAAAATCACGATCAGGAGGGCGACCAGGAACATCGCCGGCGTTGCGAACCACAGTAACAGGGTGTGGGCGGTGAAGCGTGGCTTCAGCAGCACAAATTCGCCATAGCGGGCCACGACGAAATCCTCGATCTCCTGATCGCTGTCGCCCGCCTTCAATCGCTCCCGGACCAGCAGGCGGAGGTCCTTGGCCAGCGGGGCGGCGGAATCGTCAATCGATTGATTTTGGCAGACCACACAGCGCAACCCCTCGGAAATAAGCCGCGCCCGGGCCTCGAGCTGCGGGTCCTGGAGCACTTCGTCGGGCTCCACGGCCCTGCCCGGCAGCACCGTCAGAACCAAGATCAAACCGGCAAACAGCGCCGTCAGGGCGTTGCCGCCGATGGCCCGGCAAGATCTTGGACAAGGATGGTGGCCTGACATGGTCCTATTTGGCGGCAGCCAGCCCTTCGCCAGAGGCGCGCGCCCGCTTCGGCGCTCCCACCCGCAAACGCCGGTCGGACAGCGACAGGCCCCCGCCGATGAACATGACCACGGCGCCGAGCCAGATCAGGCGCACGAGCGGGTTGAAGTAGATCCTGACGCTGTAGGCGCCGCTCTTGAGCTCGTCGCCAAGCACGACATAGAGATCGCCGCGCCAGCTCGCATGAATGCCGGCCTCCGTGGTGCCGCTTTGCTCGACGGTGAATTCGCGTTTCGACGGCTCCAGCCTGGCAATGAGCCTATCGCCACGCGACACTTTGAATAGGCCGACGCGCTCCCGATAGTTCGGCCCCTCCCTTGGGGCGACGCCCTCGAAGGTCAGCTCGTAACCGGCGATCTTAGCCGTTTCTTTCGGCATGAGCGCCAGGATGCTCTCGCTGCGCCAGGCCGTGGTCGCAACAATGCCAATGACGGCGAGCCCAACGCCGGCATGGGCGAGCAAGGTGCCGTAGACCGACCGCGGCAGATTGCCGAGGCGGCGGAAGACCTCCGCCCAAGACGAATCGAGCAGCTTGGCCCTGAAGGCGATCTCCGACAATGCGCCGAAGACGAGCCAAATCCCAAGGCCAATACCGAAGGGCGCAAGCCACGGTCCATGCTGTTGCCATGCCAGCACCGCCACCACGGCCACCAGCGCCAGGATCGCCGCGGCGGTGAGCCGCTGTCCGGCCGCGACGATGTCTCCCCGCTTCCAGGCGAGCATCGGTCCGAACGGCACCGCAAGCAGCAGCGGCACGATGAGAGGCACGAAGGTGAAATTGAAGAAGGGAGCGCCGACCGAGATCTTCTCGCCGGTGACCGCTTCGAGCGCAAGGGGGTAGAGCGTGCCGACAAACACCGCGGCGCAAGCCGTGGTCAGGATCAGATTGTTGAGGACCAAGGCTCCCTCGCGGCTGATCGGCGCGAACAGCCCTCCTTGCGCCAGCAGCGGTGCTCGGATCATGAACAGCGTCAGCGCTCCACCGATGAAGACGCCCATGATGGCGAGAATGAAGATGCCGCGCGCCGGGTCGACGGCAAAGGCGTGGACCGAGGTGAGCACGCCGGAGCGGACGAGGAAGGTCCCCATCAGGCTGAGCGAGAAGGTGATGATGGCAAGGAGGATGGTCCACACCTTCAATGCGTTCCGCTTTTCCATGACGAGCGCCGAATGCAACAGCGCGGTCCCGGCGAGCCAGGGCATGAAGGAGGCATTCTCGACCGGATCCCAGAACCAGAACCCGCCCCAGCCGAGTTCGTAATAGGCCCACCAAGAGCCCATGGCGATGCCGAGGGTCAGGCACATCCAGGCGGCGAGAGTCCAAGGCCGCACCCAGCGCGCCCAGGCCGCGTCGATGCGGCCGTCGATCAGCGCCGCCACGGCAAAGGAGAAGGCCATGGAGAAGCCGACATAGCCCGCGT
>JBAUEK010000151.1:0-4456 GCA_049678565.1 Methyloceanibacter sp. | reverse complement strand
CGGACAGGCGATGATGAGGGCAACCCCCACTTCCGGCCTGCGGCAGAGCCTCGCTTGACAGGCTGGAAGCCCGATCTCTAAATGTCCTCTGTTTTCAGGGGCCGTAGCTCAGTTGGGAGAGCGCAGCAATCGCACTGCTGAGGTCGTCGGTTCGATCCCGTCCGGCTCCACCATTTAATTCTCATTCGCAGCACCAAACCCGCGCCAATCAGTCGGCGCGCGGGGGCGTGATAGCGTGCCCGGGCACGAGGTCGAGCTCGATACCGGGGATGGCGGCGAAGCGCTCGGCCGCCGCCTTGAGCGCTTGCGGATCGCCCTGGAGCGCCACGATGCGATAGGGCGCATTGCGGAAGGCGAAGCGTCCCGCCTTTGAGCTGACCCGCAAAGCCGGACGCCGCAACAGCGCCTCATAGGCGCGCGCCCGTTGGCGCATCGGCCGTTTCTGCCCGCTCAACGACAGCGCCTCGATATATTGCGCCGCGAATAGCTCGTTGATCACGGTGAAGCCCGGCAATTGCTCGATGGTTTCGATCGGTCGCGACAGCTCAAGCGATGGCTCGAAGGTGACCGGCCGCGCCCACAGCGTCTCTCCGGGCAGAGTGGCGACGATCCGCCGGACGACGAGCTGCGTGTCGCCGGGGGCGGAGCTGACCAAGCGATAGGAGACGAGCGCGGGGAGGACAGCGATGGCCGCGATCACCGCCGCCGCGGCAAAGGCCCGGAATCGCGGTTGAAAGCGTGATGCGATCCATTCGGCGGCGAAGGCGGCGAAGATGGCGAACACCGCCGCCATCACCGTCATGTGCCGGGCGCCTTCCGGAAACGGCTTCATCGGCGGCAGCTCGTGCAGCAGGTACCAGACGAGGCCGAAGATCAGGAGCCGCCGCAGCACGGACGGACTTCGCCGCCAGGTCGCGGCGACAATCAGGGCTCCGGCGAGGCCGGCAAGGGCCAGCGGCGCGCGCAAGCCGGGCCAGAGATTGGCGGTCCAGGTGAAGAGGAAATGGCTCTGCCACCCGTAGAGAACGATCAAATGGCCGCGCAGCGCGTGATCGACCTCGCTTCTGACGCCGCCAATGAAGGTGAGGGGGTTGACGAAGAGGGGCAGGTCGATGGCGCAGAAGACGGCGCCGGCAACCGCCGCCGCCAACGCCACCATCCGATAATAGCGCCGCATGTCGGTGCCGGCCCAGAGCGGCGGCAGCAGGCTCAAGCCGAGCAGCACCAGCCCCGCATATTTCGCCGATGCGGCGAGGCCCGCCGCCAGCCCGAACCAGACCGCCCGGCGCCAGATTGGCGTCTCCACCAATCGGTCAAGGGCCAGCACGCCAAGGATGAGCCAAGGCGCGACGAAAATATCCTCCTTGAACAGCTGCGCATGGAGCACGGTCAGCGGGGCCACCGCCGTCAACAGGCCGGCGCCGAGCGCGGCAAGGCCGCCGGTGGCGCGGCGGGCAAGGGCGATAGCCGAGAACACCAGGAGGCCGCCGGAGACAGACGCCGCCAAGCGCCCGAGCGCGAAGACGCTCGCCTCGTCCGTGACGCCGGTGAGGAACGCGGCGAGCCGGACCGCCTGAAGCATGAGAATGGGATGCTGAAAGTTCTGCCCGCCCTCGCGCACGAAGCCGACCTTCAACGGCTCGTCGAAGGCGACGCCGAGGGGAAGGCTGGGGGCGAGGTGGAAAAGGACGGCGGCGGAGGCGGCGAGCAGGATCGCGGCGGCCCAGAACCTGGCCGAGGCCGTGCGGGGGCTTACGCTGTTTGACGCGGCACGGTCATGCGACACCGCCTGGAGCCCGAGGGAGGCGTTCGCCGGCGGCGGCAAGGCCTGCTAGGGCGTGAACTCATAAACACGACCGTGGATGGCCTGCCAGAGTCCGCTTTGGAGCGGTAAGGGGCCTTCCTGCGCGGCGGGCGGCACTTCCGGGATGCCAAAAGCGGTCATAAGCGCTGACGGCAGACATTGATCCTGTTATACGAATCATTCATCCAGGCAATCTCGGCTTTAAGAAATTGCTAGGCCGGTCTGGGCCTTCGCCGCCCGATAAATGGAGACAGCCCATGTGCCAGAAATGCATCGCCAGTGGACTTAGCCGTCGCAGCCTACTCCGGGGCAGCGGCGCCGTGCTGGCCCTGGCCGCGACAGTTCCCCTTCATTCGACCGCCGCGCAAGCGGCTGATGCCGACCCGGGCAATCCGGACGAGGCGATCCAGCGCCTGATGGACGGCAACGCTCGTTACGTGGCGAATGCGCCGATCAACACGGATTTTTCCCACGACCGCGCGGAGCGCGCCCTGGGACAGGCGCCATTCGCTGCCATCATCAGCTGCGCCGATTCGCGGGTGGCACCGGAGGTGATCTTCGATCAGGGCCCGGGCGATCTGTTCGTTGTTCGCGTCGCAGGCAACTTCATCAATGAGGATGGGCTGGCAAGCCTGGAATATGGCTCCCTGGTTCTCGGCATCAAGACGATCGTCGTACTCGGCCATTCGGCCTGCGGCGCTGTCAGCGCCACGATCGATGCCGTAAAGAACGGTACCGAGTTGCCCGGTCATCTGCCGAGCCTGATCAATGCGATCCGTCCGGCAGTCGAGGCAGCGATGGCGGCCAAACCTGACGACCTGCTAGCGGCGGCGACCGCGGAAAATGCCAAGCTCAACGCCGAATATGCGGCGGCCGCCACCCCGATCCTCTCGGAAGCCCAGAAGGCGGGCAGGCTCAAGACGACGTCGGGCGTCTACGACATCACGAACGGTAAGGTTACCTTCGCCTGAGGGCGATGCACGGACGCCGCTCCTCTGAATTAAGACCGTTGCACTTCGCGCTCGAATCCACTTCCCCCGCGCAGGCTGAGTGTAGCGGACAACAAGAAAGCCATGGCGCATCCTTGGCGTCAGGGCGCGTTGGGTCAAACCGGCCCAAAGAGCCATGTGCGCGTCTAGTCCGCAATTACCTCCAACTACGGAAATGGCGGATTGATGCCATCGGCATAGATGTGATTCCAGCTCCCAAACCGGGGGTTCGAATCATGCGCTATGAACTCAGCGACCACGAGTGGAGCATTATCAAGCCGATGCTCCCGAACAAGCCACGCGGCATTCCCCGCGTGGATGACAGACGCGTTCTCAACGGCATCTTTTGGGTCTTGCGCTCAGGTGCACCATGGCGCGATCTGCCAGACGGCTACGGTCCCCGTACGACTTGCTACAACCGCTTCGTTCGCTGGCGCCGAGCTGGTGTCTGGGATCAGATCATGGATGCTATGGCCGTAGCTCATGATTCAACGGTGCAAATGATCGATACGTCTATTGTCCGCGTGCACCAACATGGTGCCTGCATCGCCAATAACGGCGGCCAGCATATTGGCCGGTCTCGTGGCGGACTGACCAGCAAGATCCATGTCGTTGTGGACGGCAATGGTTTACCGTTGCAGCTCGGCCTCACGGGTGGTCAGGTGCACGACAACCAGCTCTGCTCGGTCTTGCTGCAACAGCTCCCCCGGCGCGCGCGGTTGCTGGCAGATCGCGGCTACGACGCGGACTGGATCAGGGCATTTGCCGCCGAACGGGGCGCATGGGCAAACATCCCACCCAAGCGCAATCGCAAGGACCCGATCTGCTTCAGCCCCTATCTCTACCGCGACCGCAACTTGGTCGAGCGATTCTTCAACAAGATCAAACAATGCCGGCGCGTCGCGACCCGCTACGACAAGCTCGCCGCCAACTATCTCGCCTTTGTCAAGCTCGCCTGCATCCGCCTATGGCTGCGCGTTTATGAGTCCACGGCCTAGGGTATTTCGCTCGCCGGTAGATGGGCTTGACGAACCTCTCTTGCCGAACGTCGCAAGTGGGTGCATTGTTTTTTTCGCGGGGTGCAACCGGGGGGATACGCTATGCGCAGATGGCCAAAGGCTACTTTCGGCTGCTGCATGCTGTTAGCAACCACGATGATCGGCGGAGCCGCTTTCGCCCAAAGCTGGCAGAATAGTCCCAACAACTGGCAGAATAGTCACAACAACTGGCAAAACAGCCCTAACAACTGGCAAAACAGCCATAACAACTGGCAAAATAGCCCTAATAACTTCAATAGCCAGAATGGAATATATGACAACGAGGGAAATCGCGCAGGCTATGCAGTTCCACGCGCTGATGGGAGCGGCGTAAACATTTTCAACGACGACGGCGACCGCATCGGTTACCAGAACTACGGCGACTGAAAGGGTCGCTCCGCAAGGGAGGACGCCATGCGATACTCAATTGCGCTCTTATTCGTTTGTTGCCTTACAGCATCAACAGGCCCGGCTTTCTCTATGGTCCAGTGTGGCATGAGGCCGCTCGCGCCCTTAGGATGCAGCGGGGCGGAGGCGGTTTGTGTGTGCGACCCTAGCGGTTATTGCAGTTGGCAGTTCGTGTGTGGCCGCTCGGGCGGCGGCGGCGCGGGCGGGCTGAATTGGGG
>JBAUEK010000150.1:0-2264 GCA_049678565.1 Methyloceanibacter sp. | reverse complement strand
CCGACGGCAGCGTGCTCAAGACCGCACAGCGCGCCCGGAAATCGTCGAGCGGATACGATCTGACGCGGCTGCTGATTGGCTCCGAGGGCACGCTCGGGATCATCACCGAGCTGACCCTGAAGCTCGCCGGCATCCCGGAGACGATCCTCGCCGCGGTCTGTCCCTTCGCCACCATCGAGGGCGCCTGCAATGCGACCATCGCCGCGATGCAGATGGGGCTGCCGCTCGCCCGCATCGAGCTTCTCGATCAGGTGCAGATCAGGGCCTGCAACGCTTATTCGCGCCTCACGCTGGCCGAGCAACCGACTTTGTTTCTCGAATTTCATGGCACACAAGCCGCCACGCGCGAGCAGGTCGAGGCCTTCGCCGGGATTGCCGTCGGCGAAGGTGGAGGGGAGTTCCGCTGGGCCGGCCGCCCGGAAGAGCGCAACCATCTCTGGCAAGCGCGGCACGACGCTTATTGGGCGGCACGGGGTTTGCGTCCCGGCGCCGATCTCGTCTCGACCGATGTCTGCGTGCCGATCTCCGCCCTTGCCGCCTGCGTCGGCGAGACGCAACAGGACATCGAAAGCACCGGTCTGCTCGCCCCGATCGTGGGCCATGTTGGCGACGGCAACTTCCATGTCATGCCGCTGTTCGACGTCGACAGCGCGGCGGAGCGTAGCGCCGTGCAGGGCTTCCTCGATCGGTTGATCGAGCGCGCCTTGCGCATGGACGGCACCTGTAGCGGCGAGCACGGCGTGGGCCAGGGCAAGATCCGTTATCTCGCCCAAGAGCATGGAACCGGGGTCGAGGTGATGGTTGCCATAAAAAAGGCGCTAGACCCCTTGAATATCCTCAATCCTGGCAAGATTTTCGCGTTACCATGACCAAACTTGCGAGCGGATTTGACCACAGGGTCCCTGGCTTTGCTGTCTCCCCTCGCCAACGCTCGTGTTCGAGCCTAAGGCATAGACTTCCGTGAACTCGTTCCTGCTCGGTTTGACGGCAGTACTGATTATGGTGCTTGGCGCGCTCTTCGCGGCACCGTTCTTTATTGACTGGAACGACTATCGGCCGCTGTTCGAGACGCAAGCGAGCAAACTGTTTGGCCGCGAGGTCAAGGTCGGCGGGAAAGTCCATCTGGTACTGTTGCCGGCGCCCGAGCTTCGCTTCGGCGATGTGCGGGTGGCGGACGCGCAAGGAGGTTTCGATAAGCCTCTGCTCGAGGCGCGCTCGATCGAGGCCTGGCTCAATATCGGCGCGCTTTTGCGCGGCGGCATCGAGGCGCGCAAGATCACCATCATCGACCCCGTGCTGCGCCTGGCCCTCGGTCCCGACGGCACCGGTAATTGGCGCGATGTGGGAAGGACGGGGGCAGGGCTGCCTTTCGTCCCGAGCGAGGTCGCGCTCGACGAGGTGAGCCTCATTGGTGGCCGCATCGAAATGGCGCAGCCAGGGCAGTCCGCGATCGTGCTTGAGCAGGTCGAGGGCGAGGCCAGCGCCGCCTCTTTGTCGGGTCCCTACAAACTCTCCGTCACCTATCACTTCGAAGGCCGGCCGCAGGAGTTGCGCCTTTCCACCAGCGCCAGCGATGCCGATGGGCAGTTCCGGCTCAAATCGGCGCTGCGCGATCCGGACCGAGGCACCGTTTATCTTCTCGATGGGGACGTGAATGGCTTGCGCGAAACGCCGTCTTATGCGGGCGCCTTCGTCATGCGCATCGCCCCGAGCCTCCCCACCGAGGAGCAGGCGGCGGCGCAGACGCCTGAGCCGTCAGCGCCGGCGCCGCTGATGCCCGAAGATCCACTCGAGACCAATGTGGCGGCAATCCCCGGAAGCCAGCTCTCGGCCTTCGAGCTGAAGGGCGAGCTTAACGCCACACCGGGCCATGCCGAGCTGCCCAATTTCGAGATCGCCATTCACACCAAGGGCCGCTCGCAGATGATGAAGGGCAAGCTCGCCCTCGATTTCGGCGCGAAAGCCAAAGCCGTGGCCGAGCTTGGCGCGCGCTGGGTCGATGTCGACACTCTGCTTGCCGCTAGTGCGCCGGCGAAGGGCCAGGCTCCAACTTCGGCCGTCGGCGTGTTGAGCGCCATGGCCGAGCGGGCGCTGAAACAGGCGGCCTTGGTCGAGGAGGGCGCCCTCGTGGTGAGACTCGAACAGGCGAGCATCGGCGGCGATCTCGTCGGCGGCGTCGATCTGGCGCTTAGCGCTCGTGATGGCGCGGTCACCATCGACCGGCTCAAGGGCGAACTCCCCGGCGAGAACCGCATCGAGGCCTC
>JBAUEK010000149.1:0-7781 GCA_049678565.1 Methyloceanibacter sp. | reverse complement strand
TTGGCCTCACTCGGCCTGCTCCTGACCTGGATCGCCGCAAGAGGGCTCGCATATTGGCCCTCATTGCTCAGGCGACTGAACACCGGCATGGCCTGGCTCGCGACGCAGGCTCGCGCCGCCGGGCTATCATTGGCTGACGGCTTCGCACGCAACGGCGCGCGGATATCGAGCCGGCTCTACGATCTCGGCCAATCGCACGTTCGGACGGTGCGCCGGGGAGGCGAGGCGCTTCGGAAGCGCAGGCGAGACGCGGCCATGGCCCGGTCGCGAGCGGAACATGATCGGCTCCAGAACAAGATCCATGCCTTGGGCAAAGCCAAGAGGTCGCGGCCCGCGACGGCGATGCGCGCGACCGAACCAGAACACCGTGCCCAACAACCCGAACAGGAGGGATGGTCGGAGCTGCGCCAATTGGCGTTGCGGGCGCGGCGGGGAGTCGAAAGGCAGGACCGGGAACGCCGCGGCGCCGTGGCGTGGCGCGGAAGCAACGGCCCTCGAATTGCCGGCTCGACGCTCTGGAGCCGCGCCAATGCGCCGCAAGGCGTGTCGCCCGGCAAAGCCGGGCCCCGACTGGATGGCCTTGCGAATGTGCTTGGCATCGGGACCGTCAGTCACCGGCTGCCATGAACGGGGTCGCTCTCCCTTTCGCTTGTCGAAGTGGGAACCATGACCCGCAGCGCGCCCGGCCGGGAACGATAATGCAGGGGAGGGTGCATCACCTCCACCTCGCCATCCAGTGCTACCGGCACGCGGCTGGTCGTTGCACTCACCTGAAGCTCGTCCAGCTTGAAGCTCTCGATGTCACGCTCGCGCGTGACCTCGCCGATGCCCATGCGGCAGATCATCCAAAAGAAGTCGAACGGCCGGCGTTGCTTGACGACATGCACCGAGAGCTCCCCTTGGTCCAAGCGTTGACGCCGTCCCAGGGCGAAGAATTCCATGCCGTACTCATTGTTACCGATGAACAGGCAAGGCGTGTGATAGGGCCTGGTCCAATCTTCGGCCGAGAGCGAAAGGCGCCGGCGCGGAAAATGCCGCATCGCGCGGAATAAGGCCGGTACCACCGCCATCCATTTGGCGAGCTTGTGGTGGCTCCGCCGCCGCTCACGGTCCACGACCAAATAAGGATAGATGCCGATCGAGGAATTGTTGATGAAGATCTCGCCATTGACCTCGGCAAGATCGACGACACGCTGCGAGCCCCGCGCGGCGATCTCGGCGGCGTGTTCGAGATCCATCGGCAGCCCGAGATCCTTGGCAAAATGGTTCAAGGTCCCAAGCGGCAGGATCCCGAGAGGAACGCCGGTGTCGGCGAGCACGCCCGCCACGGTGCGGATGGTGCCGTCGCCGCCGCCTACCACCACGGCATCGATTTCGCCCGCTTTCGCTCGTGCCAGAGCCGTCTCGGCCCGAGGCTTGAGTTCAGCTCCTGAGCAGAAATTGAGTTCGGCCTGAACCTTCAGCCGTTTGAAAATGGAGGCGAGGCTGGCGCGGAGCGGCTCTTTGCCCCTTTGGTTCGCTTCACCCGCACCCGTGTTCAACAGGACCAGCAATCTCGGCCCTTGTCTCTGGGGTGTCGTTGGTGCCGCTTCGGCTTTGCGCGAGGATGACATGGGGGACAGGGCGGCCGTGCGACGGAACGTCTATTCGATTAGGAGAGCGTCCAGCTGCGGCACCGTCAGGCTGTCATTATAGTCGCCGGCGCCAACCTGGTAAGGCTGCCCCTTCACGCTCAGCATATAGGTGACTTTGCGGGACGGCGTTTCGGCGTAGGCCAGCCGGTCGGCGTCCCCAACCTTGAGGGGTTTGGGCCACATATATTCGACCCAACCGCCGTCGAGGCGCTTCGCCGCCTTGCACATCTCCGGTCCCATCAACTTTCCCGCCGCGTCCTCGAGCGTCGACAGCTTCAGGCCCACGCCCTCCACCGGATGGGCCACAACGGCATCGGCTCCGCAGTCCCATACGAACACATAGGTGCTCTTCCACACAAAGGGCGAGTCGGAGCTGTCGAAGGTCATGAGCCCGGCCTCGCCTGCCGTCTCCAAAAAGGCTGCGGCCTCCTTGACCTTGGCGATGATCTCCTGCGGTGAGACGAGGTCATCCGCCTCGGCGGAATTCACGGGCGAAGCCAAGATAGCAACGAAAGCGAGCGCAATAATCGGGTGATTGAGCATGAGTTTCCGCTCCTTTTCGGGTGTTTTCTGGTGCTGGTGCCGCAGAGTTGCCCAACTGTGCTACGAGGAAGACTGCTCAACAGGCGATCATCGAGGGCGTAGACGGCTCTGACTGTCCGTGTCTGGCCCCATGGCGCCGCCAGGGTCAAGCGGGGGACCGTACCGGGCTCGGCGCCTGTGCCAAGTACCGCCAAGGCTGTGAGCAGGGCATTCCCTGGCGCGGTGCTGGCCTTGTG
Source organism: Methyloceanibacter sp. (assembly GCA_049678565.1). Taxonomy (GTDB): domain Bacteria; phylum Pseudomonadota; class Alphaproteobacteria; order Rhizobiales; family Methyloligellaceae; genus Methyloceanibacter. Next base: position 5,368 of record JBAUEK010000149.1, on the reverse strand, counting down.
CTGCGGCATCGGACGACCAGGCGTCGCCTCCAGCCATCAAGAGGAAGAACTCGGCATGCTGCTTGTGACTTTACGAACCTTCATCCTCATTGCCGCCATCGCGCTCCCGTTGTCGATGCCGCAAATGGGATACAGCCAGGAGCCCGCGCCGGGTCAGCCGCCTGTTGTCGCTCCAGGTCAGCCGGCCCTAGCCGCGCCGGTCGAGCCGCCTGCGACCGCGCCGGGTCAGCCGCCTGCGGCCACACCGGACAAGCCGCCTGTGGCCGCACCCACGTCAGATTCCGTGCCGGCGTCCTCGGCGGAGCAAGCCGATGCGGTGGAGGATAAGAGTGTCGCCGCGTTCGCGACCTCGCTCGATGCCTGGCAAACCCAAATCAAGGCGCTCAAGGAGACGATCGCGGACAAGTCCGCGCAAGATGAGCAATTGAGAGAGGTGCCGAGCCTTCTCGAAGCGCTCAAAGGGGAAATCGTCGACGGCAAGGGGCTGCTTCGACCGAGACTCGAAGAGGCGCGCGCGCGGTTGGACAAGCTCGGGGCGGCGCCCGATGAAACGGGCCCCAAGGAAAGTCCCGAAATGACGGCGCAGCGGGAACGGCTGGGGGCGGAATTTGCGTCCATCGATGGCCTCATGAAACGGGCCGATGTCCTGCTGGTCCGTGCCACCCAGCTTACCGATGCGGCCAATGCCGAGCGCCGGGATCGGTTCGCGGAGTCACTCTTCCGGCCGGTTCCAAACTATTATTCGCGCGTGCTGCCTGCGGCCCTGGAGCGCACGCCGCTCCAGATGAAATCAATCCTGGAGGCCATCGGCCGATGGATTGTCCTCGCCTTCAGCCAAGGGTCGTTGCTGCTGATCCTGCTGGTCCTCGCACCCATCGGTGGAGCGTGGGCTGCGCGGCGCCTGATTCGGCGCATCCACGCCCGCCGTGCCGCTAGCCGTGCCGCTAGCCGTCCCGCGAGCCAGACAGCAGAGCTGACGCCACAGCAGCGGGCGAGTGCAGCGGTGCTGACCGCGCTTGAGAGCTGCGCACCCGTTTGGGCGGCCTTGGCGGCCTTCTATCTGTTCGCCTCGGCGCTTGAGCTCGTCGATCCATCGACCGATGGATTCTTGGCGAAGACCAGCCTGGCTATTGCCTGGACGAGTCTTCTCGTCTCGATCGTTAGGCAATCGCTCGTGCCCGAGGATGCGTCCCGGCGACTCCTTTCCCTCGACGATTCTGTCGCCTGGCAACTGGCGCTGTTGCTGTGGGGAATGATCGCGATTTGGTTGCTGGACCAGGTCTGGGGTTTGGCCGATTCCCTCGTGTTCACGCCCTATCAGATGACCGTTCTCCGCTCGACCATCGTTGCGATCCTGTACGGCGCCCTCCTCATGGGACTCCTGCTCCTGATCAGGAACGGCTCCCTCACGCAAAGGGCTTCCCCCTTGGGTAACTCGCCGCGCTGGCTGTTTTGGTCGATCGCGGTGACGACGGGCTTCATGCTCATCGCCTTGCTGCTCGGCTACCCGGAGCTCGCCCGCTTTACCGGATCGCATCTGGTCTCCACCGCCGGCGTGCTGTGGATCATGTATCTCCTGCATCTGGTCGCCGAGTTGGTCTCGAGCGTCAGTGTCATTTCCCGCCGTCAGATCGAGGACGAAGCCGCGCCGGACGACGATTTGGATGCGACGTCCTTGCTCACCATCCGCATCGTCGGCGGCCTGCTCGCCGACATCGTGATCGTCGCGGTGGGCATCACCATCCTGCTGCTGCTGTGGCGCTTCGATTGGGTGGAGGTCAAAGGCTGGATCCAAGCAGCCTTCTTCGGCGTCCAGTTTGGAGATCTCAGGATCTCCTTGCAGTCGGTCCTCATCGCGCTCGGCGTCTTTGTCGTTGGCCTGCTGCTGACGCGCTTCGTCCAGCGCTGGTTCATCAACCGCGCCTTTGCCGGACGCCAGAAGGACCGCGGCCTACAGGAATCGGCGCGGATGGGGCTCGGTTATGTCGGCTTCGTGCTCTCGGCGCTGGCCGGCGTGTCCTATCTGGGACTGGACTTCTCCAGCCTCGCCATCGTTGCCGGCGCTCTCTCTGTCGGTATCGGCTTCGGCCTTCAGAGCATCGTCAACAATTTCGTCTCCGGCATCATTCTTCTGGTCGAGCGTCCGATCAAGATCGGTGATTGGATCGCGGTCGGCGAGTTTGAAGGGGCGGTCAAGAAGATCAGCGTGAGGTCCACCGAGATCGAGACCATCTACCGGCAGTCGGTCATCATTCCCAACGCGAATCTCATCTCCAATCCAGTGACCAATTGGATGCACGCCGACCGGAGTTGCCGGCTCGATCTTCCGATCGGCGTGTCTTACGGCACCGACGTAGCGGTTCTGCGAACGACGTTGCTCGAGGTCGCCGCGGCGCACAAAGCGGTGGTCAAACATCCGGTCCCGATCGTGCATTTTGCCGGCTTCGGGGATAGCTCGCTCGATTTCGAGCTTCGCGTCTATCTGCGGGATGCCGGGCAGCGCGTCGTCACGGCCAGCGAGTTGCGCTTCGCGATCTTGGCCGCGCTGAACCAAGCTCGGATTGAGATTCCGTTTCCGCAGCGAGACATCCACATCAAGGATGCCGGCTCGACGGAGGAGAAAATTCTCGCCGATGCCGCGGGGACCGATGTCGCGGAGGCTGGTCCTGAGGGGGCTGGTCTCGAGGAGGAGAAGGAGAAGGCCTCGCGCGCGGCCGGGGAGACGAAGAAACCTGCTAAGCGCGACAAAGCCCCCTGAGGCTCTCAAATAACGGCTCAGCCTTTTCTGGCTTCCTCGATATAGAGGCGCCGGAAGTCGCTTGCGATCGGTCCGGGGCGCCCATCGCCGATTGGAACGCCGTCGATCTCCACCACGGGTAAGACGAAAGCCGATGCCGCGGTGAGGAAGGCCTCGCGCGCTTCGAGCGCCTCCGCCACCGTGAACGGCCGCTCCTCGATGGTGAGGTTGCGGGCCTCGGCCAGCCGCAGCACGGCGCGGCGGGTGACTCCTGGGAGAATGTGGTGCCCGAGCGGCTGGGTGCGCAGGCGGCCTCCGGCGTCGAGGATGAAAGCAGTCGAGGACGTGCCCTCGGTGACGACCCCATCCTCGACCATCCAGGCTTCATAGGCGCCGCGAAGCTTCGCTTCCTGCTTGCCCATGGTCTGACCGAGGAGTGAGGTGGATTTGATGTCCCGCCGCTTCCAGCGGATGTCCGGGATGGTGATCACCTTGACCCCGCTGACCGCAGAGGGATTGTCGACCAGAGGGCGCGCTTGCATGAAAGCGACGACCGTTGCGGACGCGTCCTCCGGATAGGCGAAGTCGCGATCCGCGACGCCTCGAGTGATCTGGAGATAGACGATGCCTTCGTCGACGCCGTTCCGCGCGATCAGCTCGTCATGGAGGCGGCGAAGCTCCGCATCGGTGAGGGGAGGCGCAATGTGCAGCTCGGCCAGCGAGCGGTCGAGGCGCGCGAGATGAGCGTCGAGATCGACGGTGCGTCCGCCGATGACCGCGGTCACCTCATAAACGCCGTCGGCGAACAGAAAGGCACGGTCGAAGACGGAGATCTTGGCGTCGGCCTCCTGCACGAAGCTGCCATTGACATAGACAAGGCGGGACATGGATTGGGCGCGCCGTACTCAGCCGGAGGCGTTGGCAGGTTCCACGCGCAAGCCCGCCTCTTCAATCAATTCGAGATCGTCGGCGGTGTCGTTATTGGCGGTGGTGAGCAGCTTGTCGCCGTAGAAGATCGAATTGACCCCCGCCATGAAGCACAGGACTTGCGCCTCGCGCGAAAGCGAACGGCGCCCGGCGGATAGACGCACACGCGACGTCGGCATCAGAATGCGCGCCGCGGCCACCATGCGCACGAGATCAAGCGGGTCGACCGGGGGTAGATCCTGAAGCGGTGTGCCTGGTGCGGCAACGAGCGCGTTGATCGGCACGCTTTCGGGATGGGGGTCGAGATTGACGAGGGTCTGCAACAACCCGGCCCGGTCCTCGACGCTCTCGCCCATGCCGATGATGCCGCCGCAGCAGACCTGAACCCCGGCCCGGCGCACGCATTGCAGCGTATCGAGCCGGTCCTGATAGCAACGCGTGGTGATGACCTCGCCGTAGAATTCGGGCGAGGTGTCGAGATTGTGGTTGTAGGCGGTGAGCCCCGCCTCGGCCAGACGATCGGCTTGGGTCTGCGTCAGCATGCCGAGGGTGACGCAAGCCTCCATGTCGAGCGCCCGCACGCCCCGCACCATGGCGAGCACGCGGTCGAAAGGTTCGCCGTCCTTCACCTCGCGCCAAGCCGCGCCCATGCAGAAGCGAGTGGCCCCGGCCTGCTTGGCGAGCGCCGCCTTTTCCAGCACATCGTCAAGGTCGAGAAGCTGCTCGCGCTCAAGCCCCGTGGTCTTGCTGTAATGGGCCGATTGCGGACAATATTTGCAGTCCTCGGGACAGGCCCCGGTCTTGATCGAAAGCAGGCTGGCGAGCTGTACACCGCCATCGGCGTGGTGGCGCCGGTGCACCGCGCGGGCCTGATCGACCAGGTCGAGCAAAGGCTGGCTCAACAGCGACACGATCTCAGCCTTCCCCCAATCACGGCGGAGGTCGAGGGAGCCTGGCGCGGATTCGCGCCGAATGGCAGAACCCAGCCCTTTGCCATTGATAGGATTCGGGAAATTTGGAAGTTCGGTCACGATTTCTAGCGCTACGATTGCTGCTGGAGTGGGCCTTCGCTAATACAGGATTAGCGAAGAATGGCCAATTTCTCTTTTCGTTCATCGACATAGGTTTTCCAAGATTCGAGGAGTTTTCCAATCTTTGTTCACGTCCTGTTTCGTTCCAGCCGGAGGATCGCCGCCTTGGCAAGTTTGCGCTGGTCGGCGAAGCGGCTGTAGCGGGTGACCATCGCCGGCGACATACCGGTGATCGACTCGATGTCGCGGTCGCTGCACCCGACCTCGCGCAAGGCATTGTCAGACAAACCTGAGCGGGCCTGCGAAGGGTGCTGGTCTGAGGGCGTTCAGGCCAGCTGACGCCACTCGGCCAGGGCGGCAAAACGGTTCTGTTTGAAGATGTCGCGGTCACGCAGCAAGACAGCGAGAAAATCGCGATGACCGCGCCGGTCACGCAGCAAGGCGATGGCAACACGTGGCGTGTGCGCTTCGTCATGCCATCGAAATACACAATGGAGACGCTGCCAAAGCCAAATAACGTCGCCGTCGTGCTCAAAGAAATCTCCGGCAAGCGCTTTGCCGTCATCCGCTTTTCCGGTATGGGCGGCAAAGACAGCCTTGATCGCCAAACCAAGGAGCTGGAGAAGTTCATCAGCGCGAAGAAACTCACGCCGCTATCGCCGCCGACCTACGC
>JBAUEK010000148.1:0-8876 GCA_049678565.1 Methyloceanibacter sp. | reverse complement strand
CGGCGCTCGATCTCGCCGGCGTGCCCGGAGCCAAGCTGGCGGAGCTGTTTCCCAAGACCACCTATATCGATGGCGTCGATCAGACGTCGTTCCTGGTCGCGGATGACGGTCTGTCGACGCGCCGCAGCCGCATCTACACCTTGAACCAGTACTACTCGGCGGTACGCGTCGACGAGTTCAAGGGCGTGATCACCGGCGAGATCGAGAACGGCGTGGTGCAGAAGGGGAATATCGGCGGGTTCAGCGGCTCGATCTTCACCGACACTGGCGGCGGAATTGTTTTCAACCTCTATACCAATCCCCAGGAGGACGCGAGCATCGGCATCCGCCACATTCCGATGGCGGTGCCGCTCGGAGCAACCGGCGGCTGGTATCTGAAGGAGCTGTTCAGCTACCCGCCGCAATTCAAGATCGGATTCATGTCCAACAACCCGCCCCTCTATGACGTCATTCCCGAGGGCGAAATGGCGGTCAAGGCGTGGCTCAAGAAGCATGGGTTTGGCCGATTCACACCCTAGCCAGGGTTAAGGGACCCGCGCCGGAGGATGTCAGAGACGAACCCTGACTCGATCGGTCAAGGACCGCCCGTGGCGAACCAGCGGTGGCTGGTCTGGGGTCTTTTGGCCTTGGCGGTGGCCGCAGCACTCGGGCTCAATACGCTTGCCGTCGATTCTCGGACACGCGCGGCTGACGCACGCTATGGCGGGACGGTTGTCGCGACCGAGGTGGTGCCGGCGAATGTCGAGGTCGAGGGCAGCGGGCCGTCCATCGTCTTGATCCACGGTTTCGGCGCCGCCATCGATTGGTGGGACGAAATCGCGCCGGCGCTTGCCGCCGACCATCGCGTCATCCGCGTCGACCTCATCGGCCATGGCGGCACGGAAGCGCCAAGGTCCGGCTATGCGATCGAGCGCCAAGCCTCTCTGGTCAAGGCCGTGCTCGACCAGCTTGGCGTCGGCCGCGTCACCGTCATCGGTCATTCCATGGGCGGCGAGGTGGCGACGGCCTTCGCCGAGATCGAGCCGCACAGGGTGGAGCGCATGGTGCTGATCGACACGCCGCCCCAGGCCGATACCAGTTTCACGCTTGTGACGCGCTTGGCCTTCATGCCGGTCGTGGGCGAGCTGCTTTCCAGGTTCCAGACCGACAAGGCCGTCGCCAAGGCCCTGCGTCAAGGATTTGCCCCAGGAATTCCCGTGCCGGAAAAATTCGTGGCCGACTTCCAGCAGCTGACCTATACGGCGTTTCGCTCGGCCCATGACGGCAGCACGACCTACCGCAAAGCCAAATCGATTCCGGACCGGCTCGCGGCCCTCGATCCGGTGCCGCCGCTCCTCGTGATCTTCGGCGCGCAGGATGCTCTGATCTCGGCGGCAAGCGCCAAGCTGTTCGAAGCCGTCCCCGGCGCGCGCATCGAGATCATCGACGGCGCCGGCCATTCGCCCATGGTCGAAGCGCCAGCAAAGACCCTCGACTTGATCGACAATTTCATCAAGAACGCTCAAAATCCATGACACCAAGGAGAGAGGTCACGATGCCGAACATGTTTAGCCGCCGAGCATTCCTTGCCGTGGTGTTCGCGCTTGGGTTCCTGGGTGCAGCCGGCAATCCGGCGCGGGCGGTCGAGACAGACCCGCTGCCCTCCTGGAATGACGGGCCGACCAAGCAATCCATCATCGATTTCGTCACGCAGGTGACCAAGGATGGAGGCCCGAACTTCGTGCCGGCGGCGGACCGCGTCGCCACCATCGACAATGACGGGACGCTGTGGGTAGAGCAGCCGATCTATACCCAATTCGCCTTCGCCATGGCCGAGGTCAAGGCGATGGCCGGCAAACACCCCGAGTGGACGACGCAGGAGCCGTTCAAATGGGTGCTGTCGGGAGACGTCGCAGCGCTGTCGGGCATGGGCGAGAAGGGAATGGTCGAGATCGTGACGGCGACGCATTCGGGCATGACCACCGTCGCCTTCAACCAGAGCGTCGAGGATTGGCTGGCGGTCGCCAAACATCCCCGCTTCAAGGTCCTCTACACCGACCTCGTGTATCAGCCCATGATCGAGCTGCTCGCCTACCTTCGCGTCAATGACTTCAAGACCTTCATCGTGTCGGGCGGCGGGGTCGAGTTCATGCGGACCTTCACCGACAAGATTTATGACATTCCGCCAGAGCGGGTCATCGGCTCCGCCGGCGTCACCGACTATCAGATGTGGGACGCGAGCCCGGTCTTGATCAAGATGCCGAAAGTGCTGTTCGTGGATGACGGGCCAGGCAAGGCGGAGGGCATCAATCATTTTATCGGCAAGCGCCCGATCTTCGCCTTCGGCAATTCCAACGGCGACAAGGAGATGCTGGAGTGGACGGCCGCAGGCGACGGCCTCCGCTTCATGGGGCTCGTCTATCACACCGATGCGACGCGCGAATATGCTTACGGCCCGGCGGGCGGGTTGCCCGACTCCAAAGTCGGCACCTTCTCCCAGGCGCTGATGGACGAAGCGACGACCAAGGGCTGGACCATCGCCAATATGAAGAACGACTGGAAGACAATCTTTTCACCGAAAAAAAGCGCGCCATAGCGGCGCGGCTGCAAACTTCGTCTCATCAACTTCTGTGCGTGGCACATCGGAAAGGAAGTGCAGATCATGACATTTTCGCCATGGGTATGGTCCTCGAAGTCCGCCTTTGTGCGTGCCGGCCTCCTCGGCCTGGCGATCGTCGCGCCCGGCGCCCTGCTCGCCGACGACGCCACATCGATCCCGCCCTCGATCACCACCCCCGACCAGGTCGAGACGCGCCTCGGCACGCTTGAGTTCAAGGACGGCATGCCAAGTGCGGCGACCTCGGACAAGATCTACGACAATCTCGACTTTGCGCACGCCTTCGACGCCTTCGTGAACACCTACCAGGGCGTTAATTCGGCCGCGATCCGCGAGGGCTTTCTCGGCATCGGCGTGAAGGACAACGAGCTCCTGATCTTCTCCAAGCTGATGGACGCCAGTTCGCTGTTCCTGACGGCGAATGCCGACACGGTCTATTTCGTGGGCAGCATCGACCTCTCGAACGGACCGATGGTGCTCGAGACGCCACCGAAGGCGCTCGGCACGCTCGACGACTCTTGGTGGCGCTGGGTGATCGACTTTGGCGCGCCCGGGCCCGACCGCGGCGAGGGGGGCAAGTACCTGCTGCTGCCGCCAGGCTACGACGGACCGATGCCGGAGGGCGGATTCTATGTCGCCCGTTCCCGGACCACGCGAGTCCTAGTGCTCGGGCGAAGCTTCCTGGAGAACGACGATCCGAAGCCCACGGTGGATCTGATCAAGTCGCGGACCAAGATCTACCCCTATGAGGCCGGCGGTGTCGGTACGAGCGTTGCCGAGTTCCTGACTGGAAAGGTCAAGCTCGGCCGCGTCACCCCGCCTCCGCCGACGGTGTTTCATGAGGGCAGCGGCGTGTCGTTTAACACCGTTCCGCCGAGCGATTTCCATGCTTTCGAGTTGCTCAACGAAGTGGTGCAGCGGGAACCGGCCACGGCGCTCGATCCCGAATTGATGGGGCCGCTCGCTGCTATCGGCATCGTCAAGGGCAAGCCGTTCGCGCCGGATGCGCGGATGAAGAAGATCCTCAACGACGCAGCGGCGCTCGCCAACGCCACCGCGCGCACTTTGTTTATGAACCCCCGCGATCCGGACTGGTATTACTATCCGGGTTCGGCCTGGATGAACTTTCTGTTTATCAGCGGCTCGGAGTTCGAGACCCCGATCCCGTTGGTCACCAAGGAGGGCGTCAAGCCCTTCCCGCCCACAGGCTACCGCACGCTGAACGCGCGTACCGCATTTTTCTACGGCGTCACCGGCATCACTCCCGCGATGAGCATGCGGCTGCCGGGTATCGGCTCGCAATATCTGTTCGCCTTGGTTGATGCAGACCAGAACTTCTTCGACGGCGCCAAGACCTACAAGGTGACGCTACCCAAGGGCATTCCCGAGGCGAATTTCTGGTCCTTCACGCTCTACGACAACCAAACCCGATCGATGCTCGATACGCCGCAACGCTACCCGCGAGCCGGCAGCCAGAGCTATCCATCACCCGCCGCTGAAGCCGATGCGGACGGCTCAACGACGATCTATTTCGGCCCAAAGCAGCCCGAGGGGGTCAAGCGGGGCAACTGGATCCAGACCATGCCCGGCAAGGGTTGGTTCACGATTCTGCGCCTCTACAGCCCGCTCGAGCCGTTTTTCGATAAGAGCTGGCGCCCGAGCGAAATCGAGGAAGCCGCCGGCTGAAGGCCGGTGGCAAGCTGGATCGGAGCGCGCGGGCTATTTCTGCGTGCAGTGGCCGAAGACGGCGAAAGACGAGGCCCCGCTGGTAATGCCGCCGGTCATGGCGCCGTTCTCCAGCGACACGGACATGTTCCAGGTTTCCTGGTCCTGCGTGCCGTGGAGGAAAATCGCCTTGTCGGTCACGGTCAAGCCCTCGACGTCTTCAGTTTGCCCGTCTTCGCCGATGGCGGTCTCCGATAATTGCTTCTTGTCGACGTCGATCACGATAAACTCGGAGAGGTTGATGGCGTCGGCCGAGACCCGTTTGCAGCCGGTGACCGCCTCGCATTCAAAGACTTCGCCGACGGCGCAGATGTAGGAGCCCGAGGCGGCGGAGGCGGCGCCCGCGCCAAGACCGATGGACGCAATCAGAAGCGCGGTTGAGATCGAAATACGCATCACGTCCCCCTTACATTGACACTTGATAGCCGCGCGCGGTGAGGCAGGTGGCCCCGGCGGCGAGATAATTGGCATAAAGCACGTCGAGCGTCGCGGCCTGCCGGCGGTTGATGACGCCGCCGATCAGCCCCGCCGGCGGAGGTGCCGAGGTCACGACCGGGCCTTGATAGGTCTCCACCACGATCGGGGCCTGCACCACGGGCCCGGAGATCGCGCCGGGGGCTCCAGGACGGACGACGATCGGGAGTCCGGATGGGGCGTAGCCGGTGGTGGCGGTGGCCCAATCGGCGCAGGCGGCGCGATCGTCTTCCTGCTGCTGCGCGGATTGACCTTGCAGGGGATAGATCATGAGCGCGCGGGCGACCGCCTCGAACGCCGGGCTCGCGATCATGACGAAAGCAGCCAGACCGCAAAGAATAAGACTCACTCGTTTCATTACTCGGTCCCCCCAATCATTGACGCAAAGGCGCAGGCGCCATGACAGTGCTGCTGGCGTCCAAAGGATCGCCAGCCAGCCCGCGCCACAAGCCATTCTATAGGTGTCGCCCGCGAGACCGCAATCGCGGGTGTCCTTCACAGTCGAAAATGGTGAACCGGAACGCGGTCGTTAGAGCCCCGCGGGCCTCAAGGGCGCACGCGAAAGGCCCAGATGATCAGCCCGATGCCTTGAATCAGAAGCAGAATGCCGAAAACAAAGGGGACTGCCAACGCCGCCGCGACGGGCGACCCCAGGAGCAGAAGCCCGATCAGCGCCGTGATCACGCCGAGAATGAACGAGCCGATGCCCCCGCCGGTAAACCCGCCAATGATCGCAAGCACGCCCATGATCAGCCCCACGATGCCGAGATAGACCACGAGCGTGGTGGGCAGAACCAAGGCGGCGAACATGGGATGATTCAGGACGAGAATACCGGCAACGATGCCGAGGACACCGATCAGGAGCGACCAGACCCACGGAACCGAGCGATCGACGAAGATCCGAACCAATTCCAGAATGCCGGCGATGAGCCAGTAGAAGCCAAGGAAAATCGTGAGCGTTACGAGTGTCGCTGCAGGTGCTGTGACCAGTAACAAGCCAAAGATGAGGGCTGCAATCCCCTCAAGCAGGAAAACCCACCAGATGTCCGACCGTTCGCTTCCCGCGACAGCTGTAGCCATGGCCTAGTTCCTCCCGTTGACGATTCGAATCGTGAAGGAACTATACTCCCGCACCTTTCTGATGGCAGGACTTTGCTGAGCCTATCCACCGCTGATCGGCGAGGACGACCGGGCCAGTCGAAGCGTCGACACCAGGGCTCTTGCCATCACCCAGGGAAGAGCGAGCACTCCGCGGCTGAGGCAGCGCGTTCGAACCGGATCTGCATTGGTGGCCACACCGACGAGCGGCTTGGTTCAGAACCAGAGTTTAGACAAAGTCATGTCTTTCAGGTCTAAATAGTCTCAAGGCAATTTCGGACAAAGTCGATGAGTGCGGGCGATCCAAGCATAATTCCCGCCGCCCTCGCCTGGTTGGCCGCAGGCCGCCGCGTGGCCCTTGCCACCGTCGTTCAGACCTGGGGCTCGGCGCCGCAACCCGTCGGCAGCCAGCTCTTGATCGATGCCAACGGCAATTTCCTGGGCTCGGTTTCAGGCGGCTGCGTCGAGGCCGAGGTCATTGCCGAGGCGGCCGAGGTGATCGCGTCGGCCAAGTCCAAGACGCTCCAATTCGGCGTCGAGGACGAGACCGCGTGGAAGGTTGGGCTCGCCTGTGGCGGCACCATCCGCATCTGCCTCGAACCGCTGACGGCGGAGCACGGCGGCGACGGCGTGCTGCGTCGCCTCGCCGGCGACATTGAGGCGCGGCGGCGGGTGGCGCTGGTGACCGAGCTTGCGACCGGCGAGCGGCGGCTCGCGCATGACTCGGGCGATCTTGAGACAGAGCTGGCGCCGGCCCTGGCCGAGGCATTTCGTCAGGATCGCAGTGTTGCCTTGGAGGGCAGCGGCGGCGAACTCTTCATCAACGTGTTCAGCCCGGCCGTTCGCCTGATCATCGTCGGCGCCGTACATGTGGCCCAAGCGCTGGTTCCCATGGCACGCGCGCTCGGCTACGAAGCCGTGATCGTGGATCCGCGCGCCGCCTTCGCCACGGCAGAGCGCTTCGGCGAGGTCAGGCTCCTGCAGGATTGGCCGGATGAGGCGCTGACGGCGATTGGTGTCGACGCTTCCACCGCGATGGTGGCGCTGAGCCACGATGCGAAGCTGGACGATGCCGCGCTTGTCTCGGCGCTTCGATCCGACGCCTTCTATGTCGGGGCGCTAGGGAGCAGGAAGACCCACGCCAAACGTGTCGAACGCCTGCTCCAGGCGGGTGTCCCCGCCGCCGAGATCGAGCGCATTCACGCCCCGGTCGGTCTCGACATCGGGGCGCTGGGGCCAGCGGAGATCGCGCTCTCCATCATCGCCCAGATCATCGCGGTGCGGCGGGGCAAAGACGGGTCGCGCGGATGACAAAGATCGCGGGCATCGTGCTCGCGGCGGGGTGCTCCTCACGCATGGCGCCGCGCAACAAGCTGCTGGAATCGATCGGGGGCGAACCGGTGGTTCGTCGCGTCGCCACCGCCGCGCTTGCCAGTGGCGTGCTGCCCGTAACAGTGGTGACGGGCCATGACGCTGCCAGGGTCGCCGCGGCTTTAGACGGATTGAAGGTGACCGTCGTCGCCAATCCAGCCTACGCCGGCGGCTTGAGCACATCCTTGCGCGCCGGCTTGAGCGCGCTGCCACTCGGCATCGACGGCGCGCTCATCTGCCTCGGCGACATGCCTTGGGTCGAAGTCCCGGTCCTCCGCGCCCTGATGGCAGACTTCACTGGGGTTAGCGCGATCTGCGTGCCCGTGCATCAAGGGCGACGGGACAATCCGGTGTTGTGGGGCAGCAGCTACTTCGCCGAGATGATGACCCTGTGTGTACCGAAAATTAGATTCAGCGTAGACGCGGGGAAAGTGCCGGGCAATCATCGGCCTGATGATTGATCTCCTCAAGCTGATTCTCGGCGTCCTGGCTTCGCTCTTCAGGTCGAGAGCAACGCTGGAAGCGGAAAACCTGGTCCTGCGGCAACAGGTCAATGTGCTTCGCCGGCGGATGCCGAAGCGACCGGATCTGAACAATACCGATCGCTTTCTGTTCGTTTGGCTCTATCGCTGGTTTCCCTCCGTCCTGGGCGCGGTTGCGATTGTCAGGCCGGAGACAGTCATTCGCTGGCATCGTGCTGGGTTTCGGGCGTATTGGCGCTGGCGGTCGCGCAACCATGTTGGCAGACCGATGATCTCGGCTGAGCTGCGCACGCTCATTGGCGAGATGAGCCGCGCGAACCCGCTCTGGGGCGCGCCGCGCATTCATGGCGAGCTGCTCAAGCTCGGCTTCGAGGTCGCTCAGTCGACGGTCGCTCGGTATATGTGCCGCCGCTGGTGGCCACCGTCGCAAGGCTGGCGGACGTTTCTCAGCAACCATGCCGACGGCATCGCGGCGGTCGACCTTTTTGTCCTTCCAACGATCACGTTCAAGATCCTCTATTGTCTTGTCATCATACGGCATGGACGACGACTTTGGGTGTCGTTTGGTGTGACGGCAAACCCGACCGCGGAGTGGATCTCGTGCCAGATCACCGAGGCTTTCCCATGGGACCACGCGCCGCGATACCTCATTCGGGATCGGGACACCTCGTACGGGCCAGTCTTCGTGCAGCGTCTGCGCGCCATGGGCATTCGAGATCGGCCAATTGCGTTCCGATCACCCTGGCAAAACGCTTACGTTGAGAGACTCATCGGCTCGATCCGCCGCGAGTGTCTTGACCGCATGATCGTATTCGGTGAAGCGCACCTGCGCCGGATTTTAGGCGCATATGCCGCCTACTATAATGAGTCGAGAACTCATCGTTCCCTGAACAAGGACGCGCCGTTCCATCGCGCGATTGAGCACCTCGGTGCCATCACGTCACACCCTATTCTCGGTGGCCTTCACCACCAATATTGCAGAATCTAATTTTCGGTACACACAGGTGCTAGGGAGCGGACGCAGGTTTCAGAACATTGCCGGCGAAGCGTTCACTCGATCAAGGGAGAATACGCCTGGTGACATGGCGGTGACACAACAGCACCCCAAGATCAGCAAGCCATCAAGGTCA
>JBAUEK010000147.1:0-20742 GCA_049678565.1 Methyloceanibacter sp. | reverse complement strand
AGGCATGGACATGGAGCGACCCTCGCTGTTGAGCGAAACCGTATGCGCTGCCACCAAGGATTTCGACGCACCCCGCTTCAAGCCTGAGGACGACCGCGTCTCGCGGCGAACCGAAGCCCTGATGATCGTCCCTGTTTTGCGGGTGAGCGTATCCTCGCTGCATCCGTGGGATGGGCGGCAGCCCGATCCGCCCGACGGACCCCAAATCATAGCAGGGGCTGTGACTCTGGTCCCGGGCGATGTGGGGCGGTCATGGCGCGGCCGATGTTGCCCGCCTGCCCGGCTTTGTGCTATCTCGCGGGCGGATATGGGGCGAACGAGCACAGGGGAGTGGCATGCATATCGATCCGTCCGAGGGCCATCCGGCGATGGACTACGCCGAGCATCAAAGAACCTACAAAATGTTCCTCAAACTGAGTGTCTATATCGTCGTCGCCACGGTCGCCCTCATGGCGTTTTTGGCCCTTTTTGTGGTCTGATCGGTTTAGACCTTCCTGCCCGACGGGCGGCGTGATCCAGCCGCCTCCCACATTCGACACGTCTTGGCGCGCAAGCGCTTATTGAGGCTGGCGCCAGGCCAGCCGACGGAGCCACGATGATTAGCATAGGCGTGCCGGCCGAGAGCCCAGGGGAGTCGCGTATCGGGCTCAGCCCCGAAACCGCGAAGAAGCTCATCAAGCACGGGGCCAAGGTGGTTGTCCGCTCGGGCGCGGGGCTCGGCTCCCATTTCGCCGACGAGGACTACAGCGCCGCCGGTGCAAGCATTGCCGCGACGGACGCCGAGGCGGTGAAGGATGCCGACATCGTGCTCACGGTCAGGCGGCCATCCTTGGCGCTGGCCACCTCCATGAAACCGGGTGTCATGCTCATCGGCATGCTCGATCCCTTTTCCGACGCCGGTGATCTCCAGGCGCTGGGGAAGACGGGCGCCAGCCTGTTCGCCATGGAGCTGATGCCGCGGATCAGTCGCGCCCAGAGCATGGACGTGCTGTCGAGCCAGGCCAATCTTGCCGGCTACAAGGCCGTGGTCGACGCCGCCGCTTTGTTCGAGCGCGCTTTGCCGATGATGATGACGGCGGCGGGCACCGTGCCCGCGGCGCGCGTGTTCGTCATGGGCGTCGGCGTGGCCGGTCTGCAAGCCATCGCCACGGCACGCCGGCTCGGCGCCATCGTCACGGCGACGGATGTGCGCCCGGCGGTCAAGGAGCAGGTGGCGTCCTTGGGCGCCAAGTTCATCGCCGTGGAGGATGAGGAGTTTCGCCAGGCTGAGACGGCGGCGGGCTACGCCAAGGAAATGTCCGACGACTACAAGAAGAAGCAGGCCGAGCTCGTGGCCGAGCACGTGAAGAACCAGGACATCGTCATCACCACGGCCCTGATTCCGGGCCGACCGGCGCCGAAGCTTCTTTCCCAAGCCATGATCGAGAGCATGAAGCCGGGCTCCATCATCGTCGACCTCGCGGCTGAGCGCGGGGGCAACGCCGAGCTCACCAAGGCGGGCGAGGTGGTGGCGCACAAGGGCGTGCGCATCATGGGCAATCTCAATCTGCCCGGAGCGGTCCCGGTCAACGCCTCGAGCCTCTATGCCCGCAATCTCTTGGCCTTCGTCGAGCCGATGATCGACAAGGAGAGCAAGGAGCTCACGGTCAATTGGGACGACGAGTTGGTCAAGGGCACGCTGATCGCCCGCGACGGCGTCATCGTCAATACGATGATTGCCGAGCGTCTCGGTGGCGCGGCACCGAACGCGGGCGCCACGCCAAAGCCCGGCAATGGCGTCAGTCCCGCGGCGAAGAAGAGCGCGGGCGCACGGCCGCCCAAGGGAGGAAAGACATGAGGCGAGCAACGAATTGGTTTGCGCTTGCCGTCTTCGGCTTGGCATTGCTCGCGGTGTCTCTTGCCGCCGGCAGCGCTTACGCGCAAGACGCAGGCGTGTCCGAAGGCCACGATTTCGTCTTCCGCTTTTCCATTTTCGTGCTCGCGATCTTCATCGGCTATTACGTGGTGTGGAGCGTCACGCCGGCACTGCACACGCCGCTGATGTCGGTGACCAACGCCATCTCCTCGGTGATCGTCGTTGGCGCGCTTCTCGCCGTCGCCGTTGAAGCGGCCGATTTCAACCTCGCGTCGGGAAACTGGTTGGCGAAGCTGCTCGGCTTTGCCGCGCTCATCCTCGCGAGCGTGAATATCTTCGGCGGCTTCCTCGTCACCCAGCGCATGCTCGCCATGTATCAGAAGAAAAAGAAATGACGCGCGACCGAGGTAAGCCATGAACTCCGATATCGTCGCGCTGCTCTATCTCGTCGCGGGTGTCCTGTTCATCCTCGCGCTGCGCGGATTGTCGTCGCCAGAGACGTCACGCAAGGGCAATTATTTCGGCATCGTCGGCATGGCCATCGCCGTGCTCACGACCTTGGCGGTCGCGGCCCCGGATTCGCCGCTCACCTGGGCCAT
Organism: Methyloceanibacter sp.; assembly: GCA_049678565.1. Classification (GTDB taxonomy): domain Bacteria; phylum Pseudomonadota; class Alphaproteobacteria; order Rhizobiales; family Methyloligellaceae; genus Methyloceanibacter. Next base: position 18,288 of record JBAUEK010000147.1, on the reverse strand, counting down.
GATCGTCGCCGGCATCGCCATTGGCGGCGGCGTCGGCGCGGTGGTCGCGCGCCGCATCCCCATGACGGCGATGCCGGAGCTGGTCGCCGCCTTCCACTCGCTCGTCGGTCTTGCCGCGGTGCTGGTCGCCGCCGCGGCCTTCTATGCGCCGGAGGAATTCGGCATCGGCGTGGCGGGCAACATCCACACGTCGAGCCTGGTCGAGATGTCCTTGGGCGCGGCGATCGGCGCCATCACCTTCACCGGTTCGGTGATCGCCTTCCTCAAGCTCTCAGCGCGCATGTCGGGGAAGCCGATCCTGCTCCCTGCGCGTCATGTCATCAACATCGCGCTGGCGCTGGCGCTGGTCTTTTGCGTGGTGATGTTTTGCCAGGCGCAGACGGGAATTTATTTCTGGGCCATCGTGGCGCTGGCGCTCTTGCTCGGCGTGCTGATCATCGTGCCGATCGGCGGCGCCGACATGCCGGTCGTGATCTCGATGCTCAATTCCTATTCGGGCTGGGCCGCCGCCGGCATCGGCTTCACCCTCGGCAATAGTGCGCTGATCGTCACCGGCGCGCTGGTCGGCTCCTCCGGCGCCATCCTGTCCTACATCATGTGCAAGGGCATGAACCGCTCCTTCATCAACGTGATCCTGGGCGGCTTCGGTGGCGAGGTGGCGGGACCCGCGGGCGGCGAGGAGCAGCGGCCGGTGAAGCTCGGCTCGGCCGAGGATGCCGCCTTCCTGATGAAGAATGCGAGCAAGGTCATCATCGTGCCGGGCTACGGCATGGCGGTGGCGCAGGCGCAGCATGCCTTGCGGGAAATGGCGGACGGACTGAAGAAGGCCGGGGTCGAGGTAAAATACGCGATCCACCCGGTCGCCGGGCGCATGCCGGGCCACATGAACGTGCTGCTGGCCGAGGCCAATGTGCCTTACGACGAGGTGTTCGAGCTCGAGGACATCAACAGCGAGTTCGCGCAAGCCGACGTGGCCTATGTGATTGGCGCCAATGACGTCACCAATCCTGCCGCGGAAGACGATCCGTCATCGCCGATCTACGGCATGCCGGTGCTGCAAGTGTGGAAGGCGGGCACCGTGCTGTTCAACAAGCGCTCGCTGGCGTCTGGCTATGCCGGCATCGACAATCCGCTGTTCTATCGCGACAACACCATGATGGTGCTCGGCGACGCGAAGAAGATGACCGATGAGATCGCCAAGTCGCTGTGAGAGCTCGATTGGCTCGCGCAAATTTTGGTGAAGAAACTCGGAACTCCTTAAGGTTTCCGCCCTATCCCGTTTTTGCCGGATTCGCGTCACGCCACGGCCCTAAAAGCCGTGTCTTGGTTTCCGGTTGCGGGGTTTTCCTCGCGTAAGAAGTCCACAATCGCCTGGAAACGGAGCGGAACCCATTTTGCATTGCGGGCGTAACGACAGTCGTTTGGCTCCTGTTTCGACCACGACGGAAACCAAGATCAAGACCGGTGCCGCTTGCGAGTGCTTTCACCAGCATTTCGCCGGCATGGCGGCTCGAACCCAGTCCGTGGCCTTCTAGCTCGATTTGAACTAGTAATGTGTGCGGTTCACGCCAGTGAGCGGTAAGAGCCGCCTGCCGCTATGCTGCTAAACGTCCGGTTCACGTTAGGTTCAGCGAGGAACGATAAGGAGAGCAGGTCTCTCACGAAGAATAATGATGGAAAGGCATCGATAGCGTCATGTTGAATCTCGTGCTCTCGCTGATAGGCGCTTACGCACTCATCTGCACCGGCGGTTGGGTGCTCCACCGCTACTTCCTCTATCTTCCCGATACGAAGCGCTACGCGCCGAGGGAAGTGGGCCTGTCCGACGTGGAGGAAGTGATTCTCAAGAGCAGGGACGGCGTCACGCTGATCGCCTGGCACCAGCCGGCGCGCGGAAATAAACCCACGCTGCTCTATTTCACCGGCAATAGCGGCTCCGCCGCGAACCGCGCGCGCAAGATCGAGACCATCGCCGCGAGCGGATATGGAGTCTTGATGCTCAATTACCGCCGCTATGGCGGGTCGGGTGGCTGGCCGTCGGAAGAGAACAACGTCGCCGATGCCGCCGTCGCCTATGACTATCTGCGCGAGATCGGGCTCGGGGGCGACGACATCGTCGCCTATGGCGAATCGCTCGGCACCGCCGTTGCCACGCGGCTGGCCTTGCAGCGCCCGGTGAAGGCTTTGGTGCTCGAAGCGCCTTTCACCTCGGCCGTCGATGTCGGCAATCAGGTCTGGTGGTTCCTGCCGCTGCGTCTGATCATGACCGATCAATACCGTACCATCGATCGTATCGCCTCGGTCAAGGTGCCGCTACTCATCGTGCATGGCGCCCGCGACGATCTGATCCCGGTGAGTCATGCAAGGCAGGTCTACGCCGCGGCCAATGAGCCGAAGACCCTCTCAATTCTGAGAATGGGCGGTCACAACGATCTGTTCGACCACGGCGCTTGGCAGAAGATCACGGACTTCCTCGAAATTTTCGAGCAGGAAGAGGTTCGTCCCGCCGCCGCCATCCGCGTGCCTCGCTTCGAGCCGGTGGCCTTGGCGTCGTAGCCTGGCCCCGCGCAAGTGCAGCCGCGCCTCGGGGCTGGCCCGAGGAGGCGGCGGCTCGCAATACAGGAAAATTCAGAGGCCGCTAGCGCGGGGTGCGCGGCGGCCTTGGAGCCGCGGCGACGCCGCTCTCGCGCTGCGCCTTCTTGCGCGCGAGCTTGCGGGCGCGGCGAATGGCTTCGGCCTTCTCGCGCGCGCGTTTCTCGGACGGCTTTTCGTAATAGTTTCGGAGCTTCATCTCGCGGAAGATGCCTTCGCGCTGCATCTTCTTCTTCAGTGCCCGGAGGGCCTGATCCACATTGTTATCGCGAACGACGACCTGCACGCGCGTGCTCTCCGTTTCCGTGGTTGAGAGAATGAAGGGGGTCAAACCCACCTTTTGCCGGAGCTAACCGGGCCCCGCATCGGGGATGGCTGTAACAAAAGAAGCGGTGTTTGTCTAGAGCGCGCGCGCCCCAATACTTCGAAATGCAACAACCGAAGGCAGGGTCAAGTCTTCGGCGATAGGCGCGTGGCGTGGCCCATCTTACGGCCGGGCCTGGCCTCTTCCTTGCCATAGAGATGCAGGGCGGTGCCTTCCTCGGCGGCAAGCTCGCGCCAGCGCTCCACATCGGCGCCGATCAGATTGGTCATCATCGCATCGCTGTGCCGCGCCGTATCCCCCAGCGGCCAGCCGGCGATGGCGCGGATATGGTTCTCGAACTGGCTGACAAGGCAGGCGTCGATGGTCCAGTGGCCGGAATTGTGCACGCGCGGGGCGATTTCGTTGACGAGCAGGTGAGGGGCCTCGGTGTCGCGCTCGAACATCTCCACGCACAGCACGCCGACATGGCCGAGGGCCTGGGCGATGGCGCCGGCGATGCGCCGCGCCTCAAACACTGCATCGGCGTGGAGGCGGGCGGGCACGCGGCTGATGGCCAGGATGCCGTCCTGGTGCACATTCTCGGCCGGATCGTAGAAATGGAGATCGCCGTCCTGGCCGCGCAGCGCGACGATTGAAACCTCGCGGTCGAAGGCGACGAGGCGCTCAAGCAGCGCCGGCTGGCCGCGAAGCTCCTTGAGCGCGGCGGCAGCCTCGGCCTCGGTGCGGATCAGCGCCTGGCCTTTGCCGTCATAGCCAAACCGCCGCGTCTTCAAGATGCCCGGAAGCTTTACCCGGCCGAGGGCCTCGCCGAGGCTCCGTTCGTCGTTTACGGCGGCGTAGTCGGCGGTGGCGATGCCAAGCTGGCGCAGAAAATCTTTCTCGACGAGCCGGTCCTGGGTGATGGCGAAGGCCTTGGCGGGGGGATGCACCGGCGCATGAGCGCCGGCGATGTCCAACGCGCGCGCCGGCACATTCTCGAACTCGCAGGTCACCACGTCGACGCTGCCGGCGAAGGCGCCGAGCGCGCTCTCGTCGTCGAAGGCGCCGACGGTGGCAGAAGCGGCGACGGTGAAAGCCGGCGCGTTCGGCTCGTCGGCATAGATGTGGGCGTTAAGGCCAAGCCTTGCCGCGGCAAGCGCCAGCATGCGGGCAAGCTGGCCCCCGCCCAATATGCCGATGGTGCTTCCCGGAGGGAGGGCTTCAGCCATCGTCCGCTGGGGTCTCGGCCACGCCCTCGGTTTGCGCCGCGCGCCAGGCCATGACACGGGTGGCAAGTGCCCGGTCGGACAGCGCCAGGATCTGCGCCGCCAGCAGGCCGGCATTGGTCGCGCCGGCCTCGCCGATGGCCAAGGTCCCCACCGGCACGCCGGCCGGCATCTGCGCGATCGACAGCAGGCTATCGAGACCTTTCAGGGTGCGGCTTTCGATCGGAACGCCGAGCACCGGCAGCTCGGTCATGGAGGCGGTCATGCCGGGCAGATGGGCGGCGCCGCCGGCGCCGGCTATAATCACCTTCAGCCCGCGCTCGCGCGCGCTCGTGGCATAGTCGTAAAGCCGCTTGGGGGTTCGATGCGCCGAGACGATGCGGGTTTCATAAGGCACGCGCAGTGCGTCGAGCAATTCGGCCGCGGCCTTCAGCGTCGGCCAGTCCGAACGGCTGCCCATGATGATGCCCACGCGGGGCTTCTCGTCGCTCATGCCGTGCCTTTGAAGGATGCGCCGAGGCTTCGCGAAAAGCGAAGGGCTTTAAAGGGTTGCGCGGTGCTTGGCAAGGCGCGTCTCGCTGGCCGGGGCGCCCGGCAGGCAATGTTGCCGGCGCGGGAGTGGCATGAGAGGACTGGAACCGGAGAGGCGAATGACGGAGAATGCCCGTCGATTCTGCTGGCTCAATCTCCCACGGACCCCCGATCATGATGAGGCTTTTTCTCATAATCGTTGCGCTGATCCTCGTGCCGCCGGCGCTGAGCTATGGCGTGGACCCCGCGGCCATGCTGCCAAAGACCATGGACATCACGGTCCAGGGCACGGACCAGACGGAGATGCTGCGCGCCATCATGGGCCTCTATTTCGGCATGTCCGCCTTCTGCCTTATCGCCGCGTTCAAGCCTGAATGGCGGCATGTGGCGATGGTCTGGGCGGTGTTCTTCCTGTACTCGATGGGTCTTGGCCGGCTGCTCAGCCTCGTGGTCGACGGGATCCCAAGCCGCATATTGCTGTTCTATATGGCGGTCGAGCTGACCGGCGGCACCATCGGCCTTGCCATTCTCGCGCGCGAGCGGCGCAAGGCTCAAGCTAGGCGATGATATCGGGGAGGAGCTGATCCTCGATACGGGCCATCTCGTCCTTGAGGGCGAGCTTCTTCTTCTTCAACCGCTTGAGCTGCAGCTGGTCGGCGCGGCCGGAATCCTCCAGGGCGTTGATGGCGCTGTCGAGGTCGCCATGCTCTTGCTTGAGCTTGAGCAACATCGCCCGGAGCTCGCGAATGTCCTCGCTCTCCATGACGTCGCAGTTCCTCGTTGTTTTTCGGGGACCCCGCCGGAAGTATCATGGCGAATCCCGACGGCGCAAGGCTTCTCGCATTGGGCGGCCAAGAGGGCCCCGGAGCGGCGTCCCGCCACAGTCGAGCCATTAGACAAAACCCCGCCGATTTGTCAGACTGCATAGTCGGAGACCAACTGAATCGGAGGTCTAGACATGGCGCTTGACGCACATCTCGTGGAGTTGTCGGAGAAGCACCGCGCGTTGGATCGCAAGATCGAAGAAGAGCTGGGACGGCCGACGGCCGACGATCTCAAGATCGCTGATCTGAAGCGTCAAAAATTGCGTCTCAGAGACGAGATCGAACGGCTCAAATTTGAAATGAGCCATTAGGGCGGAGCCTTCCGCCCGAGCGAGCGCGCGGGACCTCGCGCCTCGTCAGACTGTCTCGGCGCCCCAGGCGCCGAAGCGAGCGTCGACAAGATCAGCTCGCGCCTCGTCGCGCGGGATCGAGGCCCCGTTTAAACGTTGAGCAAGGTCAAGGACGAGCGGCCGCAATTGCGGTAGCCACGCCGATAGTTCCGAGGGGGAGGGGTCTAAGTGCTGTCAACCATCCTTGCGCGATCATGGCGCAGTAGACTTGCGGCAGTGCTCGTGGGCAGCGCCGCCCTGGTGGCCGCTGCCTTGCCTGCCACCGCCGCCGACAAGACTCTGGCGGATAAGGGCGAGGTGCTCGTGCGGGAGAATTGCTCGCGCTGCCATGCGGTCGGTAAGGAGGGCCAAAGCCCGCATAAGGACGCACCCCCGTTCCGGACCTTGTCCAGCAAATATCCGATCGAGGATCTGGGTGAGTCGCTGGCGGAAGGTATCGTGTCGGGCCATCCGGACATGCCCATCTTCGCCTTCAACCCCCACGACGTCGAGGCCATCCTCGAATATCTGGAGAGCATCCAGTCGCCCTCCTGAGCCGTTGACGCTGGTCAGCGCCGCTTTGGCTTGGTCTTAGCCGCACGCGCGATGTCATGCGCCCGCCGCGCCCAGACCGCCAATTCTTCGGGGTCGTCGAGCAGGCGCTCCGGGATTTCCCAGTAGGACATGGCGACCGGCGTCCGGCCCTCGGCCGTGTAAGTGAAGGGAGTTTTGCCCTCGGCGGCGAAGTCGGGCGCGGAGGTCGCGTCGGCTTTGAAGTACAGCGTGTCGTCGGCGACGAGGGCGAACATGACGCCCTCGGCATAAACGCCAGCGCCACCGAACATATTGCGGATGCTCACCGGGCCGAAAGCCGAGAGCAAATCGGTGAGGAACTCCTTATATCCGTCGCTGTTGCCCATGCAGAAGCACGTGCCATCGGCAAGGCTCGAAGGCAAGTGGGGTGTCCAAACTATCCACCGGGGCCATGTTGCGCCCACGCTCTTGCCATTTTGACGTGCCCAATTAACGCCTGGTTCGGCCATTCCTGCTTAACTGGGAACGAATCGGGCCCGGCCGCCGATGGGGCGGGGCCGGGATCGGAGGTTCGGCATGAAAAACAAGCTTCTTTTGACATTGTGGCTGGTCGGGGGGCTGCTCTACACGGGCAGCACCATCTTCCTGGCCCAGGCTGTCCTCGGCGGCGCAGGCGGCGCCACGGACGATAAGTCCAAGGCCACGACGCTCGCCGCGGCGGACACGCAATGTCCAAAGGAGGATGTCGCGGCCGGCGAGGCCGTTCCGACCAAGCCCGATCCGACCAAGACGGCGGCGATCGAGCCGAAAAAGACCGTGGCCGCGCCTGCCGCGCAGAAGCAGCCGGCGCAAGGCGCCGCTACCCGCGAGGTCACGCCGCCGACGGGCGACGCGGACGAGCGGGAGGCTCAATCGGGGCCTTGGCCCGGCGCCGACCAGGATCAGGCATACCGGGATCAAGACCCATCGTTCGGCAATGATGCCGCGTCACTCGACGACTGGCAGGGGCGCGAAGCGCCGCTACCCGGGGCGGGCGAGGATGCGGCCGAAGTCGAGGAATGGGCGTCCGTGGTCGCCGGTACCGCCGATATGCGCGCCGAGCCGGATCTGCGCTCGCCGATGGTCTACGCCCTTCTAGCCGGCTGGCAGGTGCGCGTGATCTCCCGCCAACCGGGCTGGGTGCAGGTGCAGGATGCCCATAGCGGCGCGGCCGGCTGGGTCGAATCCTCGGCGCTCGCGCCGAGCGGCGGACCTGGCCCGCAGCCTGGCTATGGCGGTTACGACCCGCGCTACGGCAATCCCGATCGCTATGCGAACGAGGGTTATCCGGAGGAGCAGCCCTGGCAGCGGCAGAGGCGTCCGCGTACGGGCCAGTTCGGCGACTTCTTCCGTCGCGCGCTTGGCGGCTTCTAGGACTCCCCGCCAGCTTCGCCGGTTCGGCGTACACCGAGCGACACCGTCAGACTGAATTCAAGCCGCGGGGGGAATGATCGCCGGCCGAGGATCGTCCCTGGCTGGACGCTCGGGGCGGGCAGGGCCCGCGTGCCCATTGCCTTGATGCGCATGATCGTGGCCGTGACCGTTGCCGGGGTGGCCGGCGACGCGCCGCTCGTGCTGCACGGCGGCCTTGATCGACTCGCTCTGATTATAGAGCTCCATATGCTCGGCATCCTCCTCGCCAACAGGCGTCAAGGCGTCGTCCATGTAGAATTGGGCTTTGGGGTCGGCCTCGATCTTGGCCACGATCCGCTTGAGATGCCGCCAGCGCCGCACGAGCTTCGCCGCTTTTCGCGCGGTGTCCTGCACGTAGTTCGCATAAAAAGCGAGTGGCGACTCAAGCGGGAAGCTCGGGCGCCGGTCTCTGCGGTGCTTGATGCGGAAGATGCCCCATTGCAGGGGATGCAGCTCCTCGATCTTCACCGCGCTCGAGAACCACATCAGCACGGGCATCAGCGAGCGGACGTTGATGCCGGTGGCGGCGGCGCGGCGCATGATCGTTTCCAAATGCTCGTCGGTATAGAAGATGTCCCAGGCCGAGCGGTAAGCCTCCTGCCATTCCTGCTTCGTCATCTTGGCGTGGCCGGTGACCACATGCTCAAGCTCGTATTTGTTGAGGTCGGGGTCCATCCAGACCTTCTTCTCGTACAGGATCTTGTGGTCCTCGGAGCCGGGCAGCGGTGTCAGCACGAAGAATTCGAGCGCGTCGAGCGGCAACTCCTTCTTGATGATGTCGAGGTCGTGGCGGATCGAGTCCGGCGTGTCGTTGGGGAAGCCGAGGATATAGCCGGCGAAGGTCATGATGCCGACGCGTTTCCATTCGAGCAGCATCTTGCGGTATTCGGTGATCTTGTTCTGCCGCTTCTTGGCCGCGATCAGATTGGCGGGATTGATGTTCTCGAGCCCGATGAACACGCGCGTGACCCCCGCGCGCTGCGACTTTTCGATGAAGTTCGGAATCTTGTGGCACAGCGTGTCGACCTGGATCATGAAGCGGACGTCCAAGCCGTCCTCCTCGCGCAGCTTGATGATCCGGTCGTAGATGGCCTCCCAATCCTTGTTGCGGGCGAAATTGTCGTCGGTGATGAAGAAGCGCTTCACCCCTTGGGCCAAATTCATGCGCAGGATCTGCTCGATGCTATCGGGGGAGCGGTAGCGCGACTTGCGCCCCTGCACATTGATGATGGTGCAGAAGGAGCATTGGAAAGGGCAGCCGCGGCCGGCGTCGAAGCTCGTCACATTGCCGACGGTGCGCTTGACGAAGTCGGCGGGAAGAAATGGCGGCGAGGCGACGTCACCAATGCCGGGCAGATGCTTCATATGGTCGTAGAGCGGCTTGAGCTCGCCTTTGGCCGCGTCCACAAGCACCTCATCGAACCCTTCCTCGGCCTCGCCGGCGAAGATGGAGACCCCGAGCTCTTGCGCCACCTTGATGTCAATTTGGGTCTCGTTGAGCATGGCCAGACAGCCCGAGACGTGAAAGCCGCCGATCATCACCTGCACGCCTTGGGCGCGGAAGGCCCTGGCGATATCGAGCGCGCGCGGGAATTCGTTCGATTGCACGCCGACCAGGCCGACGAGACCCACGCCGCCGTTGCGCGCGATGCGCTTGGCAATGTCGCGGGGCCGCACGCGCGTATTGGTCTCGTCGATGGCGTTGACGTCGATCGGGAGGTCCGGCCCCAGCACGCTGCGTCCAGCCGCGCCAAGCGCCAGGCTGTAGACGGCGGCGAGCGAGTTCGACGGCATGGTCGAACGGAACCACTGCACCACATACCCATCCGGGTCGTAATGCGATGGCTTGATGAGGACGAGCTGAAACCGCTTGCCCCGTACTCTGTTCAGCATTCGCCGGCCCCCGGTTATGGGTGCCCACGTTCCGGGGTGGCCGAGGCGCCGGGCCCCAGACTTATGCGCTGGCACCTCTGGCTGAGCCAAGCTCAGCTGCAACCTAGAGTAAGTAAAAAAGAACCCCCGAAACCCGCGCAACCTGACGCTCGCGATTGCTGCGTCGCGTTCGTCACTTTAAACAACTGAACCACATATTCGCCAAACCGTCCAACCCATTAACGGGCGCAGAATTCGGGCGTTTTCGTTCAGTTTGTGCTCGTTTCAAGGCCGGATTGCTGGTTCTTGTCGAAGGCCATGATGTCCTTCGCCAGGAAATAGTTGAGCATGGTGCGGATGGTGGCGATGACGGCAAGCTTGCTGATGTCGTCCCAGGTCGGCGCCACCGCGGTGCGCAGGATGTCGGCGGCGAGCGCGAATTCGAGCGCGAGCAGGATCCAGGTGGCAAAGCGCAGCCAGATTTGACGTCCTTCGCTCCCAGTCGCCTGGCCATTCGCGATCGCCTTGAACAGGCTGAGAATGGCTTGCAGCGCGCCGAAGGCCACGACGAAGACGGCGCCGCACTCGACCACGAGGGCGACATAGCTCGCGATCAGATTGAAGTTTTGTTCGAGCGTTATGGCTGATTCCCCCCCTGGCCCACGCAACCGGAGGATGGCCCGGCTGCCGCCCGGACGCAAGCCGGAAGGGCCTAAAGCCCGCTGGTGAGGAAGTGGGTGCTGCCTTCAATCAGGAATGCGAATGAGCGATAATGCTCACTTTTCTCCGGCGTCACGGCTTCTTCTGCAGCCGCTCAAGGTCGACATATTCCTCGAAGAATCGGGTCTCCTCATAGCGCTCCGAGGCGTAGCTGACCATGATGGTCCCGGGCTCGAACTCGCTCAGCATGAGCCAGGTCCCGGGCCGCAGATGGACGCCACCGGTGGCCGGGGTGAGCCGGTGCTCCTCGAGGCCGGCACCGGTTCGCGCCGTGATCAGGCAGGAGCCTTGCGCCACCACGAGCAGCTCGTCGCAGGACACCGCATGGCCGGCGCGTGACTTGTCGCTCGGAACGTCGGAGATGATGAAGCTCCGCACCGGCACGAAGGGCAGGCCGCCGCCATCGACCTCGACGATGCGCATGCGTCCGCGCTCATCCGAGTGCTCCTGTAATTTCACGAATGTCAGACCGCGGTTGGGCATGTGCCTGATCGCTTCCTTTAGGGCCGGCTGGCCGTGGCCGGCGCCGGGACTATAACGCCATTTTGCCATCGCCTTTGGCAAGAGTCTTCAACTTGAGCCGCATGGGCGGGCACTCGGACGTATGCGCTCAGGGGCTCAAACCGCCTTGGCCAGATCGCGCAGCTTGAATTTCTGGATCTTGCCGGTCGAGGTTTTGGGCAGCTCGGTGAAGACCACGTGGCGGGGGCATTTGAAGCGGGCGAGCTTCTCCTTGCAATAGGCGATGATCTCCTCCGCCGTCACCTCGGCGCCCGGCCGCGTCTCGATGAAGGCGCACGGGGTCTCGCCCCATTTGGCATCGGGCTTGGCCACCACGGCCGCGTCGGCCACGGCGGGGTGCTTGTAGAGCACGTCCTCGATCTCGATGGAGGAGATGTTCTCGCCGCCGGAGATGATGATGTCCTTGGACCGGTCCTTGAGCTGGATGTAGCCGTCCGGATGCAGCACGCCGAGGTCGCCGGAATGGAACCAGCCGCCGGCGAAGGCCTCCTTCGTCGCCTTCTTATTCTTGAGATAGCCCTTCATCACGATGTTGCCGCGGAACATGACCTCGCCGATGGTCTCTCCGTCCGCCGGCACCTGCTCCATGGTCTCGGCGTCCTTCACGTCCAGGCCCTCCAGCGCCACGTAACGCACGCCTTGCCTGGCCCGCTTCGACAGGCGCTCATCCGGCGGCAATTCATCCCATTCGGCATGCCACTCATTGATGGTGGCCGGGCCATAGGTCTCGGTGAGCCCGTAGAGATGGGTGAGCTCGAAGCCCGCCTCGGCCATGGCCCCGAGCACGGCTTCAGGCGGCGGGGCAGCGGCATGATTGAAGGCGACGTTGTGGGAAAAGCTCCGCCGCTGATCTGGCGTGGCGTTGAGGAGACAGGACATGACGAAGGGCGCGCCCGAGAGATACGTCACCTTGTGGTCGGCGATCGCGTCATACATCGCCTTCGGCCGCACCGAGCGGAGACAGACATGGGTACCGGCGACCACCGACAGCGACCAGGGGAAGCACCAGCCGTTGCAATGGAACATCGGCAGCGTCCAGAGATAGACGGGATGGGCGGCCATGCCGGTGGCGATGGTGTTGGCGTAACACATCAGCGCCGCGCCGCGATGATGGTAGACGACGCCCTTGGGGTTGCCGGTGGTGCCGCTCGTATAGTTGAGGGAGATGGCGTTCCACTCGTTGGACGGCATCGCCCAGGAAAAGTCGGGGTCGCCGCCGGCGATCAGCGCTTCGTAATCGAGCTCACCCGCACGCTCGCCCTCGACCCCGCATTCGAGGTCGCGATAGTCGACGACACTCGGCTCGACCTCCGTCTCCGCCAGCGCTTTCTTGATCACCGCGGCAAATTCGGTATCGGCGATCACCAGTTTGGTGTCGGCGTGGTCGAGCATGAAGGCAACGATGGCAGGATCGAGCCGGGTATTGATGGAGTGCAGCACCGCTCCAGTCATGGGCACGCCGTAATGGGCTTCGAGCATGGCGGGAGAATTGGCGAGCATCACCGACACCGTGTCGCCCGGGCCGATGCCGAGAGCGGTGAGGACCGAGGCGAGGCTGCGGCAGCGCGCGTAGAACTCCGCGTAGCTGTAGCGCTGCTTACCGTGGATGATGGCGGTATGATTGGGGAACGTCATCGCGGCGCGCTCGAGAAACATGAGCGGCGTCAGCGGCTGATAATTGGCGGCCTTCTTGCCGAGATCGGTGTCGTAGGGGCTTGTCATTGGCCGTCTTGGGTGCGCTTCCTAGCCGCACCCTAGCCAAGCCCAAGCCCTTCAAGCAATTGTTCTTGCATGAAGGCGGGCGATTTCTCTCCAAACGGAGAGCGGCGGTCAGCCCTTGGAGTAATAGGCAAGCGTTGCCGCAAACGCCCCGAACGCAATCAAGACCAAAGTCAGGAAGATAATCTCGCCCGCGCTCATGCTGCACCTCGGTGTTGGATCGGAGGTGCAAGGATTGGGTGAGAGGGCGGAGCGAAGCCTTGATCTTCGTCAAAAACCTGCGGTTCAGGTCAAGGAGCCGGCCCGCGTCGGGGCTTGGAGTTCCGCTTAGTCTTGAACGTCCCGCTTCAGCTCCTTGAGCTTGGCGAAGACCGAGGCTGCATCCGGGATGTCGTCATCCGCCTCGGGGGCGGCCATGGCCTCGCGCGCCTGTTGGGCCAGCGCGGTCGCCATCGGCGCCTCCCGCTCGGGCGGGGCCGCGGCCGCGGCGATGCTCTCCTCGGTCGGCATCAGGGTCTCGGTCTTGATCGGCTGGGCGCCGCCATGCTCGCGCTCGTGCTTTGCCGCCGCCTTCTTCACTTCGGCGTCGAGGTCGGTCTGCGAGCAGAGCCCAAGCGTCACCGGATCCTGAGCCACGAGGTTGGGCGAATTCCAGTGGGACCGCTCGCGAATGGCGATGATCGTCGGCTTGGTGGTGCCCACCAGGCGCATGATCTGGGAGTCCTTGAGCTCGGCATGATTTTTCAGCAGCCAGAGAATGGCATTGGGTCGGTCCTGGCGGCGCGATACCGGCGTATAACGGGGACCGCGCTTCGTCTTCACCTCCGGCACCTCGACCTTCGGCTCGGCCAGCTTCAACCGGTAGGAGGTGTCCTTCTCGGCGTTGGCGATCTCATCGCGCGTCAGCTGGCCCGAGGAGATCGGATCCATCCCCTTGATGCCATGGGCCACGTCGCCATCGGCGATGCCCTTCACCTCGAGCACGTGCAGGACGCAAAATTCGGCAATCTGCTCGAAGGTGAGCGAGGTGTTGTCGACCAGCCAAACGGCGGTCGCCTTGGGCATCAGCGGGATACGGTCCATTGGCCTTGAAATACCTGTTCAGTGAAGCGGGCTCTCTCTCGCCCCTTGAGGCCGCGAGAGCCAGCCAGATTCAATTGAAGGGGAAGAGACCTATATAGGGCGCTCCGGGGGCGGAAGCAAACGGTTCAAAGCGAATTCCCCCTTAATTCAGGGGGCTCTAGCCCCGGACCAGCACGATCTTGCCGATATGATCCGGATCGTCGATGCGGGCGTGCGCGGCGGCAGCGTCGGTGAGGTCGAAAATGGAATCGATCACCGGTTTGAGCTTGCCCTCGGCGATCAAGGGCCAGACGCGCGCCTCGATGCTGCGGGCCATGCGGGCCTTCGCTGCGTCGCTCTGCGCGCGAAGGGTCGAGCCGGTGAGGGTGAGGCGCCTCAACATGAGACGCATCAGATCGAGCTCCACCTTGGAGCCCTTGAGGAAGGCGATCTGGACGATCCTGCCGTCGGCGGCCGCGGCACGCAGGTCGCGCTCGACATAGTCGCCGCCAACCATGTCGAGGATGACGTCGGCGCCGTGACCTTCGGTCATTTCGCGCACGATCTCGACGAAATCCTCGTCGCGGTAGTTGATGGCTTTGACCGCGCCGAGCTGCTCGCAAGCGCGAGTCTTCTCGCCGGTTCCGGCGGTGGCGATGACCTTGGCCCCGAACAGCCGTCCCATTTGAATGGCGGTGGTGCCGATGCCGCTGGCGCCGCCATGGACGAGCAGCCAGTCGCCTTCCTTCAACCGCGCGCGTTCGAACACATTGTGCCAGACCGTGAACACGGTCTCGGGCAGCGCGCCGGCTTCGACCATCGACAGGCCTTCCGGTATGGGCAAGGTGGTGGCCTCCGGGGCGAGGGCGAACTCGGCATAGCCGCCGCCATTGGTCAACGCGCAGACGGCGTCACCCTCGCTGAAGCGCGTGGCGCCGGGTCCAAGCGAGGCGATGCGGCCCGCGACCTCAAGCCCCAGCAGGTCGGAAGCGCCTTTGGGGGGAGGGTAGAGGCCCTGACGTTGCAGCACGTCCGGGCGATTGATGCCGGCGGCCTCGACGGCGATCAGCACCTCGCCGGGGCCTGGGGACGGCACCGGCCGCGTCGACGGCACCAGCACCTCCGGCCCGCCTTGGCCCTTGGCTTCGATCACGGTCATGGTCTTCGGCGTGGGCTGCATCTTGGGCGGCATCGTTCCTCCTTTCGGCGTGACAGGGCCGAGCAAGCAGGTCCTCGCTGCCCCGGTCAAGTCCGGGCGTGAGGCAAGGCTGGCGATCGGCACGAGACAGTGAGATGTTGCGACGACGCATAGGAGACGCAAGCCATGATCCTCGACGATCTCGAACCCAAGAAGCCGAAAGGCCATGAACTCGGCCAAGATCTGGCCAAGCTCTCCATCGGCGAACTCGCCGAGCTCATCGAAGCGTTGAAGGCAGAGATCGCGCGGGTGGAAGCCGTGATGGCGGCGAAACAGTCCTCGCTGAGCGCCGCCGACGCCGCCTTCAAGCGTTAACCAAAAGTGATCAAACCATTCCTTTAGGTAAATCGCGCCTTAGCGTTAACTCGTTGTTAGAACCTCCGGGCTAGGCTGACAGCCATCCAGTTCTCTGGACTCGAGTGGCCTGTCCACTCTGTTTGACGCCTCCCTGTTAACTTCCTGAGCCGCCGTCTGGCGGCTCTTTTTTTGCCTCAATCAAACGATTAACCTGGGCGAACGCGAGGGGGCACGATAGCTTCCCGCGTGGCGTATGATGCCGTGGGCACATGTTGAGGGAGTAGCCGATGGCGGGGACATCGAGCAAGGGTGACGGCGTCACCCTATCGTTCTGCGCGAAGTTTGCGCAGTCGGACCAATTCAGGACCGTTTTTCGCGAGGGCATGGAACTCGTGGAGGCCGCCGCCACCTATCTCGATGGCGACGGGCGGAAAGAGGCGCGGCGGCTCGAACCGCCGCGTTCGCTCGCCTATGCCACGGAGAGCATGCGTCTCACCACGCGGCTGATGCAGCTCGCGTCCTGGCTGTTGATCCGGCGGGCGGTGAGCGAGGGCGAGCTGACGCTCGAGCAGGCGCTCGAGGAGCAGCGCAAGATCAAGCTTCCGGCCAAGGCCGGCCTTCAGCACAACCGGGAGTTCGAGGCGCTACCGCCGCGGCTGCGGGACCTGGTCGAGCAGAGCATCAAGCTCCAGGACCGCGTGATCCGCCTCGATCAGATGCTTGGCTTGGAGCTTGCGGCCGAAACGGACAAGGCCGATCATCCGCTCGAAACGCAGATGTCGCGCTTGCGCGCGGCGTTCGGCGCGCAGGCCGAATAGCCCTCTATTTGAGGAAGCCCTCGTATTTCCGCTTGAAGCGGCTCAGGCGTCCGCCACGGTCGATGAGATGCTGGCTGCCGCCGGTCCAAGCCGGGTGGGTCTTGGAGTCGATGTCGAGCTTCAGCGTCTCCCCCTCCGACCCATAGGTCGAATAGGTGACGAACTCGGTGCCGTCGGTCATCACCACGTTGATGCGGTGATAATTGGGGTGAATGTCATTTTTCATGGCGGTTTGCCTTGGAAAATCGCGATGTTTGACTCTAGCGGGAGCCTATAACGGAACTTCGGCGCCGGCACAAGGCTGCGCTGGTAGGGCGCGGGCTGGACCTTTGCGATAGGTGCTGGACCGAATTACAGTCCCCCCTCGACAACAAACAAGGGACGCGCTTGCTCGTGCCAGGAAAGCCAAACGGTCAAGACCTGCAATCGCCGATTTCGGCTCAGCTGCCAGCCGAAACCGGGCGGGAGAAGCGCGCGTCATTGCGTCCGCTGCTGGCGCTCAAGCCTTATTTCCTCCGCTACAAAGGCATGGTCGCGGCGGCGTTGATCTCGCTCGTCATTGCCGCCGCCGCGACGCTCGCGGTCCCGCTCGCTGTGAGGCGCATGATCGATGTCGGCTTCGCCGGCCTCGAGCCCAGTCTCGTCGACAAATATTTCGCCACGCTGCTCTGCGTGGGCCTGATCCTCGCGCTTGCGAGCGCGGCCCGGTTTTATTGCGTAAATTGGCTGGGGGAACGCGTCGTCGCCGATGTTCGCACCGAGGTGTTCAGGCATCTGACCGGGCTCAGCCCCGCCTTCTACGAGACGGTGCATTCGGGCGAGGTCATGTCCCGGCTCACCGCGGACACCACGCAGGTCAAGGCGGCGGCGAGCACGACGATCAGCCAAGCCTTGCGCAATCTGGTGGTCATGCTGGGCGCCGTCGGCATGATGATCGTGACCAGCCCCAGGCTGTCGCTCTTGGTGCTGATCGCCATTCCCATCATCGTGTTGCCGCTGGTCGCCTATGGCCGCAGCGTGCGGGCGCTGTCGCGGGAGGCTCAAGACAGCCTCGCTCACGCCTCGGCTTTCGCCAGCGAGAGTCTTGTTCAGGTGCGGGTGCTGCAAGCCTTCACCCATGAGGAAGCGGCGAGCATGCGATTCTCGCGCGCGGTCGAGCGCGCCTTCACGGCGGCGAAGCAGCGGACCAAAGCCCGAGCTGGCCTCACGGCAATCGCCATCTTCCTCGTCTTCGCCAGCGTGGTCGGCATTCTATGGTACGGCGCGCAGGACGTTCTCGCCGGCACCATGACCGGCGGGCGGCTCGGGCAGTTCGTGCTCTATGCCGTGTTCGCGGCGACCTCCATGGCCGGCTTGAGCGAAGTGTGGGGCGAGGTGAATCAGGCGGCCGGCGCGGCGGAACGCTTGAGCGAGCTCCTCGCGGTGCAGTCCAAGATCAAATCGCCCGCGCGCCCGGCGCCCCTGCCGGAGCCACCGCGGGGCGAGATCGGCTTCGATGATGTCGCCTTCTCCTATCCAACGCGGTCGGGCGTCAGTGCCTTGGACGGAATCTCGTTCCGGGTGGCGCCCGGCGAACGCGTGGCCATCGTCGGTCCCTCCGGCGCCGGCAAGACCACCATCTTCGCGCTGCTGCTGCGCTTCTACGATCCGCAAGCTGGCCAGGTGAATGTCGACGGCGTTTCGGTGAAGGAGGCCGATCTCCAGGCGCTGCGCTCGCGCTTCGCCGTGGTGCCGCAGGAGCCGGCGCTGTTCGCCGACACGGTTGCCGGTAATATCGGCTATGGCACCGGCGAGGCCAGCCGCAGCGAGATCGAGAAGGCCGCGCGCACGGCCTTTGCCCATGACTTCATCGTGGCCCTGCCGCAAGGCTATGACACCATGCTCGGCGAGGGGGGCGTGACCCTGTCGGCGGGGCAACGCCAGCGCATCGCCATCGCGCGGGCGGTGTTGCGCGATGCCCCGATCCTGCTGCTCGACGAGGCCACCAGCGCGCTCGATTCGGAGAGCGAGACTCTGGTGCAGCGCGCGCTCGACCGCATCATGGAGGGGCGCACCACGCTGGTGATCGCGCATCGTCTCGCCACGGTCACCCGGGCCGACCGCATCCTCGTCTTCGACCAGGGGCGGCTGGCGGAGGAGGGGACGCATCAGAGCTTGATCGGCCAAGGCGGCATCTATGCGCGGCTGGCCGAGCTCCAATTCGCCACCGACGCGGCCTGAGCCTCGTCAGTCCTCATGCGGTCCGAGATGCGCGGCGAGACCCTCAAGCGGGGCATCGTGCACGCCCG
>JBAUEK010000146.1:0-2012 GCA_049678565.1 Methyloceanibacter sp. | reverse complement strand
GGACTACGGATTCGCCGAATCCGGCGACGGTCCGGCCGTCTTCGTGATTCTGGTCGCGGGCTTCGTCGTGGTCGGTGCCGCCCTCTGCGTCGAGATCGCCTACGCGCCGCCCTATTGGGTGCATGCGCTGCTGTGGGGCTCGCTCGCCATCATTCTGCCCTTGCTCCTGCTCCGATCCTTCAAGGGCGTCCTGATCGCTCTGCAATATCGGCACAAGGCCGAGGAAGGTCAGCTCGCCTCGGAGTGAGCCAGGCATGCCGTCGCGCGGTCTCGTTGTCCTCACCCTCTGCGCCGCCGCCGGCGCCGCCTTTTTGCTCGGGCTGGGCGTCTGGCAGTTACAGCGGCTTGAGTGGAAAAACGGGATCATCGCGCAGATCGAGGCGCGCACCAAAGCCCCGCCGATCTCCCTAAAAGAGGCGGTCGCCCGCGCCCGAGCGGGCGAGGATGTCAGCTATTTGCGCGTCCAGGTTGAAGGCCGCTTCGATAACGCCAAAGAGCGCTATTTCTATACCATCCTGGATGGCAAAATCGGCTGGCACGTCATCGCGCCGCTCACCACGCCTGAAGGCGAGGTGGTGCTGGTCGATCGGGGTTTCGTGCCGGACGGCCTCAAGGATCCCGCGACGCGGCCTCAGGGCGAGCTCGAATGGCCCGTGACCATCACCGGCCTGGCGCGGCAGCCGGAAGCCCAAGGGCGGTTCATCCCCGACAACGAGCCCGAGCACAATCGCTGGTTCTGGCGCGATCTCGGCGGCTTGGCCGCCTCCATGTTCGGAGCGAGCGCCCCTCCGATCGCCCCCTTCTTGCTCGAGGCCGAAGCGAGCGATATCCCGGGCGGCTGGCCGCTTGGGGGCCAGACCCGCCTCGACATCCCCAACGATCATCTGCAATACGCGATAACCTGGTTTGCCCTCGCTTTTTGCCTCCTCGTCATCTACGTCGTCTTTGTGCGGAGCCGCTTGCGGCCGCCAGCGCCCCCCGTTGCGGGAGCGGGCTCCGGCAGCTAGGTTCAGGCAAAGCTTTCCCGAGCGTTTCGAGGTTCTGTGTTGAGATATGTGAGCACACGGGGCGAAGCCCCGGCGCTTCCCTTTGAAGGCGCGCTTCTGGCGGGTCTCGCCCGCGACGGCGGCCTGTTCATGCCTGAATTCTGGCCGCGTCTGGCCCCAAGCGACATCGCCGCGCTCGCCGGCCTCGACTATGCGCAAGCCGCCTATAGGGTCATGCGCCCCTATTTGGAGGGCGATCCCTGCCTTGCAGACCTCGAGACGGTGGTGGACGAGGCCTATGCCAGCTTCCACCACCCGGCGGTGGCGCCACTCCGCCAGATCGCGCCGGCAACTTGGCTGCTCGAGCTGTTCCATGGGCCGACCCTCGCGTTCAAGGACCTCGCCATGCAGGTGGTGGGCCGGCTGATGAACCGCGCGCTGCTCCGCCAGGGCGCCCGCGCCACCGTGGTCGGGGCCACCTCGGGCGACACCGGCGCCGCGGCGATCGAAGCCTTCCGCGGGCTGGACATGGTCGACATCTTCATCCTGCATCCGCAAGGGCGGGTCACGGACGTACAGCGCCGGCAGATGACGACCGCGGCCGAGGCGAATGTGCACAATATCGCCATCGAGGGCACCTTCGACGACTGCCAGGGCATTGTGAAGGCCCTGTTCGGCGACGAGACCTTACGCGACAAGCTGGCGCTGACGGGCATCAACTCCATCAACTTCGCCCGCATCCTCGCTCAGATTGTCTATTACTTCACCGCCGCCGTGGCGCTTGGCGCCCCCGAGCGAGCCGTCTCCTTCACCGTCCCCACCGGAAATTTCGGTGATATTTTCGCGGGTTACGCGGCGCGGGCGATGGGGCTTCCGGTGGAACGCCTCGTTATTGCCACGAACCGCAACGACAGTCTGACGCGCGCCTTCGCGACGGGGATTTACGAGCCGAAGGACGTGATTGCGACCTCGAGCCCAAGCATGGACATTCAGCTTGCGAGCAATTTCGAGCGCCTCTTGTTCGAG
>JBAUEK010000145.1:0-3860 GCA_049678565.1 Methyloceanibacter sp. | reverse complement strand
CCGCTGCCCTTTGGTCGCCATCGGTGGCATCAATCTGGAGCGCGCGCCTGCGGTGCTCGCGGCGGGGGCTGCATCCGCCGCCGCCGTCACCGACATCGTCATGAGCGAGGATCCCGAGCAGAGGACGCGCGACTGGATCGCCGCCACCGAACCCTGGCGACGGCTGTCCACAGGATGTCCACCGGCTTGAACAATCGGATTGAGGCTTGACCGGGAGCGGCCGCTCCTCGAACATTGCCCCGGCGCCCGCGAAGGGCGGAGGGGTTAGATGGATTCGAGCTTCAATCTTGATCCGGCGGTGCCGATGAGCGAGGCCGTGCGCCGCGTCGCCTGTGCCGAGCTTGATGCGGCCAGTGCCGGCCTAACCTCCCCGCCAGACCGCCACAAAGGCGTGCACGATGCACGCAAGTGCCTGAAAAAATTGCGCTCTCTCTTGCTGCTGATCAGGCCTGGGCTACCTGAGGCGCTTTTTCTCAGCCTGACCGAGAGGGTGCGCACGATCGCGCGAGGCCTCGCATCGGCCCGCGACGCCCACGCCCTTCTCGACGCCATCAACAAGCTCGAGGCCCAGGTCGATGACGACGGGGCGCCTATCGTGGCCCTGCGGGATTGGCTGCGCCAGCGCCGCCAGGCGGCGGAGCGAAACCTCGAGGGGGACATGTCCACGGACGCCTTGCGCGCGCTGTTCGCGCTCAGACCGGCAATGGCGAATCTTGCGGTCTATCCCGACGACTTCCGCCCCGTGGCCAAGGGCTTGCGGGAATCCTATCGCGACGGACGCAAGGCTTTCGCCCGTGCCTTTGCCAGCGGCGCCGACGAGGACTTCCACGATTGGCGCAAGACGCTGCAGCACCATTGGCGCCACATGCAGCTCCTGACCCCCTGCTGGCCCTCCGAGCTTACGGCCCGGGCGGAACTCACGCGGAGCCTGTCTCAGATCCTGGGCGACGACCACGACATCGCCCTGATCCAGCAGCTCGTCTCCGCTCCGACCATGACCTTCGCCAGCCCGGAGGATACGGCCGCCTTCTTGAAGCGGTGCCGGCGGCGGCAAAGAGCGCTGCGTCAGGATGCGAGAAAGCGCGGGGGCCGATTGCTGGCCGAGCGGTCGCGGCCTTTCGTCGATCGGATCGAGGCCCTATGGCTCGACGCCGCCCAAGCCGCCAAGACGCCGCCGGCCGTTGCCCAGCCCAGCAATGTCGTGGCGTTCGGCGATGCCGGAGGCCGGGCGAGAGCGTCGGGCTAGTCAAATCCCGCGCGGCGCCCGCCAAGCCTGAAACATCAGCACGTTCCATAGCGAGGCATGCCAATTGCGCCTGCCCTCCAGATGCTCCTGCCAGCGGGCCCTGATCGGTGCCGCATTGAGGAGCCCACCGGCGGAGAGCCTTTCCTCCGACAGCAGCTCCTCGGCCCAGGGCCGCAGCGGTCCCCTCAGCCAAGCGCCGATAGGCACGGCAAAGCCGCTCTTCGGCCGCTCCACCAGATGCTTCGGCACATGGCGGTAAAGCAGCTGTCGCAGCAGCCATTTCCCCTTGCCGAAGCGCATCTTGAACCGGCTTGGCAGCCGCCAGGCAAACTCCACCACGCGATGGTCGAGGATCGGCACGCGGGCCTCGAGCGCCACGGCCATGCTGGCGCGATCGACCTTGGTGAGAATGTCGTCGGGTAGGTAGGTGACGGTGTCGAGATATTGCATGCGGTCGAGGGGGTCCGGTAGCGCCCGGGCGATGGCAGGGTCGAAGATCGGGCCCTTGGGCTCCGTTGCGCCAGTCACGACGGCCTCGGGATCGTCCCAGGCGCTGACCAGGCTCAGATAGCCTTGCTCGCCGCCGGCACCGAACAGCCCGGCGGCCTTATACATCTTGTCCGCGCCGAGCCAGGGACGGCGACGCGCGGGAAGAGCGCTGAACATCTTGTCCCACAACGCCGGGCCCGCGATCCCCAAGCCGCAGGCGAGGACCCGGCCAACAGGCGCCGGCACTTTGCTCGCGATGCGGGCGAAGCGGTGCCGCGTATAGCCCGCGAACAGCTCGTCGCCGCCGTCGCCCGACAGCGCCACCGTGACGTGCTCGCGCGTGAGCTTCGACAGGAGATAAGTCGGCAGCTGGGATGAATCGGCGAAGGGTTCGTCATAGATCGAAGGCAAGGCCGGAATGACGTCCTGCGCCTCGCCTGGGCTTACATAAAGTTCGGTGTGCTCGGTGCCGAGATGCGCGGCCACGGCGCGCGCATGCGGCGCTTCGTCGAAACCCTGCTCCTTGAAGCCGATGGAATAGGTGCGCACGGCGGCGTTGCTCTTCGCCCGCATCATCGCCGCGACCACGGAGGAATCGATGCCGCCGGACAGAAACGCGCCGAGCGGCACGTCGGCCACGAGCCGCCGCCCGACCGCATCGCCAAGCAGCGTTTCCAGCGCGTCGCAGGCCTCCGCATCATCGAATTCGAAGGGACTTGCCTGCCCGCGCTCCACGGCCTCGGCCAGACTCCAGAAGGCGGACGTCTCGACATTGCCGCCCGCATCGACGACGGCGATGTGGCCGGGCTCAAGCTTATGAATGCCGCGATAGATCGAGTGCGGCGACGGCACGTAAGCGAGCCGCATAAAGGCCGCGAGCGCGTCCTGGTTCAGCTCCGGTTGCCAGCCAGGGAGCACTTCGAGCGCCTTCAACTCCGAGGCGAAGACGAGGCGCCCATTCTGCCTGCCCCAATAGAGCGGCTTGATGCCGAGCCGATCACGGACCAGGCTCAAGCGGCGCGTCCGCCGGTCCCAGACGGCAAAGGCGAACATACCGATCAGGCGCTCGACCGTGGCCGGAAGCCCCCATTCGGCGATGGCCTCGACCAAAACCTCCGTGTCCGAATGCCCCTTGAAGCGGCGGCCGCTTGCTTCGAGCTCGGGTTTAAGCTCGGCGACATTGTAGATCTCGCCATTATAGGTGATGACGCAAGCGCCGCAGCTCGACACCATGGGCTGAGCGCCGGCGGCGGATAGATCCACGATCGCAAGGCGCGTATGCCCGAACACAATTCCGGCCTCGGCGTCAGACCAGACGCCGTGGGCGTCGGGACCGCGATGGTTCAGCGTCGCCGCCATGGCGCGCCCGAGCGCTTCCAGCTCCTGCGAACCGGAGCGGCGCTCGAGGTCCATGAAGCCCGCGATGCCGCACATGGATCTAGACCTTTATCGCCAACCCATCGTAGCCGACTTCCCAGCCGGCAGCCTCGACGGCAGCACGCTCGGGCGAATCCTCGCGCAGCGCCGGGTTTGAGTTGTTGATGTGGATGAAGATCTTACGCGCCACGCCAAGATCGGCGAAGGCCGCGAGGGTCCCCTTCTCGCCCGACATGTTCATATGACCGATCCGCTCGCCGGTCTTATTCATCAGGCCCTGCGCCACCATCTCGTCATTGGTGTAGAGCGTGCCGTCGAAGAACAGAAGCCGCGCCCCCGTCAGCCGCGCCCGCAACGCATCGTTAAGCCTGGCGCAGCCCGGAACGAAGAAGAAATGGCGGTCCGAACCCGTCTCGGTCACCTTCAGTCCCACCGTATCGCCTTCCTGCGTGCCGAAGCCCTCGCCGGCCTGCTCGTCCTCGAGATAGAGCGGGACCTTGCCGGGCACGATGAAGGCCTCGACCTCAAGCCCAATCGGGCCCTCCGGACCTTCGACGGCGAAGGTTCGGCCAAGGGCCATCGGCCTTCTCGCCACCAACCCCGAATCGAGCACGTCGAAAATGCTGTTGGAGGCGAGCACGCCCAGCACGCGGTCGCTGGCATAGACGGTGAAGGCTTGCGCTTCGCGCAAGGTCAGCAGGCCGGCCACGGCGTCGACATCGCCATTGGTCAGGATCACGGCCTTGAT
>JBAUEK010000144.1:0-9819 GCA_049678565.1 Methyloceanibacter sp. | reverse complement strand
CACTGCTCGACATGGGCGATTTCGTCGGCGGCATGCTCAAATATCTGCGCACGCACCCGGTTCCCAAACTGACCATCGCCGGGGGCGTGGCCAAGATGACGAAACTGGCGCAAGGGCTGCTCGATCTTCATTCGGCGCGGGGCCAGGTCGAGCTTGCAGCGCTCGCCGACATGGCCCGCGCCGCGGGCGGATCGGAGCATCTCGCTACCCGCATTGCCGGGGCCAACACCGCCGCCGAGGCCTTCGGCCTGGCGGCCGAGGCGGGCGTGGCTCTCGGCGATGCCATCGCGCGGGCCGCCTGGAAGGTCGCGGCCGAGGTGATCGCCGGAACCGGCATCGTGCTCGATATCGTGTTGTTCGATCGCGAGGGAAATCTGGCCGGAAGGTCCGAGGCGAAGCCAGTGCTGGCAAAGCCGGTTCATGCCGCGCCTCCCAAGCGATAGCGACGGCGGTAGTTGGCGTCGTAGAGGGCGCTGTCGCGGAAATCCTCGGCGCCGAGCGCGCGGCCGACCAGGACCAGGGCGGTGCGCTCGGGCGGGTCCTTGGCGACTTCGCTCGCCAGGGTTCCCAGCGTGGCCCTGACGATGCGCTCATCCGGCCAGCTGGCGCGGATAACCACGGCGGCCGGGCAATCCGAGCCATAGAAGGGCAGCAGCTCCTCAACCACACGATCGAGCGCCTGGATCGAGAGATGCAGCACCAGGGTGGCGCCGGTGGCGGCGAAGGCCGGAAGCGTCTCGCGCGGCGGCATGGCCGAGGCGCGGCCGCTGGTGCGGGTGAGCACCAGGGACTGCGCCACCTCAGGCAAGGTCAGCTCGCGCTTGAGCGACGCGGCGGCGGCGGCGAAAGCCGGGACGCCTGGCGTCAAGGTGTAGGGAATGCCAAGCGCGTCAAGCCGCCGAAGCTGCTCGCCGACCGCGCTCCACACCGAGAGATCGCCGGAATGAAGCCGCGCCACATCGTGGCCGGAGCTGTGGGCCGTCTCGAACTCGGCCACGATCTCGTCGAGGCTCATGGGGGCAGTGTCGACGATGCGCGCGCCGTCGGGACAGAAGGCCAGAAGGTCCTCATTCACCAAGGAACCGGCATAGAGGCAGACGGGACAGCGCGCGATGAGGTCGCGGCCGCGAATGGTGAGGAGGTCGGCGGCGCCCGGCCCCGCGCCGATGAAATGCACGCTCATGGTTTCACCACTCGTGGTTTCACCATTCATGGTTTCACCATTGATGGTTTCACCACGCTCCACTGGGTCACGGTCATGGTCGGCCGGAATGCTTCTTTGCTCCCGACAGCATCGAGACGTTCCACGCTCAGCCTGGTCAGCGTGCCGCCATGCTCTCCTTGCGCGGCGAGAAGCGCGCGCTCGGTCTCGAGGGTAATGGCGTTGGCGACGATCCGTCCCCCCGGCTTCAACGCGGCCCAAGATTTGTCGATGACCTCCGGGTTCCCTCCCCCGCCGATGAAGATGGCGTCGGGCGGCGGCAAGGCATCGAGCGCCGCGGGCACCTCGCCGGTCACCAATTTGAGCCGGGGCACGCCAAGCTCGGCCGCATTGCCGGCGGCGCGGGCGGCGCGGGCGGAGTCACGCTCGACGCCGATGGCTCGCATCGAGGGGTGGCGCAGCAGCCATTCGATGGCGATGGAGCCCGAGCCGCAGCCGATGTCCCAGAGCAACTCCCCGGCGCGGGGGCCAAGCGAGGAGAGCGTGACGGCGCGGATCTCGCGCTTGGTGATCTGGCCGTCATGCTCGAACATTTCGTCGGGCAGGCCTGAGCTGAGCGGAATGATCTTGGCATCGGGGCTCGCCTCGATTTCGATGGCGATCAGGTTCAAACCCTCGACGTCATTGAAACCGTAGCCATCGGCACGCGTGCTGCGGATGCGCTCGCGCGGGCCGCCCAGGGCTTCCAGCACATGCAGCATCGAATGCTCGAAGCCGCGAGCGACGAGATAGCGCGCCACCTCGGCTGGCGTCGCCGCATCGGCCGACAGCGCCAGCACGCGCCGCTTCGGCTGCAACGCCGGCGCCAGGGTGTGGACCGGCCGGCCGCACAGCGACAGCGCGGTGGTGTCGTCGAGGGCCCAGCCGAGACGCGCGCAAGCCAAGGACAGCGACGACGGCGCCGGCACGCAGATGGTCTCTTCCGCCGGCACGTGGGCCGAAAGCATGGCACCAATGCCGAAGCAATAGGGATCGCCCGAGGCGAGCACCGTCACCGGCTCGCCGCGATAGGCCAGGATGGCCGGCATCGACTCCGCAATCGGGCTGTGCCAGGGCACGCATTCGCCCTGGGGCAGACCGTCGGCGAGCGCGAGGTGACGGCGGCCGCCGATGACGAGTTTGGCGTTGGCGATCAGCGCTCGAGCCGCGGGGCTAAGACCCTCGACACCGTCCTCGCCGAGCCCCACGATGGCGAGCCAACGGCCTGGCTGATGCCGATGTGGCGCATCGGTCATGGCGCAACCCGTGTGTTCGAATGCAGCGGACGAAGCTTCTCATTCTCGGCGGCAGCAGCGAGGGCGCGGACCTCGCGCGCGCGCTTGAGCCCAACCCGCGCTTCGACGCGACGCTGTCGCTCGCCGGCGCGACCCAGCATCCGGCTGAAAGTCCGGCGCGCATGCGGAGCGGCGGCTTCGGCGGCGCCGACGGCCTGGCGCGCTACCTCATCGAGAACCGCATCGATCTGCTGATCGACGCCACGCATCCCTTCGCCGCGAATATGAAGCGGAACGCGGTGGAGGCCGCGGGCGCGGCCGGCGTCACCCTGCTTGCGATCCGCAGGCCGGCCTGGAGGCCGGAGCCCGGCGACGACTGGATCGTGGTCCCCGATCTTGAGCACGCGGCCGCGGCGCTGGGGGAGCAGCCGAAGCGCGTCATGTTGACCTCGGGGCGCAAGGAGCTGGCGCCGTTCAAAGCCGCAGGCCAGCATTTCTATGTGTTGCGCAGCGTCCAGGCGCCCGAGCCTGACGCGTTGCCCGCTCGCGTCGAGACGATCCTTGCACGCGGGCCATTTCGCTTGGACGACGAGCTCGAATTGCTGCAAGCCCACGCCATCGACATCCTGGTGACCAAGAATTCCGGTGGCACGGCCACGTCGGCCAAGCTTGCCGCCGCGCGCGCGCTGTCCCTGCCCGTGATCATGGTGAGCCGTCCGGCGATGCCCGACGCGGCAAGCGTCGAGAGCGTGGCCGAAGCTCTTGCCTGGCTGGAGCGCGATCATAGCTCGACCAGCTCCGCGTGACGAAGGGTATAGACGACAGGACGGCCACCGCACTCAACGCGCCGCGTCGCGCTCGAGCCGACGATGACCAAGGTGCGCATATCGGCGCGCGCCGGATCGGCGTCGGCCAGGGTGGTGATGTCGATGCTCTCATCCGGCTGGCTCACGGCACGGGCAAAGATCACCGGCGTGGTGCCGGCGCGGTGCCGGCCGATGCGCGCCAGGGCCTGGCCAAGCTGCCAGGGGCGCGCCTTCGAGGCCGGGTTGTAGAGCACTATAATAAAGTCAGCCGACGCCGCCGCCTCCAGGCGCTTCAGCACCAGATCCCAGGGCTTGAGATTGTCGGAGAGCGACATCACGCAGAAATCGTGACCCAGCGGGGCGCCGATACGGGCCGCGGCGGCAAGCATGGCCGAGACCCCCGGCACCACACTGATGTCGATGTCCCGCCATTCAGGCTTGCCGGTCTCGATCGCCTCGAACACCGCACTGGCCATGGCGAACACGCCGGGATCGCCGGAAGAGACCACGGCCACGACTCTGCCGGAAGCGGCAAGCGCGAGCGCCTGATTGGCGCGGGCCAGCTCCTCGCGATTGTCGGACGCATGCCTGATTTGGCCCGACTTCTCGGGCACGCGGGCGAGATAGGGTCCGTAGCCGACCAAATCGGTTGCGGCGGCGAGCGTCGCGGTCGCGAGCGGCGTCGTCAGCTCCGACGCGCCGGGGCCAAGGCCCACGATAGCGAGACGGCCGGTCATAGCGGCTTCCGCAAGCCCGGCACCAGAACGATGCCGAAATAGGCGGCCTCGTCGTCGGGCTTGTCCGCCAGCCGGACGATGCGCTCCTCCGGCATGGTGCCGCGCTCGACATAGATGGCGCGATCGAGCAGGCCTGCTTGCGCCAGCGCCTGCCTGATCTTGGCGAGGTTGCGGCCGACCTTCATGATCACGGCCGCGTCGCAGGCGGCGAGCCGTTCCACCAGTCTGTCGGCGGCCATGGTGCCGGACAGCACCGCGAGCATCTCATCGCCGCAGGTCATGGGGCTGGCGGCGCGCGTCCAGCAGCCGCTCATGGCGGTGATGCCAGGGATGACCTCGCAAATGTATGTCTCCGCCAGCCGCTCATGCAGATGCGCATAGGAGCCATAGAAGAAGGGATCGCCGGCGCAGAGCACGGCGACGTCCTGGCCCTGGTCGAGCTTCGCGCCGAGCATGGCGGCGCTGTCGTCATAGAAGGCGATCAGGGCGTCGCGATAGCGGGGGTCGGTCTCGGCGATCTCGGTGGTGTAGGGATAATCGAGGCGGACCAGCTCGGCCTCTGGATTCAGATGGCCGTTGACGATGCGCCGCGCATTGCCGGGATTGCCCCTCTTGGCGAAGAAGGCGATCACCGGCGCCGATTTCAGAATGCGCGCGGCCTTCAGCGACATTAGCTCAGGGTCGCCGGGGCCGACGCCTACGCCGTAGAGGGTCCCGCGAATTGCCATCACTCGGCCTCGCTCGCCAGCGCGTTGACGGCGGCGACGGCCATGGCGCTACCGCCTTTGCGGCCAGTCACGATCAGGAACGGCACCGAATTGTGGCTTGCGAGCGCTTCCTTCGATTCCGCCGCGCCGACAAAACCGACCGGCATGCCGATGATCGCGGCTGGCTTCGCCGCGCCGGCATCGATCAGCTGCAACAGCCGGAACAGCGCGGTCGGCGCATTGCCGATGGCGACCAGGGCGCCGTCGAGCCGGTCGAGCCAAAGATCGAGCGCCGCGGCCGAGCGCGTGGTCCCGAGCTTCGCGGCCCGCTCATGGATGCCTGGCGCATCGAGGGTGCAGACGATGTCGTTGGCGGCAGGCAGACGCGCGCGCGTGATCCCGTTCGCCACCATCTTCGAATCGCAGAGGATCGGCTTGCCGGCGAGCAGCGCGCCGCGCGCGGCGGAGACGAAGCCCGGTGAGAAGGTAAGGTCGCGGGCGATCTCGACCATGCCGCAAGCATGGATGATGCGCACCACAACACGCGCCTGGTTTTGATCGAAGCGGGCGAGGTCCGCCTCGCCGCGGATGATGGCGAAGGAGCGGCGATAGATCTCGGCGCCGTCCTGAACATAATCGTATTCGGCGCTCATGGACGCTGCCCCTCCGCCGACTGAAGCAGCGCGACGATCTGGTCAATGGTGAGTCCGGTCAGGGCCGGTGTGCCGGTGGTCGTGCCCTCGCGGATCAGGTCATAGCGGCCGTCGCGACCCACGAGGGTCAGCGCGGCGGGCCCGCGATGGGCGCAGGATTTGACGCAGGCCGAGACGTGGATAGTGCGGCACTTGTTGAGCGGGACGCGCGCAAGGCGGCTCGCATCGCCGCGCGCATCGACGCTGGCGCTGGCGCAGGCCGGCGCGCCGACGCAGGCAAAGATGTGCAGACGCCGGTCGTCGGGGCCGGCGATCAGGCCCAAAGCGGTGACTTCGTCACTCAGATCTTTGCTGTCCGCGGCCGCCACACCCGGCAGCAGCAGCGCGCGCCAGGGCGTGGTCCTCAAACTGCCATGGCCATGACGCTCGGAAAGATCGGCAAGCTTCGCCAGCGCTCCGGCGTCGATGCGGCCGAAGGGCAAGCCCACGCCAAAGCAGCCTTCGGCTCGATTCGGATTTGGAATGAAGCCGACCGGAGATCGCGCGTGCGGTGTTGGGTTGTCCGGTATCGGGATCGGCGTCAAACCGGCAGCGGGAAAGATCGCTTCCTCGCCGATCTCCCCGATCAACGCAGCCATGCGGCGCGGCGGCTGGCGCCGTTCGCTGGAGAGATGAAGGAAGGCGAGGGCCAAGGCCTTGACCGTTTCGACCAGTGTTGGCGGCGAGGCGCGCGAACACAGCGCCACTTGCGTGCCGCCATCGAGCTGCAGCGCGAGGCTGTCTCCAGCGGCACGAACCATGATGTCGGCGGTGACGCCCGCGAGCGGCAGCACGCCGCCGCCATCGACGAGCACGGCGAATTTGGGCGGCAGCGCCTGCAAAGCCTGCTCCGCCCCAAGCATCGACTCGATCTCGCGCGCCGACGCGTGAGCGTCGAAGGACGCGGTTGCATCGTCGGAACCGAGCGGGCTCGCCATGACGTTGCGCACGGCCTCGGCCGCAGGGTTGGCGCTGGCGAGGCCGGCGCCGATAATGATTTCGGCGAGCTGCTCGGCCGAGCGCGGCGTGAGACCCCTGAGCTGGAAATTGGCGCGAGAGGTCAGATCGATATGGCCGTTGCCGTGACGGCTTGCCGCGCCGGCGACGATGCGGGCCGCTTCGGCGGTGACGGTACTGGCGGTTGGCTTCACCCGCGCGAGCCAGCCGTCGCCGGACTGCATCGGCGAGAGCAGCGTCGGGCACCAGCCCTTGATCGCGGGCGCCGCGGTCATGACCCGGCCTCCCGCATCGTCGCGACGGAGTTACGGCGCGGCCGCCACAGACCGCGCTTGACCGCCTCGTCGAAACGAGCGGCCATGGCCTCGCGCGCCGACGGGTTCTCCCGGCGCAGGAAAGCGTCGACAGAGTCGTCGCCAAGGGTCGCATCGAACAGCGCATCGAATTGAGGATCGAGACGCGCCGGCAAAGTGGCGGCGAAGGCGAACAGACCCTCGACGCTCCGCGTCACCTCGGCGGCGCCACGATAGCCGTGGCGCAACATGCCCTCGATCCAGGCCGGATTGGCCGCCCGGCCGCGCACGATGCGCGCGATCTCCTCCACCAGCGTGCGCACCTTCGGCGCTTCGGGGCGGGAAATGTCGGTGTGATAGAGCGCGGGCGTCCCGCCGAGACGGTCGGCGGCGGCGGCGAAACCGCCTTCATAAGCGGCGAAATCGAGACTATCGAGCAGGTCGATCTCGGCGTGATCCTGCTGATGCAGGAAGGCGTCGGCTTGGCGGACGCGTGCGGCGAAGCCGTCGGCATCGGCCACGCCGTCGATCCCCTGGCCATAGGTCGTGGCCGAAGCGGCGAGATAGTCGCGGCCGAGATCGGCACGGGCCTCCCAGGCGCCGCGCTCAACCCGCTCCGTCACCCCTGCCCCATAGTCGCCAGGGGCCGCGCCATAAACCCGCGCCGTCGCCCGCCGCCAAGCCTCACCCTTCAGCCCGCGCGCCGAGGCGGCAAGCAGGTTCCACTCGCCGGGCTCGTCGCGGGCGGCGATGGCGCGGACAGCCTCGTCGAAAAGCGCGATCTGGGGCTCGAAGGCGTCGCGGAACAGTCCGGAAATGCGCAAGGTCACGTCCACGCGCGGATGCTCCAGCTCGGCAATCGGCAAAATCTCGATGCCGGTGACGCGATTGGAACCCTGATCCCAGATGGGCCGCGCGCCCATGAGCAGAAGCGCCAGCGCCAGATCTTCGCCGCCGGTGCGCATGGTGGCGCTGCCCCAAACATCCATCACCAGTTTGCGCGGCCAGTCGCCATGATCCTGCAAATGCCGGCGGATCAACTCCGCCGCGGCCTTCTCGGCGAGCACAACCGCGGAGCGCGTCGGCACCGCGCGGGGATCGATGGTGTAGAGATTGCGGCCCGTCGGCAGCACGTCGGCGCGACCGCGCGTCGGCGCGCCCGAGGGACCGGGGACGATGAATTTGCCGTCGAGCGCCGCGACCAGCGCTTCGCGCTCGCATGCCGCCGCTTGGTCGATTCGCGCGGCGAGGCGCTCCACATCAAGCGCGGGGTTCGACTGCGCCAGCGCGGTGAGGAATTCGGCGCGTCGATGCGGCTCGGGCGCGCGCCCGAACACATGCAGCCCGTCCCTGATCTGCAAATCCTTGACGTCGCAGAGATAGGCGTCAAGCCGGGCGAGCTGGTCCTCGTCCGAGATGGCGGTCTGCGCCCCGCTCTCGGCCAGCAATCCCGCGGCGGCGGCGCGGTCGAGAATCTCCTGGCGGAGCAGCGCGGTGCGGCGGCGGTCGAGCCCGTCGGCCGCGGCGAATTCGTCGATCAGGCGCTCAAGCTCCAAACTCTCATTGCTCAACCCGGCAGGCTTCAGCGGCGGCGTCAGATGACCGATGGTCACCGCCCCGAGCCGCCGCTTGGCCGCTGCCGCCTCACCCGGATTGTTGACGATGAAGGGATAGGCAACAGGGACGCCACCGAGCAGCGCCGAGGGCAGGCAGGAGGACGACAGGGCCATGGCCTTGCCCGGCAGCCATTCGAGGGTGCCATGGGTGCCGAGATGGATGAGGGCGTGAACGCCCACGACCTGCCGCAGCCAGAGATAGAAGGCGACATAGACGTGGCGGGGCGGAAGGTCCGGATCGTGATAGCTCGATTTGCGATCGAGCACATTGCCGCGGTCAGGCTGGATCGCGGCCACGAGCTTGCCATGACGGGCGAAGCGCAAGGTGAATTGCCCATCGCGGATCGCGGGGTCGTCCGCCGGCGCCCCCCACGCCGCCATGATCTTGGCGCGCGCGACGGGGTCGAGACCGGCAAGCAGGAACTCATAGTCGGGAAGCGACAGGAATGGCGCCGGCGCGGCCTCGCACAGCTCCGCCACCACGGCGTCGCCATCGGGGAGCGTGCCGCCCATATCGAAGCCTTCGCGTTCAAGCAGCCCCAAGATCTCCACGCTGCTGGCGATGGCATCGAGGCCCACGGCGTGGGCGGCTTGACCCGCCGCGCCCGGATAATCCGACAGCACCAGCGCCAGGTTCCGCCTCGAGCGCGGCGTGGTCGCGAGCCTCGCCCAGGCGCCCGCGCTTCGCGCCGCGGCGGCGATACCGTCCGCGGCGGGCTGATGCGCGACACGGGCGAACTCAAGTCCTTCGACCTCGGTGTGCTCGCCCTTGAACGAGATCGCCGCGGTCAGCAGCCTGCCGTCGAGCTCGGGCAGCACCACCTGCATGGCGAGATCGGTCTGCGACAGACCCCGCGCCGAGTCCTGCCAGGCTTCCCGGCCGGAGCCTGAGAGCACCAGTTGCAAGATCGGCGCGCCGGCCGCCTCCAACGGCGATGGCGCGTCGTCGAGGCGAGCGGAGAAGGAGGTGGCGTTGAGCACGATGTGTGGGGCCCAGTCGCGCAAACACGATGCCACGAAGTGGCCGGTGTCGCGATCCTTCAGGCTGCCGACATAGAGGGCGCGGACATGGAGGCCTTGCTCGTCGAGCGCGTGTGCCAGGGCCTCGATGGGGGCGAGATCGGCGGCGAGCAGATAGGCGCGGTAGAACACGATCACGGCGAGCGGGCGTTCCGGGCTCTGCGTAAGGTCGAGGCAATACTCGCCATAGGCTGCGACCGGCTCGGCGGCGAGGCCATGGTCGGGCGCTTGGTCCGCCAGATGCGCCATCAGACCAAGGGCGCGGCGCATATTCTCCGGTCCGCCCGAGGCGAAATAGGAGTCGAGCCGTGCCAGCACCGCCTCCGATACGGTGGAGAGTTCCGCCAGGCGCGAATCCGGGCGCGGCTCGCCCGGCAGCAGCGCCAAAGGGATGCCCCGGGAGCGGGCGGCGTGGGCTACTTCTTCCACGCCATAGCGCCAATAATCGAGGCCGCCGAGCAGGCGGATGACGACGCAGCGCGCCTCGGCGATAATTTGCTCGACATAGAGGTCGACCGACATCGGGTGGCGGAGCCTGGCGAGATTGGCGAGGCG
>JBAUEK010000143.1:0-3077 GCA_049678565.1 Methyloceanibacter sp. | reverse complement strand
CGATCACCAGAAAGCCGGATACAACCGAAACAGGCCGCCATCCGGCTCAAGGCCGGAACCGAAACGTCCGCTCCTATCAAAAGCGGACGCCACCGCGCGGCGCATGCCTGACTAAATCAACAAAATCGTCCAGAAGCAGACATGCTCACGGCTCCGACATAGGTCATCAGCACATCAGTGCCGCTCCAGGCCGCAGATTACGGCCTGTTTCCGGCATTCTGCCCATGATGAACCCTTGTTCGGTATAGGTGGCTTCGAGCCCCCGCAACCACCTTTACCGAACGGGCCATCCTCTCATTGAGGACGGGCCCATTCTTTTTGCCTTTTCCCAAGCCGATCTTGATCATCTGGGCAATCTCGCCGACGATCTCCACTTCGAAACCGCCCTCGACGGGCGCGACGACGATGCTTTCGAGGAGGCTACGCAGGATTTGAATGGCCTCATCCCGGATTTCAGGGTCTTCGAGTGCCTCCTGCAACTGCTCAACTTTTCTTCGACCTAAAAGTCCAACTTCGGAAGACTTCACTCATGATCGAGCGCAAAGGCCCTGCGGACGAATCCAGACTACCCCCCTGGTGGCTCCCCTCTTTCACCGGGCTCTTTCTAGGCTTTACTTTTTTCGTCCTGACTTTCACGCCTTCATTAGTGCCGCGCCCTCCGATTTTTCAGGGTCTCGTCGGCGGCTTGGCCTTCTTCATCGGTTACGCCATCGGCCATGGCGGCTTGGTGCTGTGGCGTTATCTTGAACTGCCGGAAGTGCCACGGCCCTGGTGGCGAGCGGCAAATATCGTGCTTGCACTGGCCTGCGCGATTGCCGCCGCCGTCTACATTCCGCAAGCTGCCACCTGGCAGGACGAAGTCCGCGCCCGTATGAGCATGCCGCCGGCAGAGCCCGCCAACCTGCTGCTGGTGATCCTGATCGCGGGGGTCGTTGCGGTTCTGTTGATGCTGATCGGACGTCTATTGATTGTCGGGTTCCGCGCAGCATCGGCAATTGTCTACCGCTGGGTGCCAAGAAGGATCGCCGCGCTGCTCGGGGCTGTGGTCTTCGCTGTGCTGTTGGTGACCTTAGTGAACGGCACGTTGGTCAGCGCCACGATCAGCGCGATCGACCGCGCCCAGGCGCTGACGGATGTCACCAATCCGCCTGGCGCATCCGTGCCGGCCGAAGAGACGCGATCGGGTGGTCCCGGCTCTCAAATCGCGTGGCAAGATCTTGGCCGCGCCGGCAAGCGTTTCGTGACGGAGGGACCGAGAGGGGCTGAGATTGAGGCGTTCACCGGCCGCCCGGCGCTTGAGCCGATCCGGATCTACGCAGGACTACGCACGGCTGACTCACCCGAGGAGCAGGCGGAAGCGGCACTCGACGATCTGATCCGCATGGGCGCATTCTCGCGCTCGATCTTGGTGATCGCCACGCCAACGGGCACCGGCTGGGTCGACAACAACGGCATCGCGCCGCTGGAAGTTATGCAGGGCGGCGACGTCGCGACCGTTGCCGTTCAGTATTCCTATCTGCAGAGCCCGTTGTCATTGATCCTTGAACCCGGCCGCTCGCAAAAATCCGCTGCCGCCGTATTCAGGGTTATTTATCGCTACTGGAAGAGCCTGCCGGAGGACAAGCGGCCGAAGCTCTATCTTTTCGGCCTCAGTCTCGGCTCGCTCGGATCGGAGGACTCACCCCCGATACACGCCTGGCTCGGGGCCTCGTTCGACGGTGCCGTCTGGGCAGGACCGCCCTTTCGCAACCGCATCTGGCGCGCGATCCAGCGCGACCGGGACGAAAGATCGCCACCTTGGCGGCCGGTCTTCGAGGATGGTTCAAACTTTCGCGTAATCGGTAACGGCGACAGCGCCACCGAATCCCGCGACGATTGGGGGCAGGTGCGGATCGTCTATATCGTCCATCCCAGCGATGCGATCGTCTTCTTCGAAGAGAGCATGTTCTACCGGCAGCCCCAATGGATGATCCCTCCCCGCGGTGAGGATGTCTCTCCCCTGCTGCAATGGTTCCCGATCGTCACCGCGTTGCAGGTGGGGATCGACATGATGCTTGCCGCGGCCGTGCCGCCGGGACACGGACACAACTACGCGGTGGCGGACTATATCGAGGCATGGACGGCAGTTACTGCCCCCCACGACTGGAACGACGAAGACGCAGAGCAGCTCGCCATGGAACTCGATACCGAAGCGGCCATGCACAGTGGATCCTGGTAACGGCCCGACTCATCTCTGCCGCGAAAATCTCTGATCACTTTGGGGTCAAGCGGCGCGCCAATTCGCGATAGGTCAACGCGTGATCGAAATGCCCAGTTTGCAGGAAGATCATCGCCTGCGCGATAACCAGCGGATTGTTCATCATCAAGGTGTGGGTGACCGGAAGGACGACGTGATCAGCCATCCCTTCGACCTTTGTGCTTTTGACCGAAACAGCCCCGTCGTCCTCGCCGGGGATCATGGCGGAGAACACCGGGTTCAGCGATCGGTCTCCGGCGATCACGCCGAGGTCGAAATCGACTGGGCCGAACCGCGCCGGGCCGCCCTCCTCGTCGGTGCCGAGTTGCTGGCCGGCGGGGCCAGTGATGAAGCGGTAAAGGGCGAGATCGGCCATCGCGTCGACCAGTTCGGAGCCTTGATTTGGAGGCGCCAACATGACGACACGCCCGAGGTTGCCCCTATCGTTCATGCCGATCCAGCCGCGTACAAGGATTCCGCCGAGAGAATGGGTGATGAAGTTCACGGTCCGGTCGTCGCAAGCAGCGACCGCATCGGCCAGGTAGCCGACGAGTTTGTCGATGGTCGCGCTGCGTGAGGGATAGTCGAGATTCACGACCTGATAGCCCGCCGCGGAAAGCAGCCGCTCCATCAGAAAAAGCGACCCATCCCCGCGGTTGAGACCGTGGACCAGGACCACACACTCATTCTCGACCGGCGGGATGCGGTCCGACAGGCCTTGTGTCCACGCAACACCTGGGGTCAGGAGTACAAAGCAAAGCAAGAGTATCGTGCGCATGACCTGGCCTCCGGGTCTTGGGCGCGACGCGCCTGAGCGCGTCGGCCACATTTTGATGCGATC
>JBAUEK010000142.1:0-4242 GCA_049678565.1 Methyloceanibacter sp. | reverse complement strand
GGAGAAGGAGCCGGCCATCGTTGCCGTTAAGGCGAGAGGCAGCAATGTCAGGCTCGAGCCAAACCTCTTCACCGCCTTGGGCACGACCTGGGTCGACATTCGCAGCATAAAGGAAGGTAACGCCTTCACGCCCAGGGGTCCCATCCACCGCTACGAGGGCTGGGACAGAGCTCTGTGGCGACAATCGCTCTAGCCACTCTTCAACCTGAGTGGTGATAGGGATCCAGGCATCGAGTTGCTTGACTGGAAGCCGCAGTCGTCCGCATGACGATGACCATACAAGCACATGCCCATCGCGCCTACACACCACCAGGACCGCGTGTGCAAACGTCGCTCGCTGGACACGTAGTAAGACGCGCCAGAGTTTGATCACAGGCCGACGAACAGAAGGCGATCGCGAGAGCCAGCTTGACCATTCAGCGATCACGATGGAGCCCTACTAGACATCGTTGCTACGCTTTGCATCACCCCTTCGCCGCTCTCCAATAGCACGGGTCGACCACGCCTTGCACGCCTTGCTCAAGTTTGACCGCGCTCTCGAACATGCGGCAAAGAAGTCGGCTCTTGGTGGCAAGCGCCAAGCGCAAGGCGTGGGCAGCGGAACTTGCTTCAGAAAAATCGACCGGATCGGCTATCGTCTGGACAAGGCTGTTCAGTAGCCATTGGGGGCTGCGAGCTCATCTAAAAGGAGGAACAGGGGCGCGGACCCGGAGTCTTTCAATTGGGAGCCACCAATGTTTGCGGCAGGGTGACCCGCACCTTTCCTCCCATGATCTCCAGCAACACTCTAACGCGACCATTCTCGTCGAGCTGTTGTAATTGCCCAACCAGATCGGCGAATGGCCCCGCCGTCACCCTGACCATCTGCCCTTCCTTCAGATGAAGGTGGAACTGCACAAAACCCTTTGGGTCAGCAGCGTTGATCAGGCCTTCGACCACGCCGTGAGGCACTGTCTGCGGCTCCCCGCCTTGCATGAGCAATCGCTCCACGCCCAACGTGCCATTGATACAGCGCCAGCGATCTCGCGTGCGGTCGAGGATCACGAAGATGTAGCGTGGGAATAAGGCGGCGGAGATGGTCTCAACTCTGCGGGCATGACGGCGGCTCTTCCAATAGCACGGCAGGAAGACGCGAAAGCCTTGATTCTCGAGCTGCTTCCCCGCGTGGAGCTCGCGCTGAGGCAGCGTGCGGGCAACATACCAACGCTCCTGCTCTGACAGCGCCAGGGTAGGATTGAGCCCAAAATGCGAAGCAAGCGCAGTGCTACTTTTCACGTAAAGCCCTTCGAACTCCACACCAGCAATAGCAGAGATCCCCGACCCCAAGAACCGGGCTAACAAGGATCAGAGCTGTGATACGAGCGGTAATCCCAATTTTGGGGCCGTCCTGACCAACCAGAGATGCGATGGCAAGGACTGATATCTGTACGAAGGAAGTCGGGCCAAAACAAGCCGAAGGAAATCGCCTCCTTCCGTATAGAGACTATTCCGTTGAAGGCCGCCCATAGATGTCCTCGAATCGGACGATGTCGTCCTCACCCAGATACGGGCCGGACTGAACTTCGATAAGAAATGCGGGGACTTTGCCCGGATTGGCTAAGCGGTGTTTTTCGCCGATGGGGATATAGGTGGACTGATTCTCGGTGAGGAAACTGGTTTCCTCGCCTCTGGTTACCTCAAGCGTGCCCTGGACTACGACCCAATGCTCGGAGCGGTGATGGTGGCTTTGTAGCGACAATTTGGCACCGGGCTTAACCATGATACATTTCACCTGGTACCGGTCTCCGCGGTTGAGACCTTGATACCAGCCCCAAGGCCGATAGACACGACTATGCTGCAAAGCGATGTCCTGGCCATTGCCCTTGAGCTGATCGACGATAAGCTTGATGGCTTCAGCGTGGTCTTTCGATGCGACCAGCACCGCATCGCCCATGGCCACCACCACCAGATTTTCGACGCCGACGAGGGCGACGCAAGCGTGATCGCTATAGGCGAAGCTGTTGCGCGTATCCTCAAGCAACACCTTGCCTTCACCCTTCACCACGTTGCCGCAAGAGTCTTTGTCCAGGAAGTTCCACACTTCCGACCAGGAGCCAACGTCGCTCCGGGACGTGTTGAGCGGTACGCAGACTATGTTTTCGGCTTTCTCCACAATGGCGCAGTCGAGGGAAATGGACGGCGCTTGGGTATAGGTCTTGCCCAAATGCCGAAAGCCGAGATCTGTGCTCGACTCGTTGAGAGCACAGCGGGAGAGCCTCAGAATTTCGGGTGCGTGCGCCTGAAACAACTCCAACAGGCCCGTGGCGCTGACTAAAAATATCCCAGCGTTCCAATAGAAGCCGCTGTCGAGATAGGTCTCGGCAGCCTCTCGTGACGGCTTTTCGATGAAGCGCTTCACCACAAGAACGGCATTGGCTCCCCCGCCCTGGTCGGCGTCAATATAGCCGTAGCCGGTGTGAGGACAGTCCGGTTCGACGCCGAAGGTGACCAGTTTCCCTTCTCGCGCTGCATCGGCGCCAATGCTGATGGCTTGGGCAAAGGCACTCGCATCTCCGATGCTGTGGTCGGAGGGCGCCAGCAGCACCAGCGCGTCTGGATCAGTCCGGCTCGCGATCAGCGCGGCAATGCAGGCTGCGGGCGCGGTGTTCCGACCCTGAGGCTCAAGCACGATACTGGCAGCGCTGGCGCCAATCTCCTGCAACTGCTCCAGAATAAGAAAGCGATGCTGATAGTTGCTGAGGACCGAGAAATCTCCGAACAGATCTCCCGTCAGTCGGCGACAGGTCTGTTGAAACAGCGACTCAGGCCCGGTCAGTCGGTGGAATTGCTTGGGGAAGGCCTCGCGCGACAGCGGCCAAAGCCTGGTGCCGGCTCCCCCACACAGAATGAACGGCAAGATGTCACGCATGACCCACCGGGTGTGCCTTCCAACTCCCCGGTGCTTAACACAGAAATTCGCCACCCAAACCATCCTCAATGCGCGCCCCGGAGCAAGTGCCGGCAACGCTAAAGAGGGGGGTAGCTCAAAGCAGGGGATTTCGCTGGGCCGCGATCAGACCCAACGAAGGCGATGCTGTCGACGCTTAAGCTCAATCAGTGGAGCCTGATGGTTGATTGGTCGGGCAAGAGCTTGATCACGAAGTAGTCCGTCTCCGTTGTGAGACACGAAGCGCGGCAAAGCGAAGAGTCGTGAAAAGAACATTGTCGACGCACTAGCCCTCGGCGATCCCTACCCGCGGAGTTCCCAAGAGCCACTGGCGTTTTCCACCGCCAGTGACGCACTACTTTGCGTGGGCTTGTTTTTGTATTTTTCGAAATGTGACCGAAGCTCAGGCTTGAATTCTAGTCGACGGGCGCGATGAAAACGCGTGCCGTTGGAGGGTCGCAGAGCAACGGAGCGGCTTCGATTCTGAGGCCTGTGGCCAAACGACCACGCTTGCTGTGCTATCTTGGCACGATGGTGGAGGTGCAGTTCGACCAGGCGAAGGTGCTTGACTTCATGGCTTCGCCCGAGGCCTACGATTCGGCACCCGCCAGGGTTGATCGCATCGAGACGCACGCGTCGATTGTGTTCTTAGCCGGGGATCGCGCCTACAAAGTGAAGCGTGCGGTCAAATACCCTTTTCTCGACTTCTCGACGCTTGAGCGACGGCGGCTTGCCTGTTTGCACGAGCTCGCCCTCAACCGCCGCACCGCACCTCAACTTTATTTGGAAGTTGTTCCTGTAACGCGAGGTCGTAACAGCGAATTTCGCCTCGGTGGATCGGGCGATGCGGTGGAATGGGTCTTGACCATGCGCCGGTTCAAACAGTCCAGCCTCTTCGACCGGATGGCCGAGGACAAGCGTCTGCCCTTGACGCTCATGCCGCCGCTGGCTCAGACGATTGCAACTTTTCATCGGAGTGCGGATCGGATTCTGGCGCCACAGGAGAGCGTCTCGGCCTTGCGCGCCGTGGTCGAGGACAATGAGCGCACGCTTGCCGCGCAAGGGCAGGCCATTGCGCCCGAAACTCTCGGCCAGGTCCACCGCCTCAGTCTCGGAGCGCTTGATTCGTTCGATTCGCTGCTCAAAGCGCGTGCGCTCGGCGGCTATGTGCGCCACTGCCACGGCGATCTGCATCTGCGCAACATCGTCGAGATCGCAGGCGAGCCGGTGTTGTTCGACGCCATCGAGTTCGATGATTCGATCGCGACCATCGACATCCTCTACGATTTTGCCTTCCTGCTCATGGATCTCGGTGC